>DAEV01000097.1 GCA_002509495.1 Methanolinea sp. UBA473 | reverse complement strand
CTCGTTTATACTGGATCCATTTCAGGGCCGTCTGAAGGTCATGGAAATCGGCCGCATAGGAATGGGTGATCGTGACCTCCTTCTGCCACAGGTTCCAGAGATTGATCCCGGACTGGATCTCAGGGTTGGTGGGGGCAAAAAATAAGATCGTACCCCCGGGTCCGACGGCTTCGAGGGCCTGTTTCACGCAAATGGGAACCGGTGCGGTCATAATGACGGTGTCTGCACCCAGGCCGCCGTTCAATTCTTTGAACCGTTCGGGAACATCATCCGTAGCGGAAATGGTCGCATCGGCGCCGAATTTCCGGGCGACCTCCAACCGTTCGGGACTCGGGTTGGAGACGGCGATCAATCCCGCACCGTTCACCCGGGCCGCCTGGAGATGCAGCAGTCCTGTGATCCCGGCGCCGAGGATCAGGACGGATCGACCCTCCGAGGTGGGGGCGAATTGCTGCCCCCGCACCACGCATCCCAGGGGTTCCACGAAGGTTCCCGCATCGAACGAAACCGATCCGGGAAGGTGCAGGATCCCCCGGTCCACGTTGATGCCGGGCAGCACGACGTATTCTGCAAACCCCCCATATGCATTCTTGAATTTCGTTGTCTGCAGGGTGGTACATGCGGTCGTATGGCCTCGTATGCACGCAGGACACGTGTTGCAGGGTACATGGTGGGTCACCACGACCCGGTCCCCTACCTTCCATTTCGGATCGACCTTCGATCCGACTTCCGCAATGATTCCCGTGCATTCGTGTCCGAACGCTCCGATCCCCCCGGGCCTTCCTGCACGCTTTTTCCGGTACCATTCCATGACGTCCGACCCGCACACCCCGCACGCCATGATCCTGACCTTGATCTCCCCTGGTCCGACGGAGAGATCCTCCACCTCTTCGGTCCGGATGTCACTGTTCGAATAATAGACTGCGGCTTTCATGGGGTTCCCCGTGGAGCGTACATGGAAAGGAGATTCTGAAATTTTAATCGAGCCTGGATGCACCGGGCAGGCATGCATTGTAGAGATCCAGGGCTTCCTTTACGGTATGATTCCCATGGACGATCGAGCCGATTGCCTTGATCATGCCGAGGGGATTGGCATCCTGGAAAATATTGCGCCCGAAATCCACTCCCACGGCACCCGCCTGGACGGAGTCATAGGCCATCTGGAGAGCGTCGGGAGGACTGGTATACTTGCCTCCCGCAACGACGACCGCAGTGGGAGCCACCCAGTCCACCAGCTTGGAAAATTCCTCGCAATAGTAGGTCTTGATAATCCTGGCCCCGGCATCCTGGCAGATACGGGATGCCAGCGCCAGGTAGCGCAGATCCCGGGCCATATTTTTGCCGACGGCGGTGACCGCCAGGACAGGCATTCCGTATTCTTCGGCGCAATTGATCATGTCGGTGAGGTTGAGAATCGTCTGCTGCTGGTTGGCGGAGCCGATAAACACGCTGACCGCGACCCCGGCCGCATCCATCCGGACGGCCTCTTCGATGCTCACCGTCAACTGTTCATCGCTCAACTCTTCGAACAACACGCTGTTCCCCCCGGTCACCCGCAGCATGATGGGCTTTGACCCGAGCGCCTCGGGCGCAATATTGCTACGAACCGCCCCGCGGGTCGTCATCAGGCAATCGCAGTAGGGGAGGAGTGTTTTAATGGTGTTGCTCATGTTCCGGAGGCCCGTGGTCGGCCCCTGGAAATAGGGATGGTCGATCGCGAGCATCACGACCCGGTTATCCTTCGGATTGATGATCCGGTTCATCCGGCTCTGGATTCCCACATCAAGATATGCATTCGCCATTGCGAGACACTTCACGAGAAGTAATGATTTCGCAATCGTAAAAAACTCTCGTGATTCCCGATCAAGATACCAGCGTATCCCGGCATGAAAACGACACAGGAAACTCTCGTGATTCCCTTACGGGACTCAGGCATCTCCACTGCAGGAAAACGCCGGTGGCATGGAAACTCTCATGATTCCCTTACGGGACTCAGGCATCTCCACTGCAGGAAAACGCCGGAGGCATGGAAACTACATGATTCCCCTCCGGGACTCAGGCATCTCCACTGCAGGAAAACGCCGGTGGCATGGAAACTACATGATTCCCCTTCCGGACTCAGGCATCTCCCCTGCAGGAAAACGCCGGTGGCATGTTCAGAGGAAAAGGTGAGATTATTTTTCCTTCGGCCTGACGATCCGGTAGCCCTTCCCTGTCAGCCAGTGGTGAAATTCATGGGTGCTGTGCAGGCAATGAGACGCACAGATCGCCCGGATTTCTTCATACCCGGGAGATTTTTCCACTTCTTTGTCCAGAAGCAATTGAATCGGGCATCTCACATCTTTACAATATTCCCGACGCGTATACTCGATATACCCCTCGATCGACTGCATACTGGATTCTCTGAGAATTGAAATGAAAAAGGATTGCGGAATTACCCGTGGGAAACACGTTTTCCGATCCTCAACGTCCTGCCTCATGAGCCATTCCACCGCCGATAAGACTTCTGCCCTGTCGTTTCCCCTTCCGGGGGTCTGGTGATCTCTTCCTTTTCCATGGGAACGTGGGGTCAGGGAAGCACAGGAATAGTCTCCGGAGGAGATCGGGGCGATCGCAGTCCGGGAACCGGGGATAAGGTAGTGGAAAAAAACGGAAATCCCTCCACTCTCCGGGGATTATGCATGACCCGTTCCTTCCCAACGGCGCACCGGCAAAAAATTCCCTTCCCTGGATTCCCGCGAAGATCTGATCCGGAATCCCCATTCGATCGGGGCATCCTCTCCAGCAAATCCGCTGCAGGGGAGATTGCGAGGGAGGAAGAGCCCCCTCTCACACCTCCCTGATCACGAGTACCCTCCACTCGGTCCCGTGCAGCATCACCGTGTCCCAGAAGGTCTCTTTCGGGACGATCTTTGTGGTACCCGTGGCGAAGTACGAGAATGTGGTGTACCCGGTGCGGTTCGTGGAATACTGGTCGACAAGATCGAGAACCTCCGGGAAGTCTGAGAAAAAGGTATCGTTCAGGGTCTCGTTCTCCACCATTGCCGGGTTCACGTGATAGAGCAGGAGGCCGTCGGGCTGCGCGACGATGTAGGTGTAGGGTACGTGGGTCATTGCCTCCTCCGTGATGGGGGTAACCAGGGCATAGGGGGAAAAGGCCATGCTGACGCCTCCGAGGAAGGTCCCGTTGGCCGAGAAGACCGGGTACCCGATCGCAACACCCTGCCTCCCCTGGCGAAGCGGGAAGAGTTCCCCCATCGCGGGCTTCTTTGTGGAAAGGGTCCGGTGGATCACGCTCTGCTCCAGGATATTCTGGCCGATCACCATTTTTGCAGCGGCCGGTTCGGCAGAAAGCACCGTGCCGTTGGGGTCGTAGGTGATGGCACTGAGGATGGACGGGTGGCAGGCTGCCATCTCGACGAGGATGGCATCTGTCCCGGGGCCTGAAAGGCCGGTGGTCCCGAGTGCCCCGGCCGCATCGGACACGTTGATGTCGAGGGAATCGAGGGAGCCCTGGATCGCGCGGGTCATATTCCCCAGGTTCTGTTGCATACCCTCGTGGGAGGCGCCCGGGGTCGGTTCGGGAAGGGTGTTCTGTTCCTGGAGGCAGCCCGCTCCGAGGAGAAGGGCGAACACCACCAGGAGAAGGAGGAGAGATCGGATCCTGTTCATCGGCAGGAGATACGATGTCCTGTAAGTTCTTTTTTTGGATCCAGTTGCGGGGGTCTCTTCGATCGTTTCCGGAGAATGGAGTGGCGAGCAATAAAGATGCAATCTCCAAAGGGATCCACCGGATGGATCTTCCGATCTACTGCCATTTTCTTTTGCATGGCAAAGATAGATAGCAAACAATTAAATCTACTGAATATATTGGAAAATATATGTCCTACCCATTCTATGAAAAAACATTCACCTTCACCCAGCCCGACGGCAGCAAAATTGACGTCAGGGGTTGGGGGAACCAGCACCAGGCAGTATTCGAGACACCCGACGGGTTCACGGTGATCAAGGATCCGGTCACCGGGTTCTACCAGTATGCAAAACCTTCGAAGGACAAGAAGAAACTCGTCCCGAGCGGGATAGTGGCCGGGAAAGCCGTGCCCGAACGCCTCTCCCTGGAACGGCACGCCCGCGTCTCCGGTGCCGTGGCAAAGCAAATTGCCCTCGAGACATTCGGGAGGAAGAAAACAAAGACCCGCTGGGAGGAGCGTAGGGCAAAGGCCCGGGCAAGGAGGCTCGAAGCGTTGAGAATCCCCGGAATCGCTCCCGCACCTCCGGAAGAGGAGCGGGTGGGCGAGTATTCCGGCCTGTGCATCCTGATCCAGTTCCCCGACGAGCCGGGCACCATTCCCCGGCAGGAAGTGGAGGACTTCTGCAATAAGAAGGGATACACCGGGTTTGGGAACAACGGTTCGGTCTACGACTTCTTCTTCGACGAATCGGGGGGCAGGCTCAAGTACACGAATGTCGTGACCGGGTATTACACCGCGAAACATCCCGAAGAATACTACAGCAACCCCATGATCGAGCAGGGAATACGGGCCAGGGAACTCGTGGAGGAGGCCCTCTCGGATTTGAAAGAGAAGGGATTCGGGTTCGATGCGCTGAGCGCGGACGAGGAAGGATACATCTATGCCGTAAACGTGTTCTATGCCGGAGACTGCCCCAACAACTGGGCCGAGGGACTCTGGCCCCACTCGTGGTGCCTCGCGGCCCCGTTCGAGACGGGCACTCCGAAGAAGTGCATGGATTACCAGATCACCAACATGGGCAGTGCCCTTGCCCTGGCGACCTTCTGCCACGAAAACGGCCACATGATCTGTGATTTCCCCGACCTGTACGACTACGGCGACCAGTCGAACGGGGTCGGCTTCTACTGCAGCATGTGCTGGGGCGGACCCGATGATACGAATCCCACGCAGTTCTCCGCCTATCTCGAGGAGCCTGTCCAATCAGGGATCTCA
>DAEV01000014.1 GCA_002509495.1 Methanolinea sp. UBA473 | reverse complement strand
GACGGGGCGCCCCCGCGGCGGATCTACTGGTTCACTTTTCTGATGACCGAAATACTTGTTAGCTGGGATAACTCAGATCCTTTGTTGCTGGTGAGATCTTAGCCGATCTTGTGACACAACCAGGGTTCTGTTCGTGGATGACGACCCGGACATCCGGGACCTCATGGCAGAGGAACTCATGGAGCACGACGAGATCCAGGTCGAATCATGCCCAACTGCCGCCGATGCGATACAGTCTCTTTTACACAAACGCTATGATGCGGTCGTTTCCGATATCCGGATGTCCGGGATTGACGGCCTCGACCTCTTCCGTACGATAAGACCCCTGTATCCCGAATTGATCTTCATCCTGTACTCGGGCGGGGAATGCGACGACCGGATCCATTCTGCATTGGAGGATGGTCTCGATTTCTACATCCACCGTTCAGGCGATCTGGAAGGGGAAGTATCAACACTCCTTTCCATCCTTCACGGCAGGATTCATGATAAGAGAACATCCCTGCCACCGCAAAGAGAATAGAGGATCAGAGCATCGCATCAATCCAATCCTTCGCAACATTCAAGTGGTGCCTTCCCGAATAGATGTGTACGGATTTTTAGAGGTTTTTCCCGCTGCCATGAAGAGATCGCAAAAGACCTGGATCTTGCTCTCCATTGCCATCAGCTCGGTGGTAATCGTCGCCGTCTTTGCTGCTACCTTCAACGTGGATACCCTCTATGCCATCCTGCGGATCAATATCCTTTTTCTTTTCGGGGCAATCGCTCTGCGCATCGTCTCCCTGGTCTTCTGGGCTCTCCGGCTGAAAGTCATGACCCGGTCCCTCGGCTACGACGTGAACCTGCGCTATCTTTTCAATACCGTCCTTGTAAACCTTTTTGCAGGGGCGATTACCCCCGGACAGGCAGGGGGAGATCCTGTCAGGGTGCACGAACTCTACAAGGCATCCGTCAAGGTAGGGGATGCGACAGCCGTCGTGATCATGGAGAGGGTTCTCGACGGTGCCGTCCTCGTTGTCATGGGGATCCTCGCAATCGCAATCCTCGGTCCTATCTGGAATCAGCTCGGCACGGGGCTTGCCCTTGCGATGTTCCTTGGCTGGATCTTCATAGCAGGCATCATCGCCCTGATCTACTATTCCGTAAAGAAGCCCGATCCGGCAAAGGCTGTGTTTAAAAAGATCCTCGAATGGATCGAGCGTCGAGCTCCAGGGAAAACGATCCGGAAAATGATCGAACGGGCGGACGACGAACTCGAGAACTTCTTTTCGGGGATCAGGTCTTTTACAGGTAACAGCAGGGGTCTTATCCTTGGCCTGGGCTGCACGACGGGTTTCTGGGTTTCGGAGTTCTTCGTGGCCTCTATCCTGCTCGTTGCCCTCGGCCAGCCGCCCTTCATCGCCGAGTCCTACCTCTTCCAGCTGATCATCGCAGTGATCATGATGGTCCCTTTCACTCCCGGCTCTTCAGGAATCGCAGAGATCTCTGCCGCTTCGCTTTATGCCCTGATCATACCCTCGGCAGTACTGGGCATGTTCATCCTGCTCTGGAGAGGCCTCTTCTTCTACTTCAATATTATAGTAGGCTTCCTCGCCAGCCTGAACACCTACCGGCAGGGGATTAATTCGGAAGAGTGTGACTGAATATTCCCCGGCCCATGGCTTGCCTCAACTGCATCCTCCTCCCCGGTTGTATCAAAAAACCCCATCATTCTCATCGGGACACAAACATATAGAATGAAAATTGCGGAGCCATTTTCATTCGAAAAAGCGTTCAGATATACCCGGGGGATCTCTCATCCGAACCGGTAGACCTGCCGGATATCGTAGCCTTCTTTCTGCCAGACAGGATTGCAGAACTCAATGTTTCCGGGCTTCACGAGGATCATGTGGAGGATATATGGGAGTGCCATGACACGATCCGGGTCCATTCCGCGAATCCCTATCTCCATGCGATAGAGGGATGTCCCGGGCGTTACCATCGTCGCCTCTCCCTGGATCTGCATCCCTGCCATCGGGGTTTTACCGTCGCAGGTATATATGGCGACCGAAACCCGGGGATTGAGGAGGATATGGGCGAATTTCTCTCCACCTTCGGAGAGGATGACAAGGGTTCCGTCATGGTAATGGTACTCCGCCGGACTTGCCCGTACCCTGCTCCCGCTCCCGGTGCAGAGTGTGCAGGTATGGTGAGACGAAAGAAACTCTTCGATTTTTTTTCTGATGAATGCTTCAGGGGCAGGTCTCCCGGTCGCCAGTAACTTTTCCCTCATGGCCAGGCCAAATCCGATGATCTCGTTCCTCCTCGGCATCCCGTCTGCGAGCGGAAAGAGCACCACCTCGTGAGGGATGTCATCTGGTAGAGATCTCTCCGCGATGCCCGTGAGGATCCGACCCTCCCCTCCTGCCGAGAGGACAAAAAGAACGATCCGGTTTACCCAGGGCATTTTTTGAAGGGTTTCCGGGAGGGTGCGCAGTCCTCCCACGGTGAGGTCGGATTCGCGGATGCCCAGGATCAGAGGAGCAGGGTTTTTTATTCCCAACGGGATCTCCTTTCTTGGAACAAGCCTCGCCGGACCCAGAATATGAGAGAGCACATTCACCGCATACCCTATTGCAGGGTCGTCATCCTCGTACCATATGATTACCCCCTCTGGCATCGTCCTGGCTCCGTTCACCAATGATCCAACCCTCTGCGCGAAGAACATTAAATCCTTGCTATACCCCCCGCCCGGGGGTCTGTAATTGAAGTCGGATGGCTCCCCGTCGATTCCGGCTCCGGTATTGGACGGAAAATTTATCCATTCCCCGAAAAACGGCGATTTCCGCGTGGTCGCACCGGGTGTGGGAAACGACACGTTTTTCCCGCCTTATGCCNNCGGGCAGGGAACGAAAAGAAGGTACTTGCATTGGCGGTTGAACAGGAACCTGTGACGACGAAACCCGGCGGCAGACTCTCAATTTCAGTTGCTGCAGGGATCTACCTCGTGGTGGCAGCCTCGATTGCAGCCATCATGTACCATGTGAGCTCCGGCGGATGGGCCGGAATAGATGCCGATCGTTTCCACTACATGGCACGGATCATCATCGAAGGATTTACTCCCTACGTGGATTTCGTGGACCCGAAACCTCCTCTCCTATATGCCGTAGTCGCCCTGATGGACCTTGCCGCCCCCGCGCAATCCATCGACATCGCCGTCATGGCCGCGATCAACGTGATCTCTGCCCTGATCGTTTACATTCTCGGAAAGGAGGATTACGGGCAGGTCACCGGATTCTTTGCCGGTCTCCTCTACCTGGTCGCCGCAGTATTCGTACAGGGTTATTTCCTCTTCTCCGAGCAGTTCACCGTGCTTTTCCTTCTCCTGTCGTTCCTTCTTGCGCGGCGGTCGCAGTGGGCAATGTCGGGTGTCATGGTCGGTCTCGCGTTCGGATTCAAACAGTATGCCTTTCTTGCGATCATCCCGCTCCTGTATCTGATGCGGGCCCGGGGAGATCGGCGGTACTACCTGTTCCTGGTGCCCTCCATCCTAGTGGGCCTTTCCTCGTTCGGAATCCTGTTTCTGGCATATGGCGAGACGACCACGATGAATGCCCTCTACTGGACCCTTGGGATCGCTCCGGCCTACCTCGGATCCGGGACCATCGCGGAGATCCCGAACTACCACGCGGAGGACCTCTTCTCATGTGCGATCAACCTCCTGGCCAGCATTTCCATGGTGTTTCCGACCCTCTTGTTCGCATCGGGGAGCGTCATCCGGAGGGGTTTACGGACCCCCGACGAACGGGCGATCGCCCTTTTCGTCCTGGTCTTTGCCGCCACACTGCTGGTCCGGCAGTACCTTCATTATTGGATCGTTCTCCTGCCGTTCCTGGCGCTTCTCGCATGCAGGGAGTTTGCAGATGACCGGTAATGCCTCCCCGACCGATGGAATAGACGCGATACCGGGTACGGGACCGGATCCTAACGAGATGGAGCCGGAGGTTCGCATTCCGAAAGGATCGTGCATGCAGCCGAGCCACCCTGCCGGCACTCCCTGCATTCGAATTCGAGGGTGGAGTGGAGGATCCCGAACTGCTCCAGCCTGTGTTTGATCTCTTTCTTGATATCCTCGATTCGGACAACGTCAGGTTCGCAGCAGTATACATGGGCATCCAGGATAAAGATGTGGGAGCTGAGGCTCCAGATATGGACATCGTGCACCCCTGCGACACCCGGTGTAGATTCCATCTCGCGGATCACCTTGTCGTAGTCAAGTCCACGGGGGGTAAACTGGAGGAAAATAGCAATTGTCTCCCGGAGCATTCCTGTTGCAGACACGAGGATCACGATCGCGATCGCCCCGGAAAGCAGAGGGTCGGCGATCGTCTGGCCGGTAACGGTGATCCAGACTGCAGCCCCGATCACCGCCAGCGAGGAGAGGGCATCTCCCGTAACATGTAGGAATGCACCGCGGACGTTTACGTCTCCGCTCCCGTGGAGACGGTATGCAACGTATATGTTTGCAGCAAGCCCGATGATCGCAACCACGAGCATCAATTCCCCGTCCACCGGTTGTGGTTTTGTGAAACGCCCGTAGGCCTCGAACAGGATAACTCCGCTCACTCCCACGAGAAAGAGTGCGTTTATGAAGGCAGCAAAGATCCCGGCCCGGTGGAGTCCATAGGTCCGTTCCTTCGTCGGAAGAGATCGGGCAGCCTGGATCGCACCCAGGGCAAGGAGAAGGGAGAAGGCATCGATGAACATATGGCCGGCATCGGAGATGAGGGAGAGAGAGCCTGATAAATACCCGCCCGCTACTTCGACTGCGAAAAAGATCAGGGTCACTGCAAGCCCGGCACGGAGGGAGGATGAATAGTCCTTCCCGCCGCCTCCCCCGTTCCGTGGCTCAGGCCCGTGATTGGAGTGCGTGGCACCGTCCTGGTGGCTGTGCGAGAAGCCCGATGATTCCATTCGATCAGTGTCCTTTTCTTTTTCGATACCCGCCCTTCAGGAGTGGGAAACTCCTGGAATTGAGGTGGCTCTGGTTACGGATACTCAAGGCAACCGCTCATTTTCCCTTCCTGAAGAAACCCAGGGGATCTCTCCAGTTCAGGAATTTTTCCTGGCTTCTTCCGGGAAAGACTCCTTCCGTGACGGCTCTCACTTCCTCGATCGTATAGAAGGCCCCTGACTGGAATGTTTCGATCATTGTAATCACTCCCGGCAGGTCCTGCCTCCGGCTCACGATCAGGACCACCATCACCATCCCTGAGGATCCCTCGGCATCCATTGTGGTTACCCCGTACCCGGACGTGCGGAGACCGGAAACCAGATCCCCTGCATCCCGGTTCGTGATCACCCTTACGATGACCGTCCCGATCGACAGGTGCTCCTCCACCCTCATGCCGAGGTAAGTCCCGGCAGCAAACCCACCCCCGTAGGCGACATACGAGGCGACATTGGAGATGTTCTGCATCACCTGCCCGATCGCGAGAAGCCAGATGATCACCTCGAAGAACCCGATCACGGGTGCAATCTTCTTCAGTCCCTTCGCAATGAAGATCACGCGAAGCGTCCCCATGCTCACGTCGCAGATCCTGGCCAGGAAGATGAGGAGGGGAAGGATCACCCAGGCAAAGAAATTGTCTGTTACGGTAAATTCAAGCATCGAGAGACACTCCGGATCAGTGATAGGAGCGGAAGAGGAAAAATCCGTCCTTTATCATTATGATCAGAGCGCACGCGGAGTCCCGTTTCAACAGGAGTTTTACCATGGGTGCTGTCACATCCATCCCCTGAGCCGCATTGCCCGGACAACTCTCTCCAACGCGATGGTATAGGCTGCCTTGCGCAACGGTACGTTGTTCCTGTTCGCGAGATCCCTCACCGATCTGTAGGCATCGGACATCTTCTTCTCAAGCCGGCGGTAGATCTTCTCCTCATCCCAGTGGTCCATCTGGCTGTTCTGCACCATTTCGAAGTAGGAGACGATCACGCCTCCCCCGTTCGCCAGGAGGTCCGGAAGGACAAGGATCCCCCTTTTGTGGAGGATCTCGTCTGCTTCCGCTGTGAGGGGACCGTTGGCGAACTCGGCTACGATCGCTGCCTTCACCCTTCCCGCATTCTCATCGGTGATGACGTTCTCGAGGGCCGCCGGCACGAGGATGTCCACCCCGAGCTCCAGTATTTCCTGGTTACTGATCTCCTTCGCACCTGGAAAGCCTTTTACTGACCCTGTCTTTCTCTTGTGAAGGATCAGCGCCCCGATATCCAGCCCCTGCGGATCGCAGACGCCTCCGGTGCTGTCACTCACTGCTATGATCCTGGCACCAAAGATATCCCTTCCCAGCAAAGCTGCAAAGGAGCCCACCTTCCCGAATCCCTGGATCGCCACGGTCGCTCCAGCAAGTTCCAGGTTCGCGTCCCTGGCAGCCTCCCGGATGATGAACCATCCACCACGGGCTGTGGCATCGACCCTGCCCTCCGATCCGCCGAGCCCGACGGGTTTTCCCGTGATCACTCCGAACGATGTCTTTCCTGCTATCTTGGAATATTCATCCATCATCCACGCCATGATCTCGGGTGTCGTATACACGTCCGGTGCAGGTATATCCCTGTCAGGGCCGATGATGTAGTAGATCATCTGGATATAGGAGCGCGAGAGACGTTCCAGCTCGGAGAAGGAGAGCTCCTTAGGGTTGCAGACGATACCGCCCTTGGCCCCGCCCAGGGGAAGTTCGTGCAGGGCGCACTTCCATGTCATCAGGGCCGCAAGACCCCGGATCGTGTCGATCGTTTCACCGGGATGGTAGCGGATTCCCCCTTTGGTCGGTCCGAGAGCATCGTTGTACTGAACCCGGAACCCCTGGAAAGCCCGGATTGTACCGTCATCCATGCGCACGGGAATGGACACGTGGAGTTCGCGCATGGGCATCTTCAGGATCGCCTCCACATTGGGATCCATCTGCAGGTCCAGCGAACAACTGCAAATGTGCTGCTTGACTATCTCGAAAAGATTCTGTCCGGTCATATCGCCGTCTCACATCCTGGATCGTTCTTTACGGATCTTTTTTATAATAAACCGGGGTGGATCCTCCTGTCCGTCGGGCCGCACCGCTGCATTGTTCCCTAGGATTTTTCCAGGAGGATACGCCTGATCGTGGAATCCCTGTTCTTTTCCCGCTTCCGCTCGACCCTGATCCGGTCCTCCATGGTATCGCGGGCAGCCCGGTAGAATGTCCCAAGGGCAATAGGGGCTTCCCTGTTATAGTCCCATTCCCTCGCTTTCCCGCAGGCCGCATCGAAATCCGAGGGGTCATGGTCCGTGAGTTCGTAGACGAGCCGGTCGTAGTATTCGCTCCGGTTGAAATATGAGGCACATATCTGCAGGACATCGATGAATGCAAATCCCTTGTGCCGGATGCCCTCGAGGATCGACTGCTGGAGGAGCCCCATCTTCCTCGTATACCCGCGGGCCAGGAACGTAGCTCCGCTTGCCAGCATGATCTCCATCGGATTGAAGGGCTCCTCCCTGGTTCCCCCCGGGGTGGATTTTCCCTTGAAGCCCATGGGGGAGGTGGGGGTATACTGCCCGGTGGTGAGCCCGTACACACGGTTGTCATGAATGATCACGGTGATGTCGGAATTCCTCTTTGCGGCAAAGATCAGGTGGTCCAGTCCCTCTGCATACGCATCCCCATCCCCTGCACAGCAGATTACAGTAAGGTCGGGATTGGCCATCTTAATTGCCGCAGCGGCCGGGATCGCCCTCCCGTGGATGGAATAAAAGCTGTTGATATTCAGGTAATCCGCCATCTTGGCGTGGCATCCGATCCCCGTGACAATCACGATGTCATCAAGTGGTGTCCCCTCCTTTCCCAGGGCTGTAATCGTGTTTTTGAGGGAAAACTGGAGTGTAAAGTTGCCGCACCCCGGGCACCAGGTGTTCTTTGCATCGGTAATAAGGTTCCTTCCGCTCATGCCAGCACCTCCCGGACCCGGGCTTCCAGTTCCTCGAGAGGGAAGGGCCTTCCATCGTACCGCCGGACGTGGCCATGGACCCGGATGCCGTTCCTGGCAAGGAGGAGTTCGAGCTGCCCGTATACGTTCTCCTCCACAACGACGACCTTCCCGGGCCCCTCCAGCGCCCGGTGAAGTGCCTCCACGGGGAGTGGTTCGAGGACGATGGGCTGCACCAGGCGGAGACCGAGATTTCCGGCCACCTCCCGACAGACGCCCAGCGTCGAGCCCCAGCAGATCAGGGTATTCCTGTTGCCGGCCGTTCCTTCGAGATGGACAGACGGGAGCGCATTCACTTCCTGCTGCAGGAAATTTCCTTTTCTTTCCCTTTTCTCGGTCATCGCGGCAACCAGGTCCGCCTTTTCCGTGGTAATCCCCGCCTCGTCGTGGGCGTAGCTGTTCACCTTGATAACCGCGTCCTTTGCCGGTGGCGAGAGGAGGGGGGAGATCCCATTTTCCGTGATCCTGTAACGGGTATACCCGGGGCCCGGGATGCCCTCGAAGGGGGGGCTGATCCCGGGAGAGATCGCCTCCGCCTGATCGAAACTGTAGATCCCCTCGCAGAGGGTCTTATCCCCGAGGATGATTGCCGGGACCTGGCACCTCCATGCGAGCCGGAGCGCGGCGGAAGACCAGGAAAACGCCTGTTCCGCATCTCCCGGGGCCACGACAAGCCGGGGGAATTCTCCCTGGCCTGCATGGATCGCAAAATGAAGATCGGACTGGGCCGTATAGGTGGGCAGGCCCGTGCTCGGGCCGGTACGCTGCCCGAGCACCACCACGACAGGGATCTCCGACATCCCGGCCATTGAGAAACCCTCCGTCATAAGGCAGAACCCGCCCCCGGAGGTCCCTACGGCCGTCTTCTTCCCTGCATAGGCAGAACCCAGGGCCATGAGCATGACCCCGATCTCGTTCTCGGGATGAAACACGGCGATCTCGTGCTCTTCCGCGACAGCCGCGAGGAAATGAAGGAGATTGGAGGTAGGGGTCATAGGATATGCCACGTAGGTATCGAGCCCCCCATGGATGAGTCCGAGACCGATCGCCTCGTTGCCGGATATCACGGGGAAGGTATCATGCATCAGGGGCACGATTTTCTTTTTTTCAGCCGCAGTATCGAACCCGCGCCTGGCAACCTTCAGATTCTGTTCGAGGGCCTTCCGGACCTGCTTCTTAAATACCTCCTCCAGCACCGCCCACTCTATCCCTGCGGCACGTGCAAACGCACCGATGATGCAGGAGTTCCCCATAACCGGCGGTGCACCTTCTTCCTTCAAGATATCTGCGATGGGAACCCCGATCCCTTCGCTCCGGACACGATCGTTGTCATACACCACCACTGTGTCCGCCTTTGCGAGATCTTTGTGGAATTCGACGGAGTCCTGGTTCAGGGCAAGGATGAAGTCCACCTTTTCCCGGTGAGAACCGATCTTTCCTTCCGCCGCCCTGATGATTGCGAAGTTGTGGCCTCCCTTGATGAGGGACGGATAGTCGAAGTACATGTACACCCGGTATCCTATACGGTTGAAGAGGTGAGCTACAACCATTCCGGCAATGTTGATCCCGTCACCGGCTTTCCCGCCGATGAGGACTGAGATCTCCTTCATTTGTCCTCTTCTCCTCAGGACAGTCTACATGCAGGGGGGGAAGATATAGGTTCCCCCATGTGTCAGGCAGTGAAAAAAAACAATCTGACTCCCGGCGGGATGCAGGGCGGTTCCAATAAAAAGGAAAAGAGAATGTTATTTTTTCTTGAGAGCGCGGATCCGGGCCGCCTCCTCCGGATCCTCGATCTTCAGCAGGAATGTTCCATAGCATGGCTTCGTATAGGGAAACACCAGGACGTCACCGTCAAGGCCGATCGAGATCGGGGGTACCCCCACTACTGCCTTCTCGAAGAGTCTGAACCCGGGCTGCACGTCCCTGTACTCTTTACAGTGCGCCCTGACGTATTCGCGGCATTCCTTGAACGAGGCTCCCTTAAGGACGACCTCGTACTTCAGAGATTCGACACAACCCATGGAAGCACCTCGTCAATCTTCTTCCTGAGCGGCATCGGGTTATGCACCGCCTTTGCCGCGATCTTTTCGCAGGGGAATTCGATGGATTCCGCGATTTCCTCGAAATGCTCTCCGTAAATCAGGGCGACCACGGTGGATCCCGTGATTGACTGGACGGTTGCCGCATAGGAGACACCGGAGTCGTTGTGGATGAAGATGAAGTAGAGTCCGTACGCTCTGACCTTTCCTGCCAGGTCGTCGATGAACCTGTCAAGGTCCACCGTCTCACCTACATAGTGCCTCTCGGGATCCGACACCTCGACGAGCATCCTCGCCGCCCGGTTCCCTGCAACGACCGGGACCACTCCTTTCTTCCGCAGGGCGTGCAGGAGGTAGAGCGCCACCCCCGTCTGCACCGGGACCTGGGGGCACCCCAGTACAAGCACCGCCGTCTTATCCGACTCTTTCCCTGACATCTCGACTCCTTCCAATGAATTGGATCTCCTTCCTATTGTTCTTACTCTCGCGGTATCCGGTCGGCCTGGATGATCCGCGTCACAGGATCCTTTCCGGATGAGTATAGATAGTGAACCGATCACCGCGGGAGAAGCAGATCAGGGTGATGCCGGCGTCCCGGGCTGCAGCAATCCCCTGGTCGGTCGAGGCCGCCCGGGAGATGATGATCGGGATTCCCGCATGGGCTGCCTTGATCACCATGTCCCGGGGCTGCCTGCCCGTGCAACCCACAACGCACCTGGACAGGTCGATCTCCCGGAGTACCGCATATCCCACTACCTTATCCACGGTATTGTGCCGCCCCACATCGCTACTCTTCACGAGGAGTTCCTTTTCATGGAAGAGGACGGAACAGTGCACTCCGCCGGTCTGGCGCCAGATCTCTGTCTCGATCTCGCGGGTGATGCCAAAGACGTCATCAGTGGTCAGCGTGAGAGAGGAAGAGACCTTTCCGAAGTGCCTTTTCACCCCGATCGCGCCTGTGGAGATGACTTCCTTTGACAGGTCCCCTTCGATCGATGCCCGGACCCGGATGTCCCCTCCTGCCACACGCACGTTCCCGACGGACCGGGAGATTCCCTGGGTGACGACGAACCCCGCTCCAAGTTCCTCCAGCTGGTCGTCGCTTGCAACCATCTCGGAGAACAGGTTGTCATTGAGAAAAAGCCGGAACCTTGACTCCCGGATGACCCGATCCTCGATCTCTCCCCGCCTGTCCGCGCGGACCTGGATCGCCCTGATGGTGGTGATATTCACGGCGATGTCTCCTGCACCAGCCACTGGAGGTAAGGGGGATACCCTCCCATGATGGGAAGTGCGATCATCTCCGGAAGGTCGTACGAATGCACCTCCCGGATCGCGGACATCGCCTCTGTCATCCTTCCCCTGGTCGTCTTGATAAGGAGGAGGCTCTCGGAGTCCTCGCAGAACTCTCCCTCCCACCTGTAATGCGACTGGACTGCAGTGATATTCACACAGGCCGCAAGCCTGCGGTCCACCAGCATCCTTGCGATCAAACCTGCCTGTTCTTTCCCCGCCGTGGAAAAGATCACAATTGCATCATCCCGGGTTTCAGCGGCTCCTGACTTCCGGGATTTTTTCTCCTCCGGCGGATTCCATGACCGGGCGCCTTTCATGGTACAACCTGCCCTGCGCCTAATATAAAAATTGTGATTCAGAGGGCTGAATCCGTGTATTTGCGCGAATTTAACGTAATTGAAGAGAATTAGAGGAAGGTTACCTTATCCTTAATGTGCCGTGACCGCCAATAGATCTCCTGCATGTATGCGGATCGGATGGGGGAGCTCCCTCCCTATCTCTTCGCCCGGATCGACGAGATGAAAGCGAATAAGATCCGGAGCGGAGTCGATGTCATTGACCTCGGGGTAGGGGACCCGGACCTCCCCACTCCGGACCATATCGTGGAAGAACTCTGCAGGGCCGCAAGGGACCCCGCAAACCACCATTACCCGTCCTACGCGGGGATGACAGAATACAGGGCTGCGGTGGCGGGATGGTACCGGAAGCGCTTCGGGATCGAACTGGACCCGGGCACGGAGGTCCTCGCCCTGATGGGCTCGAAAGACGGAATCGCCCATATTCCGGAGGCCTTCGTGAACCCTGGAGATTACGTGCTTGCTCCGAGTCCGGGCTATCCGGTGTACCGGACCTCGACCCTCTTTGCAGAGGGGAAACTATACGAAATGCCCCTTTCTGCGGAGAACCAGTTCATCCCGGTACTCGAAGACATCCCTCACAATATCGCAGCTGCTGCAAGAATCATGTTCCTCAACTATCCGAACAATCCCACCTCCGCAGTTACCCTTCCCGGTTTCTTCGAGAGTGCAGTCGAGTTCGCACGGGAGAATGATATCCTGATCGTCCATGACAATGCATATTCCGAGATCTCTTACGATGGCTATCGGGCCCCCTCCTTCCTTGCAACCGACGGCGCCATGGATGTGGCCGTAGAGATGCACTCCCTTTCAAAGACGTTCAACATGACGGGATGGAGGATCGGAATGGCGGTCGGAAACGCTTCGATCCTTTCAGGGTTGTCCAGGTTGAAATCCAACATAGACTCGGGGGTGTTCGACGCTGTGCAGAGGGCGGCCATTGCCGCGCTGAACGGACCCGACACGACAGTGAAAGATGCCTGCCGCATCTACCAGGAGCGCCGCGACGTGCTGGTAAAGGGGCTGCGTGAACTCGGGTTCGCCGTGGAAGCGCCGAAGGCCACATTCTATGTATGGATGCAGGTAGAGGATTGCATGGGATTCGCTGCGAGGATGCTCGACGAGGCGGGCATCGTCGTGACGCCCGGAATCGGATTCGGATCGGGAGGCGATGGGTACGTGCGGTTCGCCCTTACGAGGACCAAAGAGAGGATCCGGGAGGCAATCGAGCGGATGGGGGGGATGGGTCTGTGAATCTACCCCCCTCTCTTTCTGTCCGTGGAGGTCGCCTGCACACAGGCGGGCAGGATTGTGTAGCCCTTGCGGAAAAGTGGGGGACCCCCCTGTACGTAACCGATCAGGACCGTATCACTGAATGCTATCAACGTTACAGGGAGGCTCTCACCGCCCGTTATCCAAGGGTATCGGTCCTGTTCGCAGCCAAGGCCAATGGCAACCTGGCGATTCTTAAAGCCCTCGCAGCCGAGGGCGCGGGTGCGGACGTATTCTCGTCCGGGGAACTCTGCCTCGCACTGGAGGCCGGGATGCCCCCGGAACGGCTGCTCTTCAACGGAAGCTCCAAGAGCCGCGGTGACCTGTCCCTTGCGGTGGAGAAAGGGGTTCCGGTATCAGTGGACTCACTCGATGAACTCCACCAGCTGGATGCCTGCGCCGGCGACGCAGGGAAGATCGCAAGGATCGCATTCCGAGTAAACCCGGCCCTGGAGGTGCCCACGCATCCAAAGATTGCGACCGGCCTGGCAACAAGCAAGTTCGGAATCCCCCACGGGCAGGTCCCGCATGCGTACAAGGAAGCCCTCGGATGCAGGAACATTCTCCCTGTCGGACTCCACTGCCATATCGGATCGCAGATCCTGGATCTTGAACCCTTCGCCAGGGCTGCCGAGGTTATGGTGCGGCTCGCCGGAGAGGTCACTGCCCTCGGGGTCTCCCTGGAGTTCATCGACCTCGGAGGAGGGCTCGGGATTCCCTACCGCCATGAGATCGAGACTGCGCCCACCCAGGACGAATACGCAGCCGCTGTCGTCCCCGTCTTCAAAGCAGGGGTGGAAGCCCTCGGGATCTCCCCCGAGCTCTGGATCGAGCCCGGCCGGTCCCTTGTGGGGGACTCTACGGTCCTCCTCACGAGGGTAAACTCTGTGAAACAGGCGCACAAAGTCTTCGTGAACGTCGATGCGGGATTCAACCTCCTCATCCGTCCGGCAATGTACGATGCGTACCACGAAGTGATCATCGCAAACAGGGCCGACGCACCTGCCAGCGGGATCTGCACCGTGGCAGGGCCTATCTGCGAGTCGGGAGACATTCTCGCGGCGGACAGGAGAATGCCGAGGCCGGTCCAGGACGACCTTCTCGCTGTGCTGGATGCCGGGGCGTATGGATTTGCCATGTCCTCGCAGTACAACAGCCGGCCGAGGTGTGCCGAAGTTCTCGTCCATGCGGGACAGGCTGCCCTCATGCGGAGAGCCGAGACGGTCGAGGACTTAAAGGCGCCCATGAGGACACCGCCCTGGCAGAAGTGAGGGGAGGACCAGGCCGTGCAGTTCCACTACGCCCTTGTCGACGATCTCCTCACACGGGAGGAGTTTGAACGGCGGGTGGAAGAGAAGATGGAGCAGTGCGGGAACCTGGTGGACGAGGTCACCGCAGCCATGCTCGTGGTTCAGGACTGCGGACGGCACCACGTGAAGGTGAAGGATCTCTCGGGGAAGTCCACCCTTTTTTGTTTTTTTGCCAAGGTCATCGAAAGAAGCGAACCGCGTGAATTCGAGCGGACGGACGGGGAGAAGGGCCTGGTGAACAGCCTCATCCTGGGGGACGAGACCGGACAGGTGCGGTCGATCTTCTGGGACGAAAAGGCCCATGCAAGCAGGGAGATCGACACAGGCGAAGTGCTGGAAGTGATCGGAAAGCATGCGGGAAAGGGCAAGAACGAGATCACGGTCCTCGCACTCCGGAAAGCTGCCTGCGAGATCCATTGCCAGTCCACGGTGGAGGCCTATCTCTCCCCCCCGACCCGGAAAGACCTGGCCGTGCAGCTCCTGGCAAGGGGAGAGACGCGATCCATCTCCCGGAGGGACGGGAGCAGCGGGGAGATGATCGAGGCGATGGTGGGGGAAGGTGACGAGGTGACCCGCCTGGTCTGCTGGATCCCGGAACTCCTGGAGGGAATCCCTGACAATACACCGCTCCGCATCACCGGGGCGCTGGAGAAGATCCGGCCGCGGGGCAAGGAGTACCGGATCGACGAAAAAAGCACTCTGGAGAGGGGTGAAGATGATATTCCGGTGCGTTTTTCTCCGCTCGCAAGGGTGACCGAGAATAACACGTTCTCGGTGAAAGAAAGGGTAAAATCCCTCCAGCAGGCCAGGGCATTCACCTCACGGGATGGCCGGTCTTCCCACGTTCGCAATCTCATCCTCACCGATGGCGTTTCGGATCTTCCTGTCGTGCTGTGGGGTGATCATGCGCTGCAGCCACTCATCACGGGGGACGAGATCGCTCTTTTCCAGGGCTCGGGCAGGACAGGAAGATCCGGGGAGAGGGAACTTCATGCGGGAGGTGGGAGCATGATCAGGGTAATTCCTTCGGAGGAAGGAGAAGAGATCGAGATCGCGGGAACCTCCATCGTGACATTGGGAGGCACCTTCCTTGACAATGGATCGGAGCGCTACCTTGTGACGGGCTCCCTCCCCCATGGGCGGGAAGTGCGGGCCAGGGGGATCCGGTCCGGCAAGCGTATCGCACTCATATCCTTCACCGAAGAACCACGGGATCCGGAAGAGATCCGGAAAAAGGCTGAAGAGCTGATCTGCTCCCTGTCCTCATCCGATACTTTCACCCTGCACGGCCGCCAACCTATATGAGTGTGAGTTTACCGATCTTTCCACTACAGGTGAACCAGATGAGTACAGGACCGATGGAAATTGAAGACCTTCCCGGCGTGGGACCCACCACCGCCGAGAAGCTCAGGGAAGCCGGATTCCTTTCCGTGGAGAGCATCGCCACCGCCTCCCCTGCAGACCTCGCCGAGACCGCCGAGCTCGGGGAGTCGACCGCCAAGAAGATGATCAAGGCTGCCCGCGAGCTGGTGGAACTCGGGGGGTTCCGGACAGGCAGGGACGTATTCGAGCAGCGCAAAGAGGTGCGCAAGTTAAAAACCCTCGTCCCGGAGTTCGATGCCCTGATGGGCGGCGGGCTTGAGACCCAGGCCATCACCGAGCTTTACGGCGAGTTCGGATCGGGTAAAAGCCAGATCGTTCACCAGATGGCGGTGAATGTCCAGCTCTCCGAGGATATGGGCGGGCTTGCCGGAAGCGCCGTGTACATCGATACCGAGAACACCTTCCGCCCCGAGCGTATCGAGCAGATGGTGCTCGGTCTCGGGATCGATGCCGAACCCCAGGAGTTCCTGGAGAATATCCACGTCGCCCGGGCGCATTCCTCGGACCACCAGATGCTGATGATCGAGAGCGCCCGGGAGAAGGCCCAGGAGCTGAAGGGCACCGACCTTCCGGTCCGCCTTTTCATCATTGACTCCCTTACCGCTCACTTCCGGGCCGAGTATGCCGGGCGTGGGACACTGGCCGCACGCCAGCAGAAGCTGAACC
>DAEV01000042.1 GCA_002509495.1 Methanolinea sp. UBA473 | reverse complement strand
CGTCTGCGTGACAGGCAGACATGATGGGCCGCTACACTACCTGGGCTCGTGATCTTTTGCGCATCAGGTTGATCCCGCCTCCCGGATTTGAACCGGGGACATCGCGGTAGCTGCGCAATTGCCTGAAACGGCAAATCATACTACAGCCGCGCACTCTANNTCTACCAGTCTGAGTTAAGGCGGGATTGCGCTCATAGTATAGGGAAAATAAAGGTATTAAACGTATCGATATGGTGAGAAACCGGTCCGGAGACACTTTTATAGGTTGAGCGCCCAAACCATAGGATATGACACCCAGTACAAAGGTTGCGGGGAATTGTCTTCTTTGTTGATAGCCAGGCGAAGAAAAAGGTGACTGTTTTCGACACCACCCTGAGGGATGGTGAACAGACGCCCGGTATATCGTTCACATTCGAGCAAAAACTCGAAATTGCGAGGCAGTTATCCTCCATCGGAGTCCACGCCATCGAAGCAGGCTTCCCGGCCTCCTCCCAGGGGGAGCTGGAGACGGTCAAAGCGATCGCCCAACTCGGCCTGGACGCGGATATCTGCGGACTTGCCCGGTCCAGGAAAGAGGACGTGGATGCATGCCTCGAATGCGGAGTGGACATGGTTCATGTCTTCATCCCTACCTCCGAGGTTCAGCGTGTTCACACGATCAAGAAGACCTGCGAGGAAGTCTTGGAAATCACCGGGGAGATCGTCTCCTACGTGCGGGATCACTGCGACAAGTGCATGTTCTCGGCCATGGACGCCACTAGGACGGACCCTGACTACCTGATCCAGGTATTCCGGACTGCTTCTGAATCCGGTGCCACGATCCTTAACGTGCCGGACACCGTGGGAGTCTATTACCCTACGGCAATGAAGCAGCTGATCTCCCGGTTAGCAAGCGAGATTGACTGCCCGCTGGATGTCCACTGTCACAATGACTTCGGGCTTGCGGTTGCGAATACCATCACTGCAGTGGAGGCAGGGGCATCCCAGGTCCAGGTAACCGTGAACGGCCTTGGGGAACGAGCAGGGAATGCCGATCTCGCCCCCACTGTTATGATCCTTGAGTCAATTTTCGGAATCAGTACAGGGATTGTGAAAGAGAAGCTGGTCGAGACGTCCCGGCTCATTACCAGGTACTCGGGAATCGGCCTGCCGCCGACCTACCCTATTGTCGGAGAAAATGCATTTTCGCACGAGAGCGGGATCCATTCCCATGGCGTAATCGCCTGTGCAGCCACCTTCGAGCCCGGGATCATGACCCCCGAGATGGTCGGCCACCGGCGAAAACTTACCCTGGGGAAGCATGTCGGCCGCCATGCAGTGAAGCAGATGCTCGAGGATGTCCGGCTCCAACCCACTGACACGGAACTGGACCGGATCGTGGAGAAGATCAAGTTCATTGCCGTGAAGGGAAAGCGTGTCACGGATGCAGATCTTTACGAGATCGCCGAGAGCATAATGGGAATCGTCAATGGGGGCAGGGTCATCGAGATGGAGAATATCGCAGTGATGACCGGAAACCATGTAATCCCTACGGCCAGCGTAAAAGCGATCGTTGCAGGGAAAGAATCTGTCTTTTCCGCCACAGGGACAGGGCCGGTGGATGCGGCGCTCAAAGCCATTATGGGCATGCTTCCTGTAAGGGTCCAATTGAAAGAGTTCAACATCGAAGCGATCTCGGGAGGATCGGATGCAATCGGCCATGTCACCATTGCAGTCGAAGACGAACATGGCAGGATCTTCGATGCCAGCGCCTCGGGCGACGATATTGTTCTCGCATCCGCCGAGGCAATGATCAATGCCCTGAATCTCCTGCACCGGGTGGAAAAACCGGTCTGAAAAAGAAAAAAAGAACTATTATCAGGCAGCACTGGGAGAAGAGGGTTTTCCTTCCAGAGCCTGCTTGATCTGGGCCTGGAGCTGTTCAAACTTCCCCTGGAGCAGGGTTTCCTGCTTCTCAAGGGACTTGATGCGGATCTCAAGAGTTTCTATCTTATCCGCCAGGGTGGTTAATACCGCATCTTTCTTCTTCTCAACCATCACCGTGCCCACTGACAGAAATACGGCGGCTTCCGGGGGGACGTCGTTTAACTCCTCGCTTGCCCTCTTCGCTTCGCGGACTGCCATCTCGTACTGGGTTTTCTGGGCTCCGATCGTCTGCATCTGCTGCTGCATCTGCTGCAGCTGAGCAATCTGGTTCTGCATTTTCGGGGAAATTGCACTCATACTCTCTGCTCTCCTCTTTCTTCCGCCAGCACCTGCATCTCTTCGGCCACGCTGATAAGGCGGAGCCACATATTCAGGGAAGCCCGTAACGCAGCAATGTCCCTGGCACTGACATCCAGGACAAGGACATGGGATCCTTCCAGGCTGCATGCCGCCTTTGATCTGGGATGTACTTCCGCGTCCATTTCCGGGCAGACAGCATGGTAAATCGTTTCGGCGTGCACCGATCTGAAACGAAAGACTGCTTTATGCTCCATGGCCTATCAGCCGTACCATGTAGTGCCTTCTGCGGGTGCCGTCGAACACCATCGTGCAGGTGCTTTCCTTTTCGAATTTTACCGGTATATATGGTTCCAATGCCTCATAAACCGATTGGTCTGCCACGAGGACCCCGGCCATCCGGGCATCGGGCCTCAGATCCACCTTCCAGCCGGGTATTGCCAGCTGAAGAACTTCCTTCCCCTCTAAAAAAACCTGGACTGCAAACCGCTTCTTCCCTGCCTGTGAAAACAGGAGGATTAAGGGATCTTTCAGCCGCAGGTCGTCCCAGGGCGTCTTGCCACGGACGAAATAAGGTGTTCCAATGGCAAAGGCAAGATCCTTTGCCAGGGAACGCAATTCAGGGACCGGTTTTCTTGAGGTGGTTACGAGGGTCATCGAGCGTTCAGCTCTTTGATCGCCGCGCCACGCTCCTTAAAAAGGATACGGTGTCCGCAGTAGGGACACCGGACATTTACGTCTATCTCCACCTTCTGTTTGCACCGGGCGCATTTGTACGCTCCGCCTGCCATGACAGGTTCACTCCTTTCCGGCCAGTGCCCGGTCAATGGTGCGCATGGCAATGCGCAGGGCGGGCGTCTGCGGGGTATAAGCCCCTCCTGCGAATTTAAACCCGCACTTCCTGCAGGCCCAGATTCCGGTCCCCTGTCTTTTCACCGCTACGGTGTCACAGCGGGGACAACGGTGGGCCGAACGAGAGATCTTCTCTGTCTCGGCAACCCTTTTACGGATAAATCTTCCGTATCTGGGCCCAAAGCGTCCGGCACTCCCTGTGACTCTTCCTTTTGCCTTTGTCTGTCCGCTGCTCATAGGCACTACCCTCTGATATGTCTTTTATAATTGGTGCTCGGCACTGATATACTTAATCAAGGATCCTGACCTCACCCTGTCCCTTGGTGAGGCGGTTCACCAGGTTGTAAAAATCTCCCTGGATTCCTGCCGGGATGCGCACGATGCAGATCCATGAGCCGTCCTTCTGCCATTCGTCCTTCTCCATCGTCGCAGCAGACTGGATCTCCCCAAACGCCCTGTGAGCGAACTCCGGAGGGAGTTTCACAGCCAGGCGCAACTCCTCGAACCGTATGGGAAGGAGAGGGCGTAGCGCTTTTACAGTCTCTTTCACCAGCTCGTCGAGGTGCTTGTACAGGTCGATATTCACCCTGGCCTCTTCCATAGCCATCTCGATACGCTGGGGCGGATGGGGCAGCCCTGTCTGGGGATTCACCGCATTCCTGGAGATAAAGGCGATCACCTGTTTCCTCTTCTCCGCAATCATCTGTTTTCGCTGCTCGGCGGTGAGGTGGATCTCCCCCTTTTCGATGACTTTTCTCGCGATCTCGGAAAAATCGGTGGTCTGGAACACCTTTGTCAGCGCTTCGTCCGGGGCACGGGTTCCCCTGGATGCGTTCGAGAAGACATAGAGCGCCGCGACCATCTCTTCGAGTTCTACGTCTGCTCCCTGGCGGAACTTTACGGCCAGGTCAGGGTCCACAAGGATCTCGAATTTCTCCCCGTGGCTCTCCAGCCTCGCGACCACCGCCTTCTCCAGGGGTATCATTCTCTTCCCTTTACTTCTCGAACTGCTCTACAAACGAGGCCACTTCATCCTTGCTCATCTTGCGGAAGAGTGCGCTTTCACGCTCGATGATCCCGATCTCCACAGTATTGACGTCGAATTTTCCCTCGGTCGCATCGTGAAGCGCCTTGATCCCAAGAAGGATCGAGTCCTTCAGGGAATTCTCGAACTGGTATTCCTCTTCAAAGACCTTCATCACCGCGTTCCTGCCTATCCCAATCCCGGTCGCCTTATATTCCAGCAGAGTGCCGCTTGGATCGGTCTCGAAGAGCCTGCATTCCCCGTCGCTTACACCGGCGATGAGAAGTGCGGTTCCGTATGGCCTCGCTCCTCCGAACTGGGTGTAGGTCTGCATATGATCCCCAAGTTTCTTGGCAAGGGCCTCCACGTCGATCCTTTCGTCATACGTGACCCTGTTGATCTGGGATTCGATCCGTGCCCTGTCCACGAGAGCCCTTGCATCTCCCACGAGGCCGGAGGAGGCCACCCCGATGTGGTCATCGATCTTGAAGATCTTCTCGATGCTCGAGGCTTCCAGAAGCCGGGAACTGACCCTCTTATCCACGATCAGCACCACACCTTCCTGACATTTTATTCCCACCGCTGTGGTTCCTCGTTTCACGGCCTCCCGGGCATATTCGACCTGATAAAGCCGGCCGTCGGGGCTGAACACTGTGATGGCCCGGTCATACCCCATCTGATACGCTTGTGGCTGCAATCCTACTCCTCCAGATCTTGCTGTGTGAGAAACAATAGTGTTTGACTTTTAAATCCCTTTTCAATCAAATCAACCTTTTCACCGTGATAGCGCACAGTTTGGTAACTATTCCCGTCAAATTCCACATCATCCCCAATTTCGGCGGGGGTTCGGGGGGATTCCCCAAGCCGCCTCCGCAGAGAAAGCAGCGTCCCACCGGTAGCGCAACTCCTGAGGGCAACCCTGTGCTCGGCCACCCGGGTCACTGTAGGGAGTGAGGAGAAGACCATCGCTTCCGTATTCCGGACGCAACGCACTATTGCGACCCCGCCTGTGCAGGAAAGAACCGCCGGCTGGACCTTTGCAGCCCCGGAATCCCCGAATATCGTGGTGATCGCTTCCAGCAACGAATAGTAAAGGTCACGCGGAGAGATCGGAAGATACTCCGGCTCTACCCTGACGAGAATATAACGCCGCTTTGTGCGCATCGTGGGGGGCCTGGGTTTCACTGCACCACCTTCACGGGTCCTTCCGGATTGCAAAGTGTTCCGACAGCCCTGAGTGCATCCTCTACCCCGCTCTCCGGAAGATCGATCAGAGTGCAGAGGGCTTTCATATCCCTCCCGGACCGCATCTCAAGTATGGATCGGGCTCCGGTCGAGAGTGTGAACGGGAACCCGAATTTATCCTGGAGCATTACGGCGTCGGAATATCTCTGGATCGCCTTCTGCCTGGCCGACCCTCTCAACTGGATCAGGGAAGAGAGGTCGATATCCACTGCCACTCTCTTATCGGATGCCATCCTGGCCGTGACCTGGTCGAAGGATTTTTTCGGAGAGGCATGGAGGTTTCTGAGTACCCTGATTCCGGGAA
Organism: Methanolinea sp. UBA473; assembly: GCA_002509495.1. GTDB lineage: Archaea > Halobacteriota > Methanomicrobia > Methanomicrobiales > Methanospirillaceae > Methanolinea_A. The sequence continues at coordinate 6,106 of DAEV01000042.1, read as the reverse complement.
TGTTCATGAGGGCACGGTTGAAGGAGTTGTCCCCGGCGTTCGCACAGATCAGGGATGAATCGGATTTTGCCCTCTTCATGGCGCCCAGGATCTGACGGATCTCCATGCCTTCCAGCTGCACGCCTTTCACTATTGTGATACCATGGTAGACGCCCGGCTCGGCTCCGAAGGCAACGAGACTGTCGAATCCCATCTCCCTGGCACCGAGCGCCATCCTCCGGATAGAGGTATCACCCGCGGGAAAAGGAATGACGCAGGCATCTGTGCAGTGCATGGAGAACAATTGAGAAAAATGAGATAAGTTATTTGCCCTGGTTTGCATGGGACCGGATGCTTGGCCGGGTCTTCTCGGTACCGGCACCCCTGGTCCGCAATCCCCGGCCTTTTCTTCCTGCGCTGGTCTTTCCACGCTCGGCGCGACCGCGGTGTTCGGGCTTTCCAATCCAGGACAGGTGAGGATCGCTCTTTACAGAGGGATGGTGACCGTCTACGAGAATTACCTCAAACCACTTCTGTTTCCCGTCCTGCCCCACCCAATACGAGTTCAGAGCCTCCATGTTGGGGTACTTGCGCGATGCACGCTCTTCTGCGATTCTCTTGAGGCTCTTGCCCGGGGTCAGTCTGTTCACACCCATGCGGGCGGAACGCCGGGCACGGACATACCTGGATCTCCGCCTCCCTCCCCGGCGCACTTTTACCCGGACCATGACGATCCCCTGCTTTGCTTTATACCCAAGGTTCCGGGCTCTGTCGATCCTTGTCGGGTGCTCGATCCGGACAACGCTGCCCTCACGCCGCCACTGCTGCATGCGGTCCCAGAGCAGTGCCCGGACCCCGCTCTCCGAGGGCTTCTTCCACGCCTCTCGTACGTAGGCGTACATTGATTTTGCCATATTTCTTCACCTTCAGGTTCAGCTCAGTAGATGAGCCACATTCCTATCCCGGGACGAATCCCGTAAGACCTTTAATATTTGACGGGTGGACACTTAAACTGCGCGGTGATCCCGATCGTGGAATGGATTGCTATTCTCCTGGCGTTCCCTTCCTCTTCTCGAGAACCCGTATCCCCTCGATCCGGGTCACGGGATACTGGCCATGTTCGTCCTTTTCTGCCGATTTGACCATGTCCCATACCGTAAGAAGGGCAACCGATACACCGGTGAGCGCTTCCATCTCGACCCCGGTCTTTCCAAAAGATGCCACTCTTACAATGGCTTCAAGAGAGTCTCCGATCTCCGAGAAATCCACGGAAATACTGCTGATGGGAATAGGATGACACATGGGGATGAGCTGCGGAGTTCCCTTTACTGCGAGCGTTGCTGCCGCCCGTGCGGTGGCGAGTACGTTTCCCTTCACGACGGTCCCTTCGCGGATCGCCGTCATCGTCTCCGGGCGGAGGTAGATCCTGCCTGCCGCCACGGCCTCCCGGGTTACATCCCGTTTCCCGCTGATATCAACCATGTGCGCCCTGTTATTCTGTATATGCGTAAATTCAGTCACGTTCACTCCTCCCAGCCGGATACATCTCACGCGGGATGTGGTCCAGGAGGTCGCTCGCCATCATTCCTCCTCCTATCACTCTCTCTACCGCCATACCTGCCCTTCCATTCACATAGGCAGCAATGCACGCCGCATCAAACGCAGAAAGATGGCAGAAGAGTGCTCCCGCCATTCCTGCAAGCACATCCCCTGTCCCGCCTACTGTCATCAATGGGGATCCGGTCCGGTTGAACCGGACCCTTGAGCCATCGGAGATCGTGTCGACCTCGCCCTTGAGAAGGATCGTGCATCCTCGTGCTGATTCCCTTACTGCCCTCCCCCTTGACACGAGGTCCTTTTGGGGGGAATTCCCGGTCATCCTGATGAACTCACCTGCATGGGGGGTGAATAGGGTATCGTCTGCCAGAGGGAGAGGTTTCCGGATCGCGTCCGCATCGAAGACCGCTTTTTTACAGCAGGGGGCCAGGGCAAGGATGAGATCATGGCTCCGGTCTCCAAGCCCGTTCCCTGCGACCACTACATCAGCCCTCCGGACAAGGGGGAGGATCCGATCGAGGTGACGCTCATCCAGAATCCGGCCTTCGAGCCGTTCGTAAATGAGGTCAGGGATCGGCTCGAACACTGTCGATGCGATACGCACGATGTCTGCCCCGGCCCTGAGCGCTCCCAGACCCGCGAGGTAAGGTGCTCCCTGGTAGGGGCCGCCCCCGATGATCAGTACTTCTCCACCGTCGCCCTTGTGAGCGTCAGGCTCCTTTCTCCTGAGAACGGAAAGGTCCCCGGGACCCACGAAGCATTCTGCTTCCAGGGGAACACCGATATCCGCCACCAGGGATCCCTCAACCTTCGGGCGATGGAATGCGACGATGGTCTGGGCGGAAAACCCCGGTGTAGGGAGGTCGGCTGCCACCCTCTCTCCCGGGGACCGGTTGGCAAATTCCACCAAAGTGGCAACCGGTTCGCGGAGCATTCCCGATGATCCTGTCCCGAGCAGTGCATCCACAACCACTCCGGCTTCGGAGAAACATCCTTCCAGGGGCAGCACGTCGTCCCTGCACAGGACCCTGTGGTGGGAAACGCTGCAGTGGTCGAGCGCCCGGTGCTGATGCGCACATCCTGGGGAGAGTCCCTGCCCACCCAAAGAGATCACGGTGGTCTCCATGTCCTGGAGGTAACGGGCTGCCACCAGGCCGTCGCCGCCATTGTTCCCTTTCCCGCAGAGGATCAGGATCCGTTCCTGGTTCCTCGACCTTATTATTTCGGCGAGGGAGCGCCCTGCACTCTCCATCATCTGGAGCGAAGTGACCCCGAGCGCCCTGGCATTCTCATCAATTGCCCTCATCCGCGAGGATGAAATGATCCCCTGTTCAAGAAATTCACGGATACCTGCCTGCATCGTATACCCTTTCGCCCGCCAAGTCCGGATATTTTGGTATCAGGTTATCGATCTTTGCCCTTATGAACTATGCGCGTGATCGTTTCCTTGCGGCCAGGAATCGGAATCGTATCTATTGAGGCCTGATTGACCTGATAGCCAGATTTTTCTTCTTTATCGTGCATTACTACATAGATGGGTCTCACTGAGGATGTTACGGCCGCAGCTGCCGAGATTCTCTCGCACGAATCAGTGACCCTCACCTCCCACATCGACGCCGATGGAATCGCTGCGGAATCCATCCTTGCCCAGGCAATCTCCCGTGCGGAGATACGGGTACACTCCGTCTTTCTGCGGCAACTCGAACCGCTGACTATGCGGCAGGTACCGCGGGACGATTCGTTCAAGATCTTCTGCGACCTGGGTGCGGGACAGCAGAACCTGCTGGAAGAACAGGGTTTTTCAGAGGATGCGGTCCTGATCGTCGATCACCACGTAAGCCAGCCCTGTTCCCGGGATTACCACCAGGTGAACTGCCTTCCCTATGGATACTCCAAACTGAGCGCCGCAGGAGTTGCCTATCTTATTGCACGGGAAATGGATCCCGCCAATGTGGACCTTGCCAAACTTGCCATCGTGGGCAACGTGGGGGATATGATGGCACGGGAGGATTGCGGGCTGGTGGGTCCTGCCAGGGATATTGCGATCGAGGGGGCGGAAGCGGGCTGCCTGCAGATCGTTTCCCGCGACCTGAACTGCTACGGGACTTCCACCCGCCCTCTCCACGTGTGTCTTGCCTACAATGACGATCCCTACATCAAGGGAATCAGCAATAACGTAACGGGTGCACTCAAATTCCTTCAGAGGCTCGGAATCGATCTCCAGACCCCTGAAAGGCGCTGGAGGGTATGGGAAGAACTCGCCCCGGATGAGAAGAGGACGGTGATAAGCGCCCTCGTCCAGCAGCTCGTCGCAGGAGGCGAACCTGTCACCCGGCTTTTCTCCGAGAGTTATCGTTTCCCGGACGAGTGCGAAAGGACTCCGCTCCGGAACGCCCAGGAGTTCGCCACCATGTTAAACGCCTGCGGGAGGTGGTCCCGTCCGGTCGTGGGGGCGAACATCTGCAGGGGAGACAGGGGCGGGGCATACCGCGAAGCGGAGCACATGCTCAGCAATCATCGTGCCGTCATCCGGGAACTCCTCGAATATATCCTCGAAACGGGGGTCTCGGATCTCTCACACCTGCAGTATCTGCACGTCGGAAACCGGTTCCCGGATACTATCGTGGGTATCGGGGCCGGGATGGCCCTTTCACGGCTGAATGCGCAAAAGCCGATCCTTATCATGGTGGAGCAGCCCGAAGATCCCTCACTTACGAAGGTCTCCATCCGGACGACCGAACGGATGGTCGCACAGGGCATCGACCTCCAGGAAGCCCTTACCCAGGCGTCTGCAGATTTTGGCGGAGCGGGGGGAGGACACCGGATCGCTGCGGGAGCGTATATCCCAAAAGAAACGGAGGAGAATTTTGTCAGGCGAGTCAACGAGATCCTTGCAGCACAATCCGATCGACCGCGTCCGGGTAATCGCTGATTACCAGTTCGGGCAGGGAGTGGGAAGATCCCTGTTTCCGGATGAGTGCAATTTTATCCTTTCCCGGACCGGCAGGGTCCGGCAGATCATGTTCCGGGGGGACCGGCTTGCTACGGTACGGGCCGCGGACGGGAGGCTCACCCTGGGGATAGCCGGCGCCCGCATTCTTCAGCAGGCCCTTTCTCCCCCAGGCTACCGTGTGGAAGTCCAGATGGACGTGGCGGATTTTATACGACAGGGGAAGAACGTATTCTCCAGGCACGTCCTCTCTGCAGACCCGGCAATCCGGGCAGAGGACGAAGTTCTCGTGGTGGGAGAGGGGGACGAACTCCTGGCAACAGGCGCGGCGGTCCTATCCGGGCAGGAGATGCTGGTGTTTAATTATGGAGTAGCTGTAAAAGTACGGCAGGGAACGATCAGGACATGATGCCGGGAAATATCAACCCAAAAAAGATGAAACAGATGATGAAGCAGCTGGGGATGCAGGTCGAGCCTATCGAGGATGTAACGAAGATCGTCATTTCATCTGCGAAGGGGGACTATATCTTTGACGCTGCCGAGGTCACCGCGATGACCATGCAGGGCGTTACTACCTACCAGATCGTGGGACAGCCCCGTTTCGAGCCCGCAGCCCTTCCCATCCCGGACGAGGACGTGAAGATGGTGTCCGAGCAGGCGGGCGTGCCAGCGGATGCCGCCCGGGAAGCCCTGCAAAAGACCAGGGGAGACATTGCAGAGGCCATCCTGCTGCTCACAAGCCATGTTTGAACAAGGAGACAGGATCCTCCTTGTCGGGGAGGGAAGGACCTTCTATGTCCGTGCCGGGTCGGGATCCTTCTCCACCGATAAAGGGACGATCGACCTGGATGCCGTCCTCGATTCATCACCCGGGGACTGTATCGCTACCCACTCGGGGTACCCTTTTATTATTTTAACACCAAGGCCGGTCGATTTTTTTGCATATGCCCGGAGGAGCGGGGCTCCCATGCTTCCCAAAGACATCGGGATGGTGATCGCGTATACCGGAATGAACAGAAACGATCATGTTCTGGATGCAGGAACGGGAAGCGGGATCTGCGCCATCTATTTTGGCAATATCGCACGGCAGGTGACAACCTACGAGGTGAAACCCGATTTTGCCAGGATGGCACGGGCAAATATCGAGGATGCAGGACTCGGGAACGTGGATGTGGTCGCCGGCGACATGCTCTCAGCGGAAGGGCAGTACGATGTAGTGCACCTCGATCTCTCCATTTCCAGGGAGCATGTCCTTCATGCCCATACCCTCCTGCGTCCGGGAGGCTTTCTCGCCTGTTACACTCCGTTCCTCGAGCAACTCTTCACTGTCCTTGATGCAGGGGAGGGACTCTTCTCCGCGATGCAGGCTCACGAATGCATCGAGCGGGAGATGACGCGGAGCCCAAGGGGATCCCGCCCTTCGACAAGGATCTGTCATTCCGGATACGTCACCATAGCCCGGAAATGATCGGGCGGATCCGAATATATCCGGTTGGAAATCCCGCATATTGGGTTTTTTTGGAGTGATTTCTCCCGAATGATCGCTTTTTTTGGGTAAAATAGAGAAAGGTTCTTATTCTCCGCCCCAAAAATAATGAGTTGATGCTGAGAGTATCAGCA
>DAEV01000131.1 GCA_002509495.1 Methanolinea sp. UBA473 | reverse complement strand
AGAAGTGTACTTCAGGCCAAAGGTCTGGAAAATATAAGATGCTCCCAGCAGTATGCCGGCAACAAGGCCGCGCCTGAGTTCAAGACGATTAATCCCGCGGAGACATTTGGGCTTAATGAGAAACATGACAATCGCCGCCAGGGTGAACCTTACAGCGAGAAAATCCATTACAGGCATCCGGGAAATTGCATTTTGCACCACGATGAACGTCGCGCCCCAGACAGCCGTAACACCCACCAGGGATGCTAGTGCCAGAACAGAGGATGATTTCAAATTTTGTGGCATGTATTATCTAATGTACTTGGGCGGCGATTATGCGAGAATCTTCACCATAATATTTTCTTTCATGCAGGAGACTCTCTTTTATCAATCATTATTCTTTAATTTTAAATCAGAAAAACAACAGGAATTGGCATTTATATCAGTGTATCTCAGATTTGCAGAACTTTACTGAGAAAGATTTTGGTACGCTCTTCTTTAGGAGCATCAAAGAGCTGGTCCGGTTGTCCCTGCTCGACAATTCTTCCTTCATCCATAAAAATAACCCTGCTGGCGGCAGCACGGGCAAAGCCCATCTCGTGAGAAACTACGACCATAGTCATACCCTCATTGGCTAACGCCAGCATCACATCCAGAACCTCTTTAATCATCTCCGGGTCAAGAGCGCTGGTGGGTTCATCGAAAAGCATAATCTTGGGATTCATTGCCAGGGCACGGGCAATAGCCACCCGCTGGAGTTCCCCGCCCGACAGGGTGGACGCTTTCCGTTCTTCGTACCCGGAGAGCCCCACAAGCGCGAGCGCCTCTGATACGCGGTTCTTTATCCCGGCGCCCTTTTCCTTCCGGAAAACGAGACCGATGGCTACGTTATCGTAGACGTTTCCCCGGATCGCCATGGGTTTCTGGAAGACCATCGCCATTCGCCTGCGCATTCCAACTTTTTCCCGGTTGGGAACCGCAGTATCCTGCCCGTCGAAGGAGACGGTCCCGCTGCTTGGATCGTCGAGGAGGTTGATTAACCGAAGGATCGTGCTCTTTCCAGAACCGCTCGGTCCGATGAGGGTAAAGATCTCCCCTTTCTCTACCCGGAAGGTCAGGTCGCGGAGGACGACTTTTTCCCCGAAACTCTTGTCGACATGTGAGAACTCGATCACGGTCACCGCTCCTGGATGAGGTAAAGTCCTGTAGTTACCACCATGGCGATGGCAAGCAGGATGATCCCGAGGGCTATCGATAAGGGGATGTTCCCCTGGGAGGTCTCAAGTGCGATGGCGGTGGTGAGGATCCGGGTATACCCCCTGATGTTCCCGCCGATCATCATGGCCGCACCCACCTCCGAGATGGCCCTTCCGAACCCGAGGATGATCCCTCCGAGAATCGCAAACCTCGCCTCCTTCACGAGAGTGAGGATGGTCTGGCCCTCGGTGGCACCCAGGGATACCACCTCGTCCCGGATGGATTTCTTGACCCCGGACAACGCGATGAGAGTCATCCCTATCATAAGGGGAATCACGAGTACGGTCTGTCCGATGATCATACCCGCAGGGGTGAAGAGAAGACCCAAAAATCCAAGAGGCCCTGCTCGCGAGATGAGGAGGAAGACCAGCAGCCCGGCGAGCACAGTGGGAAGTGCGTAGAGCGTCTGGATGACCGTGATGACCCCGGATTTGCCACCGAACTCGCGGAAATGGATCAGCCCGCCGAGGGGAATCGCAATAAGGGATGCGATCAGGGTCGCGGCAAGGGAGATCTCCAGGGACCTTGCCGTGATCCCCAGCACCTCGGGATCGAGCGATACGATCAACTGAAAGGCCTGGACAAATCCATCCACGATGTCGTTCATGAAGACCTCGAGCGAGAACCCTTGAAAAAAAGGGCCCCCTGTATCAGAGAGAACTACTATGGAATGGTGATCGGGAATTAATGAATATTCCCATTTTCCGGAAAAATTAACAAGGGAACATTAACCTGCTGGTATACCAGATGAAATATCAGGGTTTTCTAGAGATGGGTCTCCAGTTCACGGAAGACGACCTCTCCAAGGACCCGGATCGCCCTGTCGCGGTAGTTCGCCGCTGCCATGATCCGGACGAGTTTCTTCGTCCCGGCGGTAGTGGTCAGAATGCCCACCCGCTCGGCGCGGGTGACGAGGTTCGACTCCTCCATCATGGCAAAATAGGGCAGGACATAATAGTGGGGGACTTCAAGGAATTCCGCTAGCCTTCTGGTGGTGGGGAACCGGATCCTGATTTCACCAGGGAGGAAGGATACGGTCACCGATTCTTCCTCTTCCAGAAAAAGACGGACGGCAGCCTCGAAGATGATGTCAACACTCAGTGCGGCCATATTGAATAATCCAGGAAAGGTATGCACCGCAGATACTAAAAACTCACCACCAGGACAGAAGAAAAAATTTGAAACGTGTTTTACTTGTTCTTCTTTTTCTTGTCTTCCGGGATCTCTTCGAGGTAGACTACCTCTGCCTTGATCTCCTTTGCGATCTGTTCGATCTCGAATTTCCTGAAATGAGGAGCCTCGATCTGCAATTGGCCGCCGGTGACGGCGACGATACGGAAAAGAGGCTGTTTGACACCCTCTCCGATTTTCTTGCGTTCGCGCACATAGATCTTCATTGGTTTCACCCCTTATTTTTTCAACTGTTATACCAGTTGATATAAGTAGATTGTATTACCCATGCCGACATATAAAGGTATCGTGCACAGAAAGGTACATGACCGGTTCGATGTGGCAAACCGGCTCCAGGGGGAGTCCCTGGTGAGGAAGAGCCTTCTCCGCGCCTACGAAGGGCAGGAGCAGATCCGGCTCCTCCCGGATCTGAACGTGGTGAAGGTGGGGGGGCATGGAATCGTCGATTACGGCAAAGAGGTGGTCCTGCCCCTGGTGCAGGAGATCGGGGAACTCTCCCGGGAGCACCAGATCCTCGTCGCAACCGGGGGAGGGGTCCGCGTCCGCCACATCCTGGACGTAGGAATGGACCTTGGAATGCCTACAGGGGTCCTTGCAGAGCTTGCCGGCAAGATCAGCGAGCAGAACGCCATCATGCTGGCCCTCCTCCTGTCTCCGTACCATGGGGTCAGAATTCATTCTGCAGACCTTCTCGAGCTCCCCATGCTCATGAACCTGGGAGTTCTCCCGGTAATCCAGGGAACTCCGCCATACGGCCTCTACGAACAGCCTGCGGAGGTCGGGGTGATCCCACCCCACCGCACCGATACCGGTGCCTTCCTGGCCGCCGAGGTGCTGGGAGCGAAGAACCTCATCCTGGTCAAGAACGTGGACGGGCTCTTTTCCGAGAACCCGTTCACCAATCCTACGGCCGAGATGATCGAAAAGATCTCCGCGCCGGAGTTGATCGAGATGGACATGGAGGATATGGTCCTTGAACCCAAGGTGGTCGAACTGCTGCTCCATTCGAGAGCTATCCGGGAGGTCAAGATTGTAAACGGCCACAAACCCGGCAACGTGCGTAAGGCAGTTCTCGGGGAGAAGGTGGGTACGATCATCCGGGCGGACTAAACCGCCTTTAATGCCAGTTCCGGGTGAGAGGGTGAGGGAACATCTCTTTTCGGGGATGAAATTCGGGCTTCCCGAACTGGCGGGAAGCGTGGGGGACTTTGGGACCATTCTCCCCCTCATCCTTGCAGTCTCTCTCGCTGCCGGACTGAATATCGGGTATATTTTCCTTTTTTTCGGCCTCTGGTTCATTATCACCGGATTCCTTTACAAACTTCCCATCCCGATCGAGCCCATGAAGGTCATCGCAGTGATCGCCCTTGCGGAGAACCTTAACGCAGGCCAGATCGCTGCGGCAGGGTTGATCCTCGGGATCCTGTTCCTGGCGCTTGGCTCCAGGAGGTGGCTGGATCTCCTGGAGAAGTGGATCCCGACCAGCGTGATCAGGGGAATCCAGCTCGGTCTGGTACTCCTGCTGTTGCGGACAACGGGCACCTTCTTCCTCGAGGATCCTATTGTATTTGTCGGGGCGCTGGGATTCATGGTGGCAGCCTGGCTCATCGCACGGTTTTTCAGGCTCCCGGATCTTTCAGCGATTCTGCTTGTGATCCTTGCCTTCGGATTCGGAATCGTCTTGCATGGAATCCCCCCGTTTACCCTGCTCCCATTCCCATCGCTCGTCATACCGTCTCTGGCAGATCTCCCTGGTGCCGCTGCGGACCTTGTGGTGCCGCAGGCACTTCTGACCATCACCAATGCAATCCTTGCGACCTCCCTCCTTACCCGCGACCTCTTTTCGCGGGATGTTCCACCAGCGCATCTCTCGCGCACAATCGGCCTTATGAACCTGACATCAGTCCCGTTCGGGGGTTTTCCCATGTGCCATGGGGCAGGGGGACTGGCCGGCCAGTATCGCTTCGGAGCCAGGACAGGAGGGGCGAATGTCTATGCCGGGTGCATCTTCCTGATCCTGGCGTTCCTGTTTGCAAGTCCATCTATCCTCTCGCTTGTGTCAGGAGGTTTCTTCGGGGCAATGCTGGTCTTTGTCGCACTTGAACTCGGACGCCACAGCGTAAAAACCGATTCTCTCCTGGTTACCGCGATCATCGGGTTCCTGTCCCTCCTCACCTCCATGACCCTTGCATTCGGGGTGGGAATGGTCCTCGCGTACGGGATTCCCTGGATCAGGAAACGTCGGAAGAAAGAGACGTGAGTGTTCCCAGGTATATTTTTCCAGGACCGATCTTTCCCGATCCAATCTCAACACCCTATTCGCATTATGGCCAGGCACATCATTCCGTACCCCATGTTGGTTGACGCACCCGGGGCTTTCACCCTGCATGCCTTCCTATCCCATATTGTGATAAACCCCGTGTGCTGGATTCGGGAAACGGCAGGTTGATCCGGTGCGAAGTATCCCGCAGGAGCGACAAGCATCCAGATAATTTACCTGATGAAACGTTTTCCCGGAATCGATGCGTGGGAAAAAATTGGTGGGTGATAGTTGCGACCGGGAGGCCGCGATGTACAGTTCTCGCGATCTCCCGGATTTGGCCGTTATAGGTTCATGGACACAGTGCCACATTCCTGTCCGCATGTGGCAATGAAGAATTAGCAGAGGAGATATTTAAAGGATCTGATTTTCTCTCAAGATTAATCAAAAATAATTAACCTCATGAAACCATACCTCCCGATCATCCAAAACGCCCGTCGGAGCGTGTAGTTATGAGGATGGGATCTCCTTCCGGGAACCATCCTGTCCTTTCATGGGAGAAGGAATCACAGGACGGGAGATATGGCTTGATATCCAGCACGGGTGTCCCGTCAACGAGATCGATATCCCGTATGAACAGGATATTTCCCTTCCTGCCTTCCAGGCGAACCACGGAGATCCCGATCGGGTTCGGTCGTGCGGGAGCTCTCGTGGCAAATACCCCATGGGGAACCGTATCAAGGAAGGGGATCACCTCGAGAGAGGACGCATGGGACCGATGGAAATGGTAGATGAGGATGATCCTCGAGAATCCCTCGATATCCCGGAGTCCGGGCTCATATTCGGGAGCGACTTCCACGGTCCCCCTGATTCCTTCTCCTCCCCTTGACTGGATTGGCATACCCCCTGGATCAGAGAACGGGGAATGGACGACACCGATCGGCCGGTAACAGATCTCTTCACCTGCCTGGTGTTCCTCTCCCTTCCGAGAATATTCCGGGGCGGATCTCTCTGTCATTGGATCGTCAGGTTGGAATTCTGTGGACTCAAGTTATCATGATAAAGGCAATCAGGGATACCACGCCTGTCGGTTTGCGAATCCCTGAAAAAAGGATAGTGTTCAGGCCGCTACCGGCTTGGTGGCATTTGCAGGGCTGGTACAATCACAATTGAACTGGCTGCACCCACCGTTCATCGGTGTGAAGAGGCCCTTGCCGTATTTTTCCTTTCCAAAGTCGCCGATCGCAGTCTGGATTTCTGGGGAGTTAAGGAAGGTCACGAAGTTGTTGCCCATCGCGATCTTCTCGGCAGGTTGTGTCGGGGTGTAGACAGTAATGACACTGTAGACGTTCAGGAGGATATCGCCCTGCTCGATCAACGGGACGATGTCCAGGTTCCCCTTGTAGGCAAGGTAGGTTCCCTCGTCGGTGATAGTATATGCCTGTTTCTCGGATGTGAGCTGCAGGGTTTCTCCCATTCCCCGTCCGGCCTCGATGTACCATTCTCCTGATTTCTGGATGTCCGTGGTATAATTGTACCCTGCAGCCTTCCAGATGGTCTTTTCCGCAGAGTGGGTCCCGGAGTTGTCCCCGCGGGAGACAAATGAGACTCCGGCGGTCCTGGCCTTCCCAAGTTCCATCAGTTTCTTGAACGCAGCCTCAGGCTGCATCCCCTTGATGCCCGCCGGATCGTTTGCAGGTCCCACGATGATGAAGTAGTTGTAGGCAAAGCAGCGCCGGTTGAGTCCGTTGCCGCCCGCCATGAATTCCTCTTCCTGGCTTGGAGAATGCACGGCCAGGATATCGCAATCGCCGCGTTTTGCGACCTCGAGGGCTTTCCCGGTCCCCTGCGAGGTAATGAGGAGTTCGACATTATACTTCTTCTCGAACATGGGTTTTAAGTAGTCGAGCAGGCCCGTGTCGTACAGGCTCGTGGTGGTGGCCAGCAGGACCTTCTGCCTGGCTTCCGCCGGGGTTGGAGTGGCGGTTGCGGTGGGCGTGACTCCCGGTGTCTGCGGGGTGGTAGTACAGCCGGCAAAGACCGCCCCAAGGATTACCAGGGCTGCAAGTGCCAGCAGGATAAGGGATTGCTTCCTCGTCAAACTCATACCTTTCACGACTACACCTTCTTCCAGAAGGAACATGAATGTATCCATTTAATCAGTGAGAAAAGTTAACCAATTGTATTACCAATTGGACATATCAGGTGGTTTTTTTAAAAAGAACTTTTAACACCCTCCCGGTCGAAGAATCCACTCATGTGGCAGGCCGTTACACTTGAAGACTGGATGGCAATGCGGGGCACCGGGATCTCTGCGGTCAGGCCTGTTGTAGAAGAGATCATCGGGAGAGTCCGGGAGGGTGGAGACAGGGCTCTTCGTGAGCTGACTCTCAAGTTCGACGGTGTCTCCCTGGAGGATATTGCGGTTTCCGAGGATGAGCGGGATGCGGCATACGAAAAGATCGACCGTTCCCTCCTCGACAGCCTCCTCGAAGCTGAGGCAAGGATCACAAGGTTTCACGAGCTGCAGGTCCCAAGGGAACTCTGGCTCGAAGAGGTGGAGCCCGGCATCACCCTGGGGGTGAAGACTACCCCAATGGACCGCGTGGGAGCGTACATCCCCGGGGGGAGGGCTGCCTATGCCTCAAGCGCCCTCATGTGTGCGATACCTGCGAGGGTGGCAGGAGTGAGTTCCCTATGCTGCTGCAGCCCACCCCCCATTGCGCCACTGACACTCGTAGCCATGGATATTGCAGGGTTCGACGAGATCTATTCCGTAGGTGGAGCCCAGGCCATTGCCGCCATGGCGCTCGGGACCGGGAGCATCCGTCCCGTCCAGAAGATAGTCGGTCCCGGGAACGTCTACGTCACCATGGCGAAAAAGCTCCTCCGCGAGCATGCCGAGATCGATTTCCCGGCCGGTCCGAGCGAGATCGTGATCCTTGCAGATGACTCCTCAAGGGCCGAGTTCATCGCATCCGATCTCCTGGCCCAGGCCGAGCATGACCCTCTGGCTGCCTGCCTCCTCGTATGCACGGACACCTCCCTCCCGTCCCGTGTCGGGGAGTTCCTCCACACCCAGGTCACGGACGCAAGGAGGAAGGGGATCATCGACAGGGCTATGGAAAATTCCGGTTATCTTGTCGTGGAGTCGCTCGAAGAAGGGATAGAAGCGGCGAACCGGGCCGCGCCCGAACATCTCTCGCTGCAGGTGCGGGATCCGCTTTTTGTCCTTCGGGAGATCCGCAATGCAGGGTCCATCTTCGTCGGTCCCTATTCCGCGGTGGCCTGCGGGGACTATGCCTCCGGGACCAACCACGTCCTCCCCACCGCAGGAGCTGCCCGGATCCATTCCGGACTGGACGTCGCGCATTTCTGTAAACGGTCCAGCGTCCAGATTTTGAGCCGCGAGGGGCTGGAAACACTTGGCGATCCGGTCGAGACACTCTCAACCGCGGAAGGACTGGAAGCTCACGCCCGGTCGGTGAAAATCAGGCGATTCCCCTGAAGGGTAATCCTCCCTTCAATCGCGGGATTTTTTCAAAAAAAGCAGCGGTCTTTTTCAGAACTCAACCACCATCACGGCCTCCTCCTCTTCCTTGAGCTCCCCCTTGAGGTGGTCGGTATCGAAATGGTAACTCTCCCATGGATCGTACTCATCGTACAGTTCGCATTTGTCTAAAACGTCCACGAACTCTTTTAGGAATATACGGGGGATTACATCCACGCGACCCCCGAACTTGCCGGTAACCTTATGGATCATGGCCCGGATGAACCGGTGGGAAACCCTGGAACGATCCACCTCCGAAGAAGCCTGGGAGTAGATATCCATCACCTTGAGCGCCACCTGCTCCAGTTTCCGTGAATCGAACCTTGCGAGGATGATCTGGGGCTGCCGCGGGTTGCGGTAACCATCCGTTTGTACTACATTGATCCGGTCGAAGAGCGGGGGCAGAGAGCGGATGCCGCGTGGCCCTTCGAAAAATGCCGGGGTTCCCGTGATAAGGAAGTAGCAGTGGGGAAGCTCCCCCCGATCGAGGGAATCAACGATCAACTGGAGGGTGCGGTACCCTTTTTCCCGCGTGTTCCTGGGGAGTGCCTGGGTGGTCTCCACCTCATCGACGGCCACGACAAGGCCCTTGTATCCGGCGCTGACGATGATGCGGAGGAGGCCTTTTAAGAAGATGAAGGCCATCGATTCGTCCACTTCCCCCTTGATCCCGGCTTTCTGCTTGAACTCGCGGCCAACATTGGGTTCGGCGCAGAGCCATCCTATGGCTGCCTGCGCAGTCTGGAAATCTCCTGCGTTGTTGGCCCTGTAATAGGTCCGCAACGCTGCGGCAAGGGAGGTGTTCACCTCGGAGATCCCGGCCAGGGCAGTCTCGATCTCCTTCTCAGTAGCCTTCTCGAGGGTATCATCAGGAAGGGCCTCCTCGCTCACCCGCAGGATCTTCTCCTCGACCGAGAAGAGCCAGGAATCGATGATGGCTTTAGGCGCATGCTCCTCCTCCGCGGAACGAAGAGTCCCCCCGATCTGCCGATATATCCCCTTCATTTTATACAGGGGCGAATTCGAGGAGATATTCACCTGGGCGGTGACGAACCCGTTCTTTCTTGCCATCTCCAGTGCCCGGGCTACGAGGAAGGTCTTGCCGCTCCCATAATCGCCACGGATGAACTTGATATCGCCGCCTCCGCGCCCGACGAAATCGAGCTGGGCCCGGATGGCCTCCTCTTCCACATCCAGTCCTACCGCGATACGCGAGAGGCCGCTTGCCGGAACCGTGCCCCTCCGAAGGGCATTGACGATGTTCTGGCTCTCCAGCCGTCCGTCTCTCTCCTGTTCAGGCCCTGACATACTCGTAGATCTCCCCATGTTCCCCTATTCCTTTCTTCTCGATGATACGGAGCCCTTTCCCCGAGGCTTTCTGGATAATCCGGTTCACGATCCCGACCACCCTCCTTGAGCCGAGAAGCGTCCGGAGATCCATCTCGCTTGCCCTGCGGTGGGTCTTTAAAAACTCCACGATCTTCCTCTCCGGGTCGTCAAGGTCCAGTTCTCGTTCCGGGTCCCCTTCTTTTACCCCCGCCTCCGTGGTCTCCCGGGCCGCCACTTCCATGACCGGAAGATCGCAGAGAGACCGCTCCTTGCAACTCTTCACCAGTGTGAGAAAGTCATCGGCCCGGATGATATGGGAGGTGGCGGGAAGCACATCCAGTCCGGAGAGGCAGAAACGCTTACAGGTGGAATAATCGGCCGCTTCAAGGGCACGGGATGCGGAAACCAGCAATGTGAGGGCAAGGAGTTCCAGGCCCGGCGAGTTCAATTCCGGGACACGGTCCTCCAGCCTCTGGCGGAGTCTCCCGAGAAGGCGGGGCATACGATAGAGGGTCTCCTTCTCATCCATTACCAGTTCGGCAATCCGAATGAGATCCTCTGTTTTCCTGATGCTGTTGACCACGTACAGCATGATCTTCTCGCACTCCCGCAGATCTCCCTGCCGGAAGAGGAACTTAGCGTATTGTGGTCCCCCCGCCAGGAAATCGCTCCGGAATCCGCGATAGTACCAGGAACGGGCCTCCACCATGTCTCCCAGATCCTCGTAGAATCCTGCCACGGCGAGGAGACAGACCACGTTCGGATGAGAAGAGATCTGCGAAAGGAGAAGGGACTCGGCTTCCTTTGCAGGGAAATGGGTGAGCAGGAACCGCCGTTCACTCCGCAGGATTGCTGCGAGGAGGTCCATATCGGCAAGCGATTCGAGTTCACCCCGGATAAGCGACTGGTAACATTGCAGTGCGGCAGGGATCCTTCCCGCCTCGGCCCGGAGCTCGCATTCTTCGAGCAGGCAGGCTTCACGACGATCCCCGCGTCCGGCGGCGGGAAGGAGTGGGGCGAGCGCGGTAAGTGCGGCATCGTATGCCCCCCGGGACCGGAGGAACCGGACATAGTCCGTACGAAGCCCTGAATCGGAGGTATCGGCCAGGATCCGGGAGTATTCCCGATCGGCGGATGCGGGATCCGTCCTGGCTAGCGAGCGGAGATAGATCCTGGCTATGCCCGGATCCGCCGTTTTCGTGAATACTTCAAGCGCAGCATTCGCCGCATCAGAAAACTGCCCGCAGGCGAGGAGCAACTCCAGGTATTCCCTCTCGGATGAACTGCCCGCGAGGGAATTCTTCCAGAGTTTCAGGGCTTCGCCCGGTTGTCCGGAAGCGTGGAGAGCGCGGGCAAGTGTTTTTATATCCTCCTCGCGAAGGGAACGTTCCGCAAGGCGTTTTAAAACGGGAATGGCACGTATCGGGTCCCTGTTGGCCAGAAGTGCTTCTGCGTAGGCGCGTAATGCTTCGAGATTTCCCGGGTCCAGGACAACTGCCTTGGCATATTCGGAGACCGCACGCGGATCAAATCTCATTGCAAGGATGCGGCCGAGGTAGCTGTGAACGTGGGAGGAAGCCGGGAGCGACATAGAGAGGTCACGAAAATACGCCTCCGCCTCGTCGAATTTCCCGAGATGAAAAAGATTGGTGGCGCAGAGAACAGCCACCTCCGAATCGCCCGGTCCCTGGACGAGAGACCTGCAGAGTTCGAGGGACTCCCGGTAATGACCGAGTTCGTACAGGCGGAATGCCTTTTTCTTCTGATCTTCTGCCTGTTCGGGAGGCATGTGTTCACCGGAAAAGCCGCATTTTCACAAGACTGATGACCATCCGGGCGACGTCCGGGACCTTCACCCTGGAATCCCCCATGTTATTCCACGAGATCGGGACTTCCCTGATCCGGAAACCCCTGGACTGGAGGCGCCAGAGCAGTTCCACATCGAATTCGAAGCCCCTTGAGACCATATCCTTGAGTACTGCATCAATTGCTGACTTTTTAAATACTTTTGCCCCGCACTGCGTATCTTTGAAGGAAAGGCCAAAAAGGAGTCGTATAAAGAGATTGAAGACACGACTCTGGACCCTGCGGGCGATGCCCTGCGGTTCCAGGAGTACCGCCCCCTCCGTCCATCGGGATCCGATGATTGCATCGGCACCGTTGAGCCTGGAGAAGAGTCGCTGCATCTCATCGAGGGAAGTGGACCCATCCGCATCCATGTACCCTACGAGCGGTTCAGTGGAAAGGGAGAAGCCCTGCAGGATCGCTCCGCCTTTTCCCAGACGTTCACGCCGGTTCTGGCACCTGATCCGGAGATCCGGATGAGTGTCGGAAAAACCACGGATAAGATGAGGAGTGGCATCCTCACCCTCGCAGACGAAAATAAACTCACCGGGACCTTTCAACTGCGCAAGGAGCGTCTCGATCCTTCTCTCCTCGTTGTAAGCCGGGATGACCAGCGAGTAGGGCACCCCCGGACCCCCGTTCAAATCGCCGCCGGACGCCCTGCCCTTGCAGGGGCCCGGATCTCCATTCTTGGTCATTGATCAAAAATCCCGTAAATTGGCCGGAACCATTCTTATTGCGACGCTGACCCAGAAGTACTTACTGGTGCGAAAGGACATGGTCCCGTAACCCGGTGCCCGGATGATATCGCTCCGCGATGGCAACCGCCGCTTCCCGGAGCTTCCTGTGCTCGGACAGGCAGGATGCGGGTGGGGGGGCATTTCTCAGAATCGAGGAGGTATTCTCGGTGATCTGGATGAGTTCCGTGGCGATTACAGCATTCAGCCATATCAGTTCGGCGAGCATGGATCTCTCTTCTGCGTCCATAAGGTGTACGGATTGGTAGGGGAGGACAATAATCCAACCGGACTGGAAAATGGGAATCCTTATCCTGTCCGGAGGATATCCATCAGTCCATGAATTATATCGAGCGGATCCGCACGAAGGGGAGTGAAGCAAACCCGTTCTTTCGCCTGATGGGGATCGAAGTCGAGACCCTCGGAACGGGTGATGCCGGCATCCGTATGCCTGTCCGCGCGGATATGAGGAATGGGGAAGACTGGCTCCAGGGGGGAATGTTTACTGCCCTCGCGGACGAGGCGATGGTGCTCGCCATTTACTCTCTCCTCGATCCCGATGAGACCATTGCCACCATTACAGAGACCACCACCTTCATGAGCGGGGCGCGGGAGGGGGCAACGCTTCATGCGATTGGAAGGGTTGTGAAGAAGGGAAAACGGGTGGTATTTGCAGAAGGGGAAGTCTATATGGACCGCCCGGGAGGTCTTCTCCTCTCCCGGACGTCGGCAGCCTTTGCAGTCGGGGGGAGCAGGAAAGGCAGTTGAACTCTTTTTTTAGGAAGCGCAGGGACTCCTGGATCTGCGATTCCCGCTCCGTGAGGACGGCAGTGCATAAAACTATCTCCGTTGGATACCAATATTTTTTAAGAAAACAGAGTGGTCTACGACAAGAGGCAGGGGAATCTCCTTGAAGTATATTTTTATCACTGGCGGGGTTATGAGCGGCCTCGGGAAGGGCATCACCGCGGCTTCCGTAGGAAGGATCCTAAAGAACCGGGGCTATCCGGTAATCGCGGTCAAGATCGACCCCTACTTAAACATCGATGCAGGGACGATGAACCCGGGGCAACACGGCGAGGTGTTCGTTCTCCGGGACGGGAGCGAAGTGGACCTGGATCTCGGCAACTACGAGCGTTTCCTCGATATCGAACTTACCGCTGCACACAACATCACCACGGGAAAAGTCTACCGGACCGTGATCGAGAAGGAAAGGCGCGGGGATTTCCTGGGAGAAACCGTCCAGATCATTCCCCATATCACGGACGAGATAAAAGCCTGTATCCGGGGAGCGGCAGAGAAGGATATCCCCGGGCAGGGGCGGGCCGAGATATGCCTGGTAGAGATCGGAGGTACGGTGGGAGATATCGAGAGCATGCCCTTCCTGGAGGCAGTCCGCCAGATGAGGGGAGACCTTCCTCCTCATGATACCGTACTGATCCACGTAACCCTTATTCCCGCGGATACGATGGGAGATCTCAAGACCAAGCCCACCCAGCACTCCGTAAAGGCGCTCCGCGAACTCGGTCTTCATGCAGATATCATCGTCGGCAGGAGCGAACGCCCCATAGGGCCGCATACCAAGCGAAAGATCTCCGCGTTCTGCGATGTCCCCCAGCAGGGCGTGATCTCCGCAGCCACAGTCCCTGATATCTACCAGGTCCCGATTGAGCTGGAAAAGGAAGGGCTCGCCGCCGTCCTCTCCCAGCACCTGGGACTCGACAAGCGGGAAGCCAACGCGGAATGGTACCATCTCATCAGCAGGGAGTACACGAACCGGGTCTCGGTCGGGATCGTGAGCAAGTACGGGATCGAGG
>DAEV01000104.1 GCA_002509495.1 Methanolinea sp. UBA473 | reverse complement strand
GGCGCCCCGCCGGGGGCGGCGGGGTCCATCATGTGGGGGGAGGGGGCAACAGTTTCCATCGACTCTTAAAAAAACGCTTCCACCTTCCGCACAGAGCATTCATTGATGACGCTCTTGGGGCCTGATGGCACTATCGAATAAGTGGAGCCAAAATACGGAATTATCGGCCACCGAAGGTGGCCCGGGGTTCGAAGGGGTAAAACCCCTTCAGTTGTGAAGAGTTCAGGGTACTCTGCCCTTCTCTTCGCAGGATCCGCAATAGTAGGAGACTGAGAACCCGGGAGCGGACAGGTCCCCGGAGATCACCTTCTTTCCTCCTGAGAAAAAGATCCTGCGGCAGCCTGCGCACCGCTTGGGGCGGACCCGGTCCCACCCTGTCAGGGGGACTTCGAGGGCAAACCGGGTGTCCCTCTGGACCAGGGGGTCCTTGATGCAGGCCTCCTCGTACGAGGAGACGAGCTGCATCACCCGGAGCGGGCTTGCGCCCTGCTCGGTCAGCTGCTTGAACAGGAAGTAGTTGAAGAAAAGCCATGAGAAGTCGCCGCGTTCCAGGAAGTCCTCCACTTCCTCGTTCTCGTCCGCGTCGTCCAGCGTGCATCCGCAGAGCGGGCATCTCCCCTTCACAAGTTCGTCCAGGTAGACCTCTTCCTGGCAGCCGGGGCATGTGGTATGGGCGGCATGGGTACGGGATGTCATGGTAAATCCGGTCTCTTATGGGGGAATCCGGGGGATTCCCGGACGTTCATCGCGCTGTAGTGAGATGGTCCGCATAACGGTACCTTATCTATTCACCGCACGCCTGGGCGGCAGCGTCGTGAAGGTGCAAAGGCCGGGACTTGCCGGGTGCATATTCAGTGGCTCCCATCCAGATAAATTGCCTTTTCTATTTGTTTCCGGAGAACTTAAACCATCCGCTCCGGGACCATTCCGCCGTGCATTGGGAAAATAACGCTTGTTGCGCCTGGATCGGAGGATTCACGCGAGGGGTTCGCCCCCTCCCATGCCTGTCACCTATCTGCGAAGGATTCCGATGGCCTGGGAGAGGCATTGCATCGCATCCTCCCGCCTTCCTTCCCGGAGGAGGGTCACGCCCCTGACCACGCAATCGCGGAGGTCTTTCTTGTCGATCCCGTAGGCCACCATGAAACACCGCACCGAGTCCTCCATGTGCCCCAGCAGGAAGTGGGAGTTGGAGAGGAGGATCCAGGCCTCGGCAAGGCGGGGTTCCCCGTCCACCACCTTTTCCAGGCAGGGGATCGCCTCAGCGTGGTGCCCTGTCTGCGAGAGGGCCAGTCCTTTCCAGTACAGTGCCCGGCTGCCTGCATGCGGGCGCAGGCGCTCGGCCTCCCGCAAACAGGAGATTGCAAGCGTGTATTCCCCGAGGTGGCAGTGGGTGATACCCAGGTTGGTCCAGGCAGCGGTATGGCCAGGATAAATCTGGAGGGCCCGGACAAACGCGATCCGGGCTTCCCTGTAGTGCTTCAGTTTGAGAAGCGCATATCCCAGGTTTACCCAGGCGTTCAGGTATCGGGGGCGGATCGAGAGCGCTTTTTCGCTGCAGGCCACCTCCTCCGCGTACGCCCCGAGTTCCCCGAAGGCATGTCCCCGCGCGTTCCAGGCCCTGGAACAGTTGGGATCGATCTCCAGCGCACGGTCAAGGCAGGCAATCTTCTCCGGAAACCTGGATAGTTTCCCGAGGGCGAATCCGCGGGCGATCCATGCATCGAGGAGGGACGGGTCCAGGGCAAGCGCCCTGTCACAGGTCTCGATCTCTTCCTCGTACTTCCCCATTTTCCCAAGTGCAAAGCCCTTTGCCACCAGGGCAGGTGGATATTCGGGTTTCTCCTGAAGGGCGCGGGAGAACCACCTGAGGGCGTCGCGGAACCTCCCCTGGCGCGAGAGGCGGATCCCCTCGGCAGTGAAGACTTCGGCGGAATCCTGGCCGGTCCCGAACTCCCCTGATGTGTCGATGGTTTCTCCAGGCATTGCGGAACACACCTCCCCTGCCCTGAAAGCACTGGAGATCAGTGATCCCGGTGCATCAATAAATGCTCTCATCCTGCAAACGGGGAAAGGTTTATCCATCGGGCGGTCCCCTATGCCTCCACATGGAGAGGGAAATGCCGCCCTGTGCATGCACCGTGGCAGGATCGGATTCCGGGGGTGGAGCGGGGGTCCAGGCGGACTTAAAGACGTTCCATGCCCTGGGAGTATGGGGGCTTTCGGCGATCACGGCCATCACCGCCCAGAACACCCGCGAGGTGCGGGGGGCGATCACGGCAGGGCCCGCGATGGTGGCGCTTCAGATCTCCACCCTGTGCGACGAGTTCGAGATCCGTGCGTTCAAGACGGGGATGCTTGCAGACAGCGGGACCATCCGTGCAGTCGCGTCCAGTCTTCCCGAATCAATCCCCCTTGTGCTCGACCCGGTGATGATCTCCACCAGCGGACATCGCCTGCTTGCGGAGGAAGCAGAGGGGGACCTCGTAGAGATCCTCCTGCCCAGGGCCACGGTGGTGACCCCCAATATCCCGGAGGCGGAGATCCTTGCCGGTACCGGCCGTATCAGCACCCTGGAGGATGCAAGGAGGGCCGGGAGGGAGATCCTCGCGCTCGGCCCCGAGTTCGTGCTCGTGAAAGGCGGCCACCTCCGGGGAGCCGAGGCAACCGATCTCCTCCTGTCAGGAGACCGGGAATGGCTCATCGCGACCCCGCGTTACCGCTGCAGGGTTCACGGAGCCGGCTGCTGTTTCTCTGCAGCCCTCTGCGCATTCCTGGCCCACCAGTGCTCCGTACCCGAAGCCTTCGGCAGGGCAAAGAGCTACATGAACGACCTCGTCCGGAACGCCATCCGGGGTCCGACGGGAGTCCATCTCCTCGATCCGCCCTGCAGGAGCGGAACGCCAGAGTGATCCCGCCGGATAGCCATTCGATCGGCGATTTTTTAAAGGACTTCGGGGATACTTCATTACTGGATACGGCAACGGGGCGTATCTCTTTAAGGGGGTAATACCACGAACAGGGAAGTGAATGGGACCGACCGGGGGCGCCTCTGCAGGGAGATCCTGGACACATTTCCCGCCATGGTCTGCGCTTCGGACCGGAACGGACAGGTCCTGTACCTCAACCGTACCCTTGCCGCGTTCCTGGGCAGGACCATGGAGGACATGGAAGGAAAGCCCGTCGCAGAGGCTCTTTTTCCATTTCCAGATGAAATACGCGAGATCCTCAAGGATACACTGGCGGATGGGAACCAGAGAAAGAAGGAGATCCCTTGGACACGGGACGAGGGTCCGGCGGTCATCCTGGAGGGCCTGGCGATTCCGATCGAAGATTCACCAGGGATCGTGTCCGGGGCGGTACTGACGGTACAGGTCCGGGAACGGTACGAGGCGGATCTCGTTGCAAGGACGGCCGAGGACTCCCGCCTGAAACAGAGGGAGATCCTGGCCATCATCCGCCACGATATCCTCAACCAGCTGACGATCCTGATAGGATTCCTCCAGTTTTCGGAGGACTTCATCGATGACCCCAGGCTCAGGGACTTCCTTGAAAGGGAAGAGACCGCCGGGACCCTCATCCAGCACCTCACCGAGTTCACCCGCGAATTCCAGGACATGGGTCTCGTGGTCCCCGGGTGGTTCCCCGTCTCAACCCTGATCGAGTCTGCAAAAAGACCTCTCAAGCCCGGTAAAGTCGCGATCGAATCGGAGATCGGCGGCATCGAGATCTTTGTCAATCCCCTGGCCGAGAGAGTATTCTATACCCTGATGGAGAACGCCCTGGTGCATGGAGGCGGCCTGACCCGGATCACGCACTCCGCCCGGCAGGACGGAGGGGATCTTGTCATCACCTGCGAGGATGACGGAAACGGGATTCCGCCGGACGAGAGGGCCATGCTCTTCGAGAGGGGCCATGGAAAGAATGCCGGGTACGGTCTCTGGCTTGCCGGGGAGATCCTCTCCATCACCGGCGCATCCCTCACTGAGAACAGCATGCCGGGGGAAGGGGCGAGGTTTAAGATCCGGGTGCCTCAGGGGATGTGGCGAACGGAAACGAGGGGGAAGATCCACCCGGAATGCCGGGCACCCTCCAGACCTTCCCGGTGAACTAGGGGAACACAGGTTCAGCCGCCCGGTGAGATCTCCTGCAGAACCTGGCCGTTCCGGAAGATGGAGACCCTGCCCCCGCTCTGGGATACGACGATCCCGACGGCTTTTGTCGCGAGCGTGATGGCCGCCACCGATCGGTGCCGTGTCCCGAGCCCCTGGGGAATGCTCACTTTGCTCGTATCGGTGGTGATCTGGCTCCCCGCAGCATGGATCCGCCCGTCGCCCCGGACCAGGAACGCCCCGTCGAGAAGGGTGAACTCCTTGACCATCTCCTTGATCTCGTGGTTGGTGATGAGGAGTTCTTCACCCCGGAATGGGTTGATGACGAGCTGCCTCGACTCTTTTAAGACGTTCTCGATGTCCCCGATCACGAATGCGGTGCCGATCTGATGGCCTTCGCGGCCTTCCTTGGAGATCTCCAGGCCAAGGTTCAGCACCGCCTCGAAGACCTCTTCTTTTACATCGGTTCCGGAGATGACCTTGTCCCGCCACAGGGCGGTGCTGATCCGCCTCCTGTCCCGGTGGGTGTGGTCGGTGATATCGTGGCCGATGCAGACATACTCGGATATGTGACCGTCCGGGTCGCGAATGGACGTATTCGTCCAGGCCACCCAGACCTGTTCGCCGTCGCGGAGGACCATCTCGTTGATGCGGAGCGACGTGCCGTCGGTGTTGAGGGCCATGTCCGGGACAAAGCCTCCGGCGTTCCTGCCCGCCCGGAGCGGGATGATCGTCTCCACAAGGGATTTTCCCGTGATTTCGGCCTCTGAATATCCGAAAAACGCCTGTGCGTTCTTATTGAAGAACGTGACATTCCCCTCTGTGTCGAGTTTCATGATGAGGCTCGCGGAGTTGTTCAGGAACTCGCGGTACCGGAGATCGCTCTCCTTGATGGCCTCCTGGAGTTTCACCTGGTCGGTCAGGTCTTCGCAGGCCATGACCTGGCCCCGGGCGGGATCCTTTGGGTCCAGGAGACGGATGCGCAGGCGGCAGGGGACCATCGTCCCGTCCTTCCTTTTCATCCGGGAATCGGTCCGGCCCCAGCCCAGGCCGTCGGTGCGGAGCGCCATCTCCCGCATGGTGTGATCGTACTCCTCCCTGCCGGGAAAGACGATCGCCGCGTTCTTCCCGGTAAGGAACCCGTCCTCGTACCCTAGGCCCTGGCTCATCACGGGGTTCACCCACTCGAAGGATCCGTTCTTCAGCTGGCAGACCCAGAGCGGGGTGGCGGAGAGGATGGTGGAAAGGAGTTCGCACCGGAGGTTCTGGTCCCGTTCCGCCTTTTTCCGGAGCACCGCCTGGTAGATCATGTCCCGCATCTCGGGGACAGGGGACCGGGACCCGCCCCTCTGCAGTGCGGTCTCGACCGCTGAGTTCATATCCTCCAGCACGAGCGTTTCACGATCCTTCCAGTGGTAGAGGATGAACGGTGTCGCGTTCCCCTGGCTCTTCAACACCCGGAGGAGCTCGATCCCCGTCATATCGGCGAGGAACTCGATCCCGTCGACTTCCGGCAGGCGGTAGTAAGAGATGATGATATCGTAGGTCCTTCGCTTGAGGGTCTCCAGGGCCTGCTTGGTCGAAGGGACGACATCCACCCGTATCTCCCCCATCTTCTCCAGGTAAGCCCGTGTGTTGTCGATGACCTCGGTGTTGTCGTGTACGAGAAGAACGGTGATCATGAATCCTGGCCTCGTCCGCAGGAAGTCCCTCTTAAATCCTACGATCTATTGGTTATTCCGGATTAAAAGATTGATTGTGTCCAAAGATCGGCTA
>DAEV01000065.1 GCA_002509495.1 Methanolinea sp. UBA473 | reverse complement strand
TTAGGAGAGCCATGACAGAGCTGTTTACCTTCGGAATATTTGCAGGAGAGAAACGGCAGGGCCGGGCTATCTTTGCCGCGATGATGCTGCTCTTTGTCGCTGCAACCGGGATGTTGTATATCGCAGAACTATCCGGGAATCCTGCTCTCATTTCGAAGGATGTGACTGGAGTGTCGATGGAGGGGAAGGAGGTCCGGTTTGGGCTTTCGGGAACGGTCCTTTTTTCTGCCTCGACCACTGCGGCAGCCTGCGGGGCGGTGAACGCCATGCATGATTCGCTGACGCCGCTTGGCGGCCTGGTCCCGATGTTCCTCATCCTCCTTGGAGAGGTAGTCTTCGGCGGCATCGGATCCGGCTTTGCCACCATGATTGCCTTCGTGGTAGTCGCAGTCTTTATCGCAGGCCTGATGATCGGGCGGACCCCCGAGTATCTTGCCAGGAAGATCGAGATCTTCGAGATGAAGATGGCACTGGTCACAATCCTCGTTCCGGGCATCCTCGTCCTGGTCTTCACGGGAGTCGCGCTGGTGGTGGAAGGAGGTCTTGCAGGGCTCTTCAATCCCGGACCCCACGGCCTCTCGGAAGTGGTATACGCATTCGCTTCCATGGCGAACAACAACGGGAGTGCATTTGCCGGTCTGAATGCCGCCCTCCCCTTCTACTCGTTGACCGGAGCTCTTGTCATGACTGTGGGACGGTTCGTGCCGGCGGTCGCCATGCTGGCCCTTGCCGGTTCTGTGGCCAGGAAGAAGACCATCCCCTCCGGGCCGGGAACTCTCCCTACGGCATCACCATCCTTCGTTCTCTGGCTTATTGCAGTGATCCTGATCATCGGGGCGCTTACCTTCTTCCCGTTCTTCGCCATGGGTCCGATCGCAGAGCACCTCTCTCTTTTCGGAGGTCCCTGAAATGGCACGGAAACGAGTGACGCCGGTCACTGCCTTCGACCCCGCCCTGCTCCGGAATGCCGTATCCGATGCAGTCAGGAAACTCGACCTGCGGCGGCAGTTTGAGAATCCCGTCATGTTCTCGGTGGAGATCGGCGGAATCCTGACCACCCTGGCGTTCCTGTACGAGATCTTCACATCCACCGGGGATTCTGTGCTCTTTACCGGCATGGTGTCGGCCTGGCTCTGGCTGACAGTAATCTTTTCCAATTTTGCCGAATCCCTGGCCGAAGGGCGTGGAAAAGCGAGAGCCGCTTCTCTCCGGAGGTCGAGGACCGCCATGACCGCGAAAAAACTGGAATCACCCCAGTTCTCATCGCCGTTCAAATCCGTGGCATCGACAGATCTCAAAAATGGCGACCTTGTCCTGGTCCGGACCGGTGACCTCGTCCCGAGCGACGGGGAGGTGATCGCAGGGGCCGCCCTGATCAACGAAGCTGCGATCACAGGTGAGTCCGCCCCCGTAGTGCGCGAGTCCGGAGGCGACAGGAGTGCCGTAACCGGGGGGACCACTGTGATTGCGAACGAAATCATCATCCGGATCACCGCGGAGCCTGGGAAGACCTTCCTCGATTGCATGATCCAGATGATCGAGGGGGCGAAACGGAGGAAGACTCCGAATGAACAGGCCCTTGAAATCCTTCTGTTTGCACTGACAGGGGTCTTCCTGCTCGTGGTGGCAACCATCTGGCCAGTATCTGCCTACAGTGCGGCAGCTTCAGGGAGCGGGAGCCCTGTGCATCTCGTGGTGCTGGTCGCACTCTTCGTTTGTCTCGCTCCCACCACGATTGCCGCACTCCTTCCCGCCATCGGAATCGCCGGGATGGACCGGCTGTTCCAGCGAAACATTGTCGCCATGTCGGGGAGGGCCATCGAAGCGGCCGGGGACGTGAACATTCTCCTCCTGGACAAGACCGGGACCATCACCCTGGGGAACCGGCAGGCTGCCGCGTTCCTGCCGGTCGATGGCGTGGCGGAGGCCGATCTCGCCATTGCGGCGTACT
Organism: Methanolinea sp. UBA473; assembly: GCA_002509495.1. Lineage (GTDB taxonomy): Archaea > Halobacteriota > Methanomicrobia > Methanomicrobiales > Methanospirillaceae > Methanolinea_A. The sequence goes on along the minus strand of DAEV01000065.1, from coordinate 11,641 downwards.
GCGCATCCTACGACGATGAGACACCGGAGGGCAGGAGCGTGGTGACCCTTGCATGTGCATCGGGCTGTCCCATGAGTTGCCCTCCCGAAAAAGCCGTATTCATCCCATTTTCTGCACAGACGCGGATGAGCGGGATGGATATCGAGGGGGTCTCTTACCGCAAGGGTGCGACCGATGCCATCACACGCGAGGTCGCCGCGGCAGGAAAACCGATCCCTCCGGACCTCACCCCCAAGGTGACCCGGATTGCACAGACCGGAGGGACCCCTCTCGTGGTGAGCAGGGATCACACCATCCTCGGGGTTGTGCATCTCAAGGACATCCTCAAGTCAGGTGTGAGGGAGCGGTTCTTCGATCTCCGCCGCATGGGGATCAGGACGGTCATGATCACGGGAGACAACCGGCTTACGGCCGCAGCGATCGCTGCGGAAGCGGGTGTGGATGATTTCCTGGCGGAGGCGAAACCCGATGACAAGCTCCGGCTGATCAAGACGTATCAGGACGAGGGGTATATGGTGGCCATGACAGGAGATGGTACAAACGACGCCCCCGCACTGGCCCAGGCGGATGTGGCGGTGGCCATGAACAACGGCACCCAGCCGGCCCGGGAGGCGGCCAATATTATCGACCTGGATTCGGACCCGACCAAACTGATCGACATCGTAGAGATCGGAAAACAGATCCTGATGACCCGGGGAGCTCTTACTACATTCTCCATCGCAAATGACGTGGCGAAGTATTTTGCCATCATCCCCGCAGCATTCCTGGCGATCTACCCCCAGCTTGCAGTACTCAACCTGATGGGACTGGCCACCCCGGAGACCGCCATCCTCTCCGCTGTCATCTTCAACGCCCTGATCATTCCCCTGCTCATCCCGCTCGCTCTTCGGGGAGTGCAGTTCAGGCCCATGCCCGCTGCACGATTGTTCACGTATAATCTCGTCATTTTCGGTCTCGGCGGAATCGTGGCACCCTTCCTCGGGATCAAGGCCATCGATCTCCTGATCTCGGCGGTGATGCCCCTGTGATCCTGCGAAGATCTCTCCGGACTGCACTCCTTCTCTTCGGAGTGCTGTTCCTCGTCACAGGAGTGATCTATCCCCTCTTTGTGACCGGTATCGCAGGGCTTGCATTTCCCTACCAGGCCCGCGGCAGTCTGGTCCGGAATGAGAGTGGAGCGGTAATGGGATCGGAACTGATCGGCCTTCAGTTCGCCGGACCCCACTATTTCGAGGGTCGCCCTTCTTCCACGGCGGGTGTTCCCTACAACGCAGCACAATCGGGAGGATCCAATCTGGGCCCGTCAAATCCCGCCCTTCCGGGAAGGGTGAATACGACCATCCGGCACCTGGAAACACTTGGAATGAAGGGGCCCTGGCCCGGGGATCTGGTAACATCATCGGCAAGCGGTCTCGATCCCCATATCACGCTCGATGCGGCCTTGCTGCAGGTTCCGGTGGTCGCAAAAGCCCGGCGAATGGATGAGGGTACTGTACGGACTCTCGTCTATGAGAGTATCGTTTCGAATCCCCTCTCCCCTGAGTATGAATATGTGAATGTCTTTGCCTTGAACAGGGCACTCGACCAACGAGGCGGTCCATGAACTCCATTCCTGACCGGGACAGGACACGGCCTGCGCCGGAAGACCTCCTTGCGCTCGCCAATGCAGAAGATCGGGCGGCTCGTCAGGGAAAATTTATCATTTACCTTGGCTATGCCTCCGGGGTGGGCAAGACCTACACCATGCTCTGGGATGCCATCCAGCGAACGACAGAGGGGGCGGATGTAGTAATCGGCTACGTAGAGACCCACAAACGGATTGAGACCGACGCTCTCGCTGCTTCCCTGGAGACCATCCCCCCGGAGCAAATCTGGTACCAGGGGTTGGAGATGCGCGAGATGGACCTCGATGCCATCATGGCCAGGAAACCCTCCATCGTCCTCGTGGACGAGCTGGCGCATACCAATGCCCCGGGCTCCCGGCATCTGAAACGCTACCAGGACATTGAAGAACTCCTCAGGGCCGGGATTTCTGTGTATACCACTGTCAATATCCAGCATGTCGAGAGCCTGAACGACGCCATCTCCCAGATTACCGGCATCCAGGTAAAGGAGACCGTCCCTGACACGTTCTTCGATCTTGCGGATGATATCCGGTTGATCGACCTCACCCCCGAGGAGCTCATCGCCCGCCTGAAGGCAGGGAAAGTGTACCTCGGAGAGATGGCTGCGCAGGCGGTGGATCATTTCTTCTCCACCGGGAACCTGATCGCACTCCGCCAGTTGACATTACGGTATCTTGCCCGGCGGACCGACCGGCAGATGGTGACCCACATGAGGGCCCGGGCAATCCCCGGTCCATGGCCGGCGGTGGAACGCCTCCTCGTGGCGATCCGCCCGGGCCCCTCCGCAGAGGCTATGGTCAGGGCAGCCTACCGCGATTCCCAGCGTTTGAATGCGGAATGGGTGGTCTTATCCGTCGAGGAAGAGCGGGAAGGGCCTCCCAAAGGGCAGGAAAAAGCCTGGCTTGCCGATGCAATGGACACGGCCAGGAAACTGGGGGGCAAGATTGTGATTTATCGCGGCGAGGACGTGGCACACGAGATCCTCCGGTATGCCCGCCAGCACAATGTGACCACCATCATGCTCGGGAAGCCCCGGGGCCTGGACATCCTTGTCTCGCCGGTCTACCGGGTCATGCGCAGGTCACCGGGAATCGATATTATCCTCTTCGATGCAAAGGGAGCACCGTCCCTCCCCCTGGAAGAGCAGATCCCGCGCCTCCTTCCCAGGGACTACCTCATCACCCTGGTGCTCATCCTTGCGGTCACTCTCCTGAATTACCTGCTGATCGGCACTATCAGCACGGCAAACCTCATCATCATCCAGCTCCTCCCGGTAGTGGTGAGTGCCTGGTTCTTTTCCCGGGGAGCCTCCGTGTTCGCCGCAGTGGTGAGTATCTTCGTCTTTGATTTTGCCTTTGTTTCCCCCTACTACACCCTGAACGTCTCGGATTGGGAATACTTCATCTCGTTTGCAGGATATGTCGTGATCGCGATCATCATCAGTCACCTGGCGAACCGTCTGCGTTACCTCATTCCCCAGATCCGGGAGAGCGAGGCCACGGTTGCCGCGGTTGCCGGGTTGTCGAAGGATCTCGTGGATACTCAACGCTATGACGAGGTACTGGAGATCCTGGCAAGGCATATGCGGTCCTTCGCACCCGGAAGAGTCGCCATTCTGGTTCCCGACGAGGGCGGACTCCGCGTGGCGACCGGTGACCAGGACTATCCTTCCACGGATAAAGAGATGACCATCGCCCGTTGGGTCTACGAGAACGGAGAAGTGGCGGGGCAGGGTACGGACACGCTTGTGGGTGGGATCGGACATTATGTCCCGATGAAAGCCCACGGTCTTGTCTATGGGGTCCTGGCATTTGCGTTTCAAAATCCTGATGCAGTGCTGACCCTTGAGACCAAAGGTGTCCCTGAGGCGATGGCCCAGCTCGGGGCGCTTGCCCTTGAACGGCTGATGAAATAGGGACAGAAAGGATTCCTCCTCATAAGCATGAGGAACGATGGTTCTTTTCCTCCCGAAGGATTTTTGACAATGCAGGGCATGCTAAAATGTTCCAGACATCCATTTCATGTTCAATTGCGGTTCCCTGGAGACGCGAAACAATTGTTCCAAAATCAGCCCGCCACTGAACAATAACTACAGTTCCGTTCGCAGTCAAGGCAACTTTAAAACGGGCTCCGGTGAAACAGTGTCCTGATCGAGAATGAAACAAACCCTACCGATTTTTACTGCGGTCCTGCTCCTCATCGCCGCATTGGCATTCGGCACCGTTTCGGCAGCCGAGACAGGCACCGACAACACGATCGTTGCATCGGGGACCGGGTCCGTCATCGGGACCCCCGACCGTGCCCAGATCTCGCTCGCGGTAGAAACCGAGAATCCCAACGTGCAGGTCGCCCAGGCCGAGAATGCCGCCCGCATGACGAAGGTGATGGATGCGCTGATCGCTGCCGGGTTCCCAAAGGAGTCCCTCAAGACCACGGGATACTATATCTACCCGGTCTACGAGGACACGAAACTTACCCCCTTCCAGAAGGTCAAAACCTACCGCGTCACAAACACCCTGACCGTCACGCTCCACGACGTCTCCCGTGTCGGTGAAGTGATCGATATCGGGGTCGCGAACGGGATCAACCAGGCAAGTTCCATCCAGTTCCTCCTCTCGGACGAACAGTCCCAGGTGCTCCGGACCGAAGCGCTGAAAGAAGCCACCGAGAGGGCTGCCGCCGATGCAAAGACGGTCGCTGCCGCACTCGGGGTCAGCATCACCTCGGTGAAGTCCGCCGAGATCGGCGGAGGGTACTCCCCGGTCCTGTTCCAGAACTATGCGAGGGAAGATTCAGTAGGAAGCGGGGTGTCGACGCCGATCCAGCCCGGCGACATCACGGTGACTGCGACGGTTACGGTGACGTACTGGATCGGGTGATTCCATCCGTCGGGGGAGGTGGACGGGGCGGCCGATTCTCTTCCTTCGACCGCCCCCGGGCCAAGGGAGGCCGGACTTTCAGGCGACCAGGCCAGTCTCTTCTCCTTCCAGAACAGCCCATGGGGCTGTAGCTCACGTCAGCTCAGCAGGTAATGGACCGTCCACTGGGTCTTCCTGATCCACCCGATGTGCCCGAGCATCCGAAGCCACCCCAGTTTCTCTTCCCCGGTATCAAAATAACTCCATTCGTCGAGGAACCTGATCCCGGGATGCCAGTGTTCCATCTCCCTTTCGTCCCGGATACCGGACTGGAAGACGGCATCCTTTCCAAGATGCACCCGGCTCCTTATTTTATGGTTCAGGAGTGCTTTTACCGGTTTTCTGAGCCAGAACGAGTTCACCTCCTCGCAGACGAGCTCGGATCCCGGGAATTTCTCCCGGAGGTTCAGCACCAGCGATTTCACTTCGCCTTCCTTCAGGTACATGAACACTCCTTCCGCCATGAACAGGAACGGCCCTCTTTGCGGAGAGATCGTGTCCATCCAGTCGAACTCGAGAACTGAAGAGGCGATGAGATGGTACCTGTCTGTCTCTTCGAAAAACCTCTTCCTGACCTCGATTACTTCGGGCAGGTCAAGGTCGTAAAAAATCATAGTTCCGTCATCGATCCTCAGGAACCGGGAATCGAGCCCGCACCCGATATTCACGATCACTCCACGCGGGTTCCGGTTCATGAAATCTCTCGCGTACTCGTCGTATCTTTTTGCCCGGAGTGCGATGTGGACGACCAGGTTCCGATCGATCGTTCCGGATACGAGCATCCTGTCGAGGGGATCGTCCGATTGAGCGAGCGTTTTATTTAGTTCGGTGGTGATCTCGACCGATTTCGGATCCTTCAATACAGGATGTTCCGATTGGGTCTCGATCGCGTGACAATAGAGCGTGACGAAGGAGGTGGATGCCACGTCGCCGATGTTCTTCTCCATCTGTTCACCCGCGCCGGATATACCAGGTCTTTGGGGCGATCGATGAAAGAGTTTGTCGAGACTTCCGACTAAAAATCGGGGCCGTGCCGTTTCTATGGACGGGATTCCTGCCGGATGCCTCGTTCGGGGTCCATGTCAATAATCGCGCTGCCGGATTTTTAGGCCGTATCCCATGAATCACCTGGATACTCCATCGCCACCCTTTTCCCGGAGGGCTCCCAAAAACTTCCAGGAAATCTCATGAAAACTCTCCTTTACTACTTCACCGGCACCGGGAATTCCCTCGCGGTCGCAAAGGGGATCTGCAGCCGGCTCGGGGACTGCGAACTCGTGCCCATCGCATCCGCAGTGAGGACGCCGGGCCCGGTTGTCCCGGAGGCAGGCCGGGTCGGGATCGTAAGCCCGCTCTACTTCTTCGGCCTTCCCTCTCTCGTCGCAGACTTCGCAGGCCGTCTTGACCTCTCCCGGGTGCCATATGTCTTCTCCGTCATGACGATGGGCGGATCGGGGGGATCGGCGGCACTCCGCCAGCTCGACGGGATCCTGAACGACGGGGCCGGCAAACGGGGGCTCGATGCCGGCTTTTCCGTGAGAATGCCCGGAAATTACGTGATGATGTACGGATCCATGGGAGAGAGGACGATCGCAAAGATCCTTCAGAAAGCCGACCGCCGGGTGGAAGAGATCGCGGATAAGGTGAATCGGGGAGTCCGCGGGAAACCATCCTGGTCGCCCTTCTCGTCCCTCATCCATGGCCTGATGTATCAAAAGTTCATCCGGGGGGTGCACGAGGCCGACAGGAAATTCACCGTCGACGACCGCTGCACCTCCTGCAAGACCTGTGCGGGTGTCTGCCCGGTGGAAAATATCCGGATCGTGGAAGGCCGTCCGACCTGGCTTCACCATTGCGAGCAGTGCATGGCCTGCATCCAGTTGTGCCCCACGAAGGCCATCCAGGCAGGCCCTAAAACAGAGGGTCGCGAGCGGTACCGCCACCCGGGGATCGACGTCAAGAGCCTTGAGGAGCAGGCCGGCAGAGGAGAGTGAGAGAGGGCAATTCCATTCTCTTTTCGCTCCGGGAGTCCTGCCCGGGCGGCGTCGGGGCCGGGCCTCACCCTGGTACCAATGCAGTCGGAAGAGAGGAACGGGCGATCCGGATCGGGGCAAAATCGCCTTTGCGGACGGCCGCCCGGGCGTGCCTTCCGATGCCCGGACCCGGGTTGGTGAACCGGAGGGTTGATCAGGACTCCCATCCTTGGATAGAAGCATGGATCGGTTCAAATGCGAAAAATGCAGGGGTGAATTCTATCTCAAATCCGGCGGTTCCTGCTGTGCCCCGTCTCCGCCAGGCCCGTATTTCTGCCCGGATTGCGGGGGATCCCTCCACCGGATCGCAACCTCTTACATCGTCTCCACGAACGAGTGGGAAGTGGATTGAGGGGACGGGAAGGATATCCCTGTCCTTACCACCCACAAAACACACCCTGATTCTTCTTTGCAGGCCTACGGAGTGAGAGGTCACTTCCGGCGATACCATGTCTAGGGATTGCACGGCCACAATTATGTCGAGCCTACCAGTTCCGGCTCGTCGTCGACAAACGGACCACCAATGGATACCGCCTGGTCAAACTGGGGATACGAGGACCACTACCACCTCACTATCCGGAATAATCCTTTATTCTCTACCAGGCATCGGTGCCGCCTGAGGATCTATCCCCTGGATATGCCATGTTCGGTGGGTCAGGATTGCCGGACCGCCCTCATCTCTCTTCGGGATCCCAGGGGAGTAAGGTTTTTGAAGATTGTAGCGCCGGGATGTATGTTAAGATCATTTATATATACTAGGAAAGCTATTTCCTTCCATCCAGTTTTGATTCTGGAATTTTAATCCTCCGATCAATTACCGCGAGGAAGAGGATCGGGGGCAGGTCAAGACAGGGGAGAACAAGGGGTCCTGAGGTGAAGAAATGGTAAACGTGAACATGGAAAAGAGAATGCACTGGCTCAGAGTCGGGCAGGGAACAGAACATCCGATCGAGAACGAGATCGGGAACAGCCTGAGAGGAATGGTGGAACAGGCAGAGGAAGAGAAGTATGTGTTGATCGGTGAGTGGTATTACTACCTGTATGCACACGGCCAGCAGACCGATCTGTGCCGGACACGAGGAAGAATCGGAGAGCCGTCGCTCACTGAAGTAATTAAGCCCGGACCGTACGCGATTTCGGAAGAAGACGTTGAGCGGGCGGTCAACTACTGGTCCTGCGGTTCGTTCGAATCCGGTCACTACCGCATATCTCCGCTTATTGAACGCAAATTGAGAATCCTTTTTGAATAATACCCTATACCGCTCTTTTTCCGAAAAAATGCTCCTCGAAGACGGTACACCGGCTCGGATGAACTGCCCCGGGTATTCGCATGAGAACAGGTCAGGAACCTCCAGCGAATTTTTTTGGGATTCCCGGCGATCGGGCTGCCTGTTCCCGCACCCCTGAAAAAATAAATCGGATCGACGCACTATTCCCCGTATGGCAGAGCGACTGGAGATCGCACTTGTTCCGATCGATGGAGTGGATCCGATCACAATCGCATGGTTAAAGGAAGATCTCCCCACGATTCTTCCGGCCAGAGTAGAGGAATTCCCTCCCCTGCCGCTCTCCCCCCGTCACTTCCGGAATGAACGGAGCCAGTACCTTGCGGACGGGCTTCTCTCCGATTTAACCCCGGTGATCCGCAACGGGACGATGCTCTGCCTGGGCATCACCGGGGTGGATCTCTTCTCTCCCGGGATGAACTTCGTGTTCGGCATCGCCACAACCGGGAGGGCGCTCATCTCCACGTTCCGGCTCCGGCCCGAGTTCTACGGGATGCCCCCGAAGCCGAAGGTATACCGGTGGCGGATCCTGACCGAGGCGGTCCACGAGCTGGGACATGCCCTCGGCCTTCCCCACTGCGACTACCCGGGCTGCGTGATGTACTTCTCCCGCTGGATCGGGGATACCGACCGGAAAGGTCCCGGGTTCTGCTACCGGTGCAGCAAACGGATCGAGGGATTGGGAATGGCAGACAATGGGGGATTTCAATGATCCCTCGCCCGGTCCCGATCCACGGATCGATAGGAATATCGATTGGTCTTTCAATTTTACCGCCGGTACCTGGTCAGTCCCTGCACATGGAACAGAACTTTTCCCCCGAACCGGGCACGGACATCTCCTTCACCACCCGAAACCCCCAGTGCTCGTACTTGTGGACATTCTCCATGGTCTGGGTGATCAGGGTGCAGGGAATCCCCTCCCCGGCAGCCCGGGCCATCATGGGTTTTACGAGGAGCGAGGCATATCCGCGGCCACTGAACCCGGGGCGAACCGCCACCAGGTGGAGGTACCACTGCGGCTCCGCCCCCAGGTTTCCGGTCAGCGCATCGATCACGTCTTTGACTGCCTGCATCCTCTCCATCGTTCCGGGGTCCACGAAATCCTCCGGAGAGAAGGGATCCGCGTCCACGTCCTCCGAGTGATCCATCCCGGGGGGAAACCAGATGCCAACCGCTTCCAGGGCTGGAGTGGTTGCCTGGATTACCGCGTTTGGGGGGCAGGAGGTCACGAGGGAACGGTAGAACCGCCTCTTCAGGACGAGATGGTTCGGTTCGTTCCGGAACATGAAGATCCCGATGGGGTCGGATGCGCCTATGAACGCATCTGCGGTTGCCTCGGCTGCGTCATCGATCCTGTCCCCTGGCACGTCGTACAGCATTCTCGCAATCCTCCCTGGTCGATAGTCTGGTGTTCAGGTTCAACAAATAAAAATCATTCCCTGTCCGGGGATTCGTGTTAAAAAAGGGTATCTGCAAGGCCTTTTAATTTATGTGGCATCACACTCTGATAGGGAAACAATGTGGAAATACAGGGTTCACATCAACGGACTTTCGCTCCTCCGGTTCGACCCGGATACCATGGTCTACCAGTCCTGGGACGGTCGGGCATGGGTCGACGATCCGCGTGGCTTCGGCACCTGGTCCGGCCAATCGAGCGGCTCGTCGCATTATTCGCCTATATCGAAGGAAAAGGTTCCCGACGTCCAGAAGAGGATCGACGAATATATCAGAAGAAGAAAGTAGCCGTTTCCTGAGCTACGAAAGGCCCCCTGGATATCGCATTTTCTAAGGGAGAAGATCTCGTCGATTCTCTCACATTCGAGGGCATGTCGATCGAACATCCAGGGGATAGACTTCCCCTGCGGAATCAGGGCCGCGATGAAACGGAAGGAAATAATGTTCCTACCAATAACTATTTTTACAGGTTAGTGCATCACTTCACTGATTCATTCCCATGATCTCCGTCCTGCTGGTGGATGATGAGGTGGAGTTGCTTCACATCGGCAAACTATTCCTGGAGCAGACCGGCGACATCGGGGTGGAAATCTGCGAATCCGCCTCTTCGGCGTTAGAGTTCCTGCAGAAAAACCAGTTCCATGTGATTGTCTCGGATTACCAGATGCCAGGGATGGACGGCATTGAATTTTTAAAAAACGTGCGCAACGGGGGCAGTTCGATCCTGTTCATCATCTTCACCGGCCGGGGGCGGGAGACAGTCGCCATCGAAGCATTGAACAACGGTGCCACGTTCTACCTCCAGAAAGGGGGGGACCCGAGAGCCCAGTTCGCGGAACTTCACAATATGATCGTTCAGTCGGTAAAACGCCACGAGGCAGAGGAAAACCTCTGTGAATCCGAACGAAAAATGGCCGATATCATAAATTTTCTTCCTGATGCGACGTTTGCGATCGACACCAGAGGGATCGTCATTGCATGGAACCGGGCGATGGAGGAGATGACCGGAGTATCCCGGCAGGAGGTGCTGGGAAAGGGCGATTACTGTTATGCACTCCCGTTTTACCGGGAACGCCGGCCGATCCTGATTGACCTCGTCCTCAAGAGAGACGAAGAATTTGCGAGGAAATACCGGTTTATTCAACGGAAAGACGATAAACTGATCTCGGAGATCTTCATCCCTGTTCTCTACGGAGGGAAAGGAGCATATCTCTGGTTCACCGCGTCGCCTCTCTATACAACAAAGGGGGAAGTCATCGGTGCCATCGAGTCGATCCGGGATATCACCGAACGGAAACAGATGGAAGAGAACCTTGAGGACCTCAATCTCGAACTTGAAGAGGACATTGCAGAACGCACTTCCATCGAAGCGGCGCTTCGGCAGAGCGAGAAGCAGCTGCAGGGGATTGTGCATGGCTCCCCAATTCCCCAGTTCGTCATCGACAAGGACCATCGTGTCATCAGCTGGAACCGGGCACTGGAAGAATACAGCGGGGTGACGGCAGAGGAAGTCCTCGGCACGACGATGACCTGGAAAGCGTTCTACCCGGACGCACGCCCGGTCCTTGCGGACCTGCTGGTGGACAATGCCATCGGGAAGATCCCTGAATGGTATCGCGGGAAGTTCAACAGGTCAAGATATGTGGAGGGTGCCTACGAAGCGACGGACTTCTTCCCGAAGATGGGGAAGAATGGCATCTGGCTCTATTTTACCGCGGCTCCGCTCCTGGATGCGGAGGGGGCGGTTGTCGGAGCGGTAGAAACCCTCGAAGATATCACGGATATGAAAAAGAATGAAGCGGCACTTCGTGAATCCGAGGAAAAATATCGCATGCTCGCAAATAATACCAACGATATCATTTATACTACGGATCTGCAGGGGATCCTCACCTATATCAGCCCCCAAATCGCGAGGTACGGGTATATCCCTGAAGATTTCCTCTCGCATCCCATCGGAGACATTATCTTGGAAGAGGACCTGCATAAAGTTCTCGATGATTTTAACACCACTGTCCTGACCCATCAGGCAACAAGAACGGTTTTCCGGGCAAAAGATTCGGCCGGGAATATTATCTGGCTGGAGGACAACGGCACACCGATCCTGGACGTGTCAGGATCCGTGGTGGGAGTGTCGGGGATCCTGCGGGATATAACCGACCGTATAAAGGCTGAAGATGCGTTGCGGAGAGCAAGGAAAAGTTCCGGAACGCCAATGAGAACATCCAAGACGTGATGGACCGGAGCGACGGTAGCCATTTCAGCCAGTCAGTTCATCTTTATTTTTTATCCGGAAATATTTTTAGAGGATTTCGAAAAACACCGAT
>DAEV01000002.1 GCA_002509495.1 Methanolinea sp. UBA473 | reverse complement strand
TTTCGAAAGGCGGAGCCTTCGCGGCAAGTCCGGTGGCGCCAAACATTCTGTTTTTTTTGAAAAATGGACTGTGCAAAATGTTCCAAGCACTCCCGGGCCATCGCAATGTAGGGTGGCCAAACCGACGGAACAAAGCCCGTTCGGGGGCTAATCCATCTGAAAAAGAGGAGCCCAGGGCCGGGACCTATCGCAAATTTGGGGTGGTGCAAGGAGGGGTCCACGACCCCTCCTGTCCGAGGAATACCGCAGTCATCGGGACCAGGCCCGGAATATCTCCTTCATGTTCTCTGAATTCAGGGTCGCATTTACATTTGTTCGGGGGGGATCTTCTCAAGGCCGACTTATGTTGACCGACGGCCTTGACGGAAGTGTCCGGTTGAATCGCCCCGCAACCGGCAGGGCTGACCGGAGGGATGTCCGGTTGGAGTAGTATTGGATCAGTGAGGCATTGGTGCCTGTTCCGATGAGGGAACTTGCATTCTCCGTCCGGTTCCGGGTGATCTGCGTGAGCATGGCGCTGGCGCCGGATCTGGAAAGATAATCCTGGACAATCCTGTCGATCTCCTGTGCGGGATTATTTGCAGGGGTGCCGATCTGGGGCGAGACTGTTGGGAAATCGATGGGGAAAGGAAGTTTCTCGAAGGTATTGGTTTCGGGGACGAGAACATACGAAATCCGGCGGTTACCCGAAACGGTCGAAAGAATGATCCACTTCAGGTATTTTCCGTCCTCCCCGTCCGATTCGATCAGGGAGCGCAGCTCCCTGCTCATACCTTCTTTTGGCGAAAGGACATGTTCGGTCCAGAGTTTGAACTGGCCGAACGAGAGGCCGTCGGTATAGGTATGGACCAGTTCGATCGCAGACATGCGGGGGGTTCCGTTGAGGACCTCCATCAGGCTCGCGCAGGCGGGATCTGCGTTGTACGCACCCACCGTGCCGACCGCGAGCAGGCTGATCAGGACAAAGCCCGTAACGAGGAAGAATCTTATGGAATGAGTCATTTTTCAGCACCTTTGTTAATCGATAGCGCGTTGGCGGCATACCGGGCGTTGATCCGCCGGGCCGGAAGACCCCGGTATACCGCAGTGCGTTCCCATACCGGTACATTGTTCACCGGCCAGGGCGGCATCCCATGAGATGCCTGAGGCGATCAATATAATTCGATTTAAATAAATTTTGTGGTACGATCGTTTCCAGGTCGCGTTTTGTAAAAAGAATACATGATTCTCTTTCAAGACACAATCATATGCACTGGATGAATATGCCAAAAAGGCATTCTCACAGTAAAAAGAATGGATTTCCGGGACAATATTCCTGGATTTTTCGGGTGCCGCTCATGCGGATCCTGCAGCCTTACGCACCTTCGGAGAGACCTGAACAGTCCTCGCCGATGCGGGCGACCTCTCTTGCATCATGGTCCCGGACCCGGACAACATCCCGCTCCTCTCCAAAGTCGATACCGTTGTGGATTTACCGGATAGGAGGCTGCTGTCCTGCATGGTGCTGAAGTTCACTCCCTTGAGGGGGGCACTCGTGCTCAGCTTGTTCAGCTTCAGGCTCTTTGTTGAGGTCAGTGAATTCATCCCGGTCACAGCAGGAACAGGGGTCGCGAGGGCAGTCCCGGAGATCGCATCGATCCTCCCCAGGATGACGAGCATGTCCTCCAGCTTCTCCGCACTCGCCGAGTCGCAGGTCCACGCACCCTTCGATAACTTCAGGGTCCATTCCTTCATGGTCCCGGAGGGGGTCATCCCCACCATAGTGAGGGTCGTCCCGGACTTCTCGTACCCGAGCCGGGTTTTGCCCATGTCGGTGTCGAGGCCGAGATTGGCCAGGTGTTCCTTCATCTCAGGGGTCCAGTCCCATTCGCTGAGATCGATGGGATCGATAATAGCATCAGGACAGGGATTTTCTATCTCGTAATCAATATTATAAAAACCGCGTGTATCCATTCTTGCAAAGGGTAGGGTGTTCCTCGGGGTGCCCTTATATTCCGGCGCCTGGAAGGGTGCACCTTCCGGGGGGGCAGGGAGATGGTCTGCATATTCTTCCCATCCTTTCCAGACTAACCACTGGTAGGGCGGCAGGTCGCCATTGAAGGCCTCTCCATCCGGACTAACCCAGATATGATAGCGGCTCACACTCCACCAGGTTGTTTCCGAATTGGAAGATGATCCATATCCATCGTCAAATAAAGGCGTAATACGAGGCGTAATATGCCCCATATTAAACAACAGCTCATACATTTCGGGTGGCATGGTCGCCAGGTCTTCAGGGCTGACTACCTCAAGGTACTCAAGGAGAGGTATATTCCACCCTGTAAGGGTGTGCACGATTCGGTAGTATTGATATAATTCCAATTCGTATTTGTCCATATACCAATTCCAGTCATAGTAAGTCTCTCCGGTAGGATCATTGATATTGTCCCATACGCGAATGTGTTTCCTCAATTCCTCTGTTTCCGCATATACAGGACCAACGATAAGGGCTATCAAGACAATGAATACAAGGAGTTGGAAATTTTTAAGTATCATTTTCTTCCCTCTGGTTCATTTGCACTCTGGATATCAGGACATCTCGCCTCAATTTGCAGTTTCCTTTAATAGTGGAAATCACCATCATTTTGTCATCTTGTTTTCTCATCAGAATTCGTAGAATAAATGTTTTATGGCCACGATCATTTACAGATCGTGCCATATCAGCAAGTTTCACAATTCACAGTCCGAGTCGATAATATCACTCCGAGAATTTGTCAGACGGTGAACTGTTCTCCTATCTTATCATCCGAATAGGAGCTGTAATCATCCCGTACCCCTGAATAATGGGCTCTGTGACGATACTCTCCTGACGTAAGTGCAAAGTTCGGATCTCTTGCCTCAATATCATGGACATAACTATCGGTAATTGATGTAACACGATGCATCTGCCACCGGAGCCCGATTTTTTTCAACAACCTCGTTTCTGCCGTCATGAAGGGGTAATACGCCACGGGATCGGTATATGAGTACGCATATTGCGTGTAATATGAACCCCCCTCAGGGATCACATCGAATAAGTATTTCGGATTATATCTCACCAGATTACCCGGTTCAATTTCATCCTCAACGATATCTTCAAACTCGGCAATATCCAACGGGAACTTCACTGCCTCCGGGAGCATCACGAATGTGCTTGTTTTGGGTGAGAGCTCATATGAGGTCCTTTCCTTCCCTGCAACAGCAGTGAATACAACCCTGGAAAAATCCCGTTTCTTGGCTGCATTTTGTTTGAATGCTTCCTGCAAGTCCGTTACCATCTCTTCCCCTGCATTGGGGCAGCTTTCGGTCCAGACTTTCAGACAGCTGGTAGCACCGTCGGAATAGTCATATACAAGTTCAAGTGCTGTAAGGTCGCCGCTCCCTGCGATGACCTCTTTCAGGCTCGCACAGGCTGCATCCGGGTCGTATGCGCTTGCGGTTCCGCCTGCAAGCAGGCAGATCAATAAAATGCCCGCAATACAGGTAAAATATCTTTTCGTTATAGTCATGGTCTGACACCTATTCGTTCTTGTGTTCGACGACATGACCGATTGGTTAATCCATAATGACGGATAACTTGGATATGCCGTCAGGCGTCTTGCGGGCCGGTGATTCAATCTGCGTTATCGGCCGGCCCGTAAGGGACACCGGTCCGATGTCCTTGTGGATTAGTATATTTTGATTAAAATAGATTTTGTGGTACGATCGTTTCCAGTTCGCGTTTGTTAAGAAAGAATACCTATTGGGGGAAGTTCCTCGCTCTTACCTGGATCCCGTAATCGCGGGCACTGTTGGGACATCTCTAATCGATGACAGTGACTTCTCCGGGACAATCGTCCCGGGCAGGGACCGGAAAGATCCCCGATCACTGAAATCTGCTCCGCGGGAAGAATCCCCGACTGAGGAGCAACTCGAGGAAAACTCCTCGATTCTTGACAGGCAGGTGAAATCTGACATCTCCAATCCTTCTTCCGACATCCCGCCGTCGATCATCTCTCCATCCCCTGATACTGTTTCCAGCAGCCTTAATAGGGCGTATCCCCTGGTTTCCAGTCTGTACTCCATGAAGGAATTACTGCTACCGGTGGAAGAAACAACCGTTTCGCCCGGTTCATGCCAGGGTGGAAGAGGGACTGGGTCCAGATCCTCCCAAGCTTTCATATAACTGTCGTACATGAGCTGTTCTTCCGGTGAAAGGCCATCCCAGAGATGAGGGTAGACAATTCTCAGGAATTCCCCCATCGTGATCTCGCTCCCCCACAACTCGCTGACCAGTTGTTTCTGTTCCCCGGTTGCATTGTAGGGATCTGTAATATACCGTTCCGCAGAAGGGGGATCTCCGATGATGATGATCGGCTCCCCGATCTCCGCTTCAAGCGGACAGCTGTCAGGGTCGTTCACATTCCAGACATGCAATCCTGCGACTGGGATACAGGAGATCCAGACCAACAGGGTCACTTCCAAGAAAATGGATGTGGTTCGCCTTATTGAAATCATGGACCAAAGTCCTCTTTTCGAGGTTCCACAGGTATGAAAGAGGGGGGTAGTCATCTCCCTCGTCCTGCAGCCCGTCTATCAGAGGTGACTTCCCTGAAGGAGCTGGGTGGAGAAATAGTCCTTTCTCCCTTCATCTGTAATTGACCGTTGCGTTCGATCAGTGACCGCCCTGCCGAAAGGATTGATGACCGTTCGTTCATGAGGGAACTGTTCATCAAGGGACTCGTGACAGGTTCGATTAAACCCGCGGGTGCGGTAGACCTTATATCGGTAAGGTTAAGCGGGATTCTGGAGAACGGGTCGTGTGAGAACCTGTCAATTCCCTCAAAGCGGGAATCTCCCTGGGAAAGGTCCGAGGGGATATAGACGAACGCCTCCTCGCTAGTAAGAACGCTCATACCAAGGCACAACATGAGGACGTCATTCAGGAAGGGTTTGCCCTGCTCGCAGGACCATTCGCCCCCGACGGTTCGTGAAATCACGTACGTCAGCGTTGTCCCGTCCTCGCCGGTGCCCTGGAGGATCACGGTGTCGATCCCATCGGCTATGGTCCTGTTGAACGATAGATCGGTCGCATTCGAGAAGACGGGGCTGAACCCTAGTTGTCTGAGATGCAGTTTCATCAGATCGGTCCAGTCAAGGGTGCCGTCCTTGATAACGAGGCCCGAATAGATCGGAGGGAGTTGCGATGGCAGGGGAGCCGGGAAGGACGGTCCTCCGGGATTACGCTGCGATAAGGGGACTTCCGAAGGATCGAATGCATCGTGTGCCACGAGCAGAGAGAAGATATCCTGAAGGTACTTGTCGCCCTGATAGCAGTGCCACTCCCTGGCGTTCTCGCGGGTGATCCTGTACGCAAGCGGGATACCTTCTTGGCTGAACCCGGCAAGGTAACACGACTGGCTGTTATTATGCCTGCTCCTGCCGAGGGAGAGGTCTACGCCGGTGCCCTTACCTGGTGCGTAGGTGGTCCTGTACCCGAGGTTGCCGAGGTGCTCCTTCACCCCGTCGGTGTAGTCGATTGAGCCGTCCGGAAGTTCCGTTATCTCACAGTATTCCCAGCCTCCTGAAGGGGGCAGTTTCGTGACGGGCACTTCCTCGGGCCCGGCAAAGGGGACCGGATCAATCTTATCCGGAAGACCTTCCTGTGGAATGTCAGGGTAGGGGCTCCCAGTGATGCGTTCGTACCATTCGTAGAAGGCGTAGGGGGGGTCTTCGGTTACGTAAATATTTCCTTCCGGGCTGATCCACCATTGTTGGTAGTCGTAGTGATCAAGGACTATCCATGATTCCGGGCCGAGAGAAATAGACGTACCGCTTGCTCCCGACACTGGGATCAACACCACGCCAATCAGTACAATGAATAACGCCAGTAAGTGTTTTCGTTGTATTGGAACGATTATTTTATTTGGTTTCATCATATGAAACACTCCTTTCCTGCAGGGAAGGGATCGGGGAAGTACCAATGTATCGGGGGTACCTCTCTCCCCTTTCTTCCCTGACAATGTCCGGACGGCAGGAGCAGAACATTCTCGAACAAAACGGGCTCCAGAATTGTGGGGAGATTCTGCATTCAGGTCAGCTCTGCGCAACAGCCATCCCTTGAGGACATCCATCGGATGTCCATGGGAGATCAATATATTGCAATTAAAATAAATTTTGTGGTACGATCGTTTCCAGATTGATGATTTATTGTAAGATTGAAGGATCTGTCTTCTGTCTTCTCCAGAATTGTTCTCCCGTTCATGGCCCTGATCAGGGGATCCGATGCTTTAATATCCGGTACGATGTATAATTCCGTTGGTGTGAATGCTTCCCATCGAGGTGAAGCGCCCGAGGTGAATGACAGGATGATATGCATAAGAGATGATCTCGGATGGCCTGGAATTCAACGGCAAAAAGGATGGGAGTCGTTCTTTGGATCTCCCTTTTTGTAGTAGCACTTTCGATTACCGGAATCGGAATTCTATCACCTTTCGATGAAGGGCAGGATAGGATAGGGCCGGTTATCCCTACAAGAACCGAACTGTCGTCCTTCTCCTTTCTACTCCCCCTCGGGATCCGGAACACTTCCCGGAGAGAACTTTTCGAGAACCGCTCGAGGAGGAGTATTCTTCGCTGTATTACGGCGAATCCCGGGATCGGGTTTCGTGAACTGGCTCGGAAATCAGGGATATCAACCGGGGCGCTCCGGTACCACTTGGACAAATTATCCATAAGGGGTATGGTCTCCCAGATAGGATCTGCGGAAGGGATTGCGATCTTCCCCGGAATGCGGATTTTTAGTCCTCTCGAACAGAGGGTCATAAAGAATCTCCGCAGCCCGACACGGAACCTCATTCTCCGGAGGCTCCGGGAAAAATATGCCTGCACGAGGAACGACCTTGCATTACATGTGGGTATTTCAACGTCGGGGATCTCGTGGCATATGAAAAAACTCACAAAAGAGGAAATCGTGGTGCGGGAAAAGGAAGGGAGGGCAACGGTGTACCGGCTTGCCGAAGGGATCCGGGACCTCTTCGGTCCGTAATATCCCCTCTGTACCCGGCATTCCTTGAGGACCGACCGAAAGAACCCCCTTTTTCAGAACCCCAGGATCTCCAGTCCGCCGAGGACAACCACGATCCCGATCGCCATGAGCACGACTGCGGTCTGCTCCTGGACGTGAAGTAGGTCAGGGATCAGCGTGGACTTGAAGGCGCCCCGGTTGAGGATCTTCTTCGAGAGGACGGGATATACCCTGGCGAAGATCCCTGCCCCGATGAGTAGCCCGATCACCCCGCCGAAGAGGGCATCCAGGCTTCCCTGCCCCACCGCACCCGCGACGGTCCCCGGGCAGTACCCAAGCAGCCCGAACCCGAGTCCGAAGATTAGACCACCGATTACGTTCGATCCCCACGACCCGGTCCGGACATGGCGCTGGACAAGTCCCCTGTTCCTGAGAAGATAGAATCCGATCATCCCGGTGAGGATCGCAGACCCCATGACCTTTACCACGGTGAAGTCGATGAGCAGGAGTTGCCCCATGATCACGTCATACGAGGTGACCTGTCCCTTCTGGAGGAGGAAACCGAAGGCGATACCGATGAGGAGACCGAGAACGACCTGCGCCCTCTCGTTCTTCCGCAGGATTGTAAGGTTCATGGTCCCCCCTCACCCGATGACATGGATCAGCACCATCGCGGTCAGGATCCCCCCGGCAAAGAAGCAGGCGGCCGAGACGATGCTTGCGACCGAGAGCTGGAGCGATCCGCTGATCCCGTGCCCGCTGGTGCAGCCGCCCGCCCACCTTGCTCCCATTGCAAGGAATATCCCCCCGAGCAGTGCGACCAGGACCCGCAGGTAGATAGTTCCCCCGAAGGTCTGCTGCCACAGGGGAGGGATCCAGCCGGGGCTGAAGGTCCCTCCCAGTACGGATGAGAAAAACGCACCGATCATGATGCCGGGCACGATCATGAACTGCCAGTCGACCCTCGGGGGTATCTGGCGATAATACTCCATGGCCTCCACCTTCGGACCCCTGATCAATTTTTCGATCAGGCCCCGGATTTTCACAAACGCGGTGGAGCATCCGATCGGCCTATCGGAGAGGAGAAATGCCAGGCATACGAGGAGCCCGATGCCTACTCCCACCAGGTACGGGTCCCAGTAGGGGAGATCGAAATACCAAACCATGGGCAGGTTCTTGGTGGAAGGACTACATCAATCTTTACCCGGTCGACAGGTGTTCCTCCCTCCCACACTGGTTCACCTGCGGATGCCTGACATGTTCCAGGGAGATGACCCGCAATGCAAGGCTGCCAATGTGGTGGGGGCTTCAGGGTCCTGAGAGCGTTATATGATGATCTAGTTGATCAGAAAGCGCTGCATATATGGAAGTTGTCACCCCCACACACCTGACACGATGCACCCCGCCGCCCCCGCGAATACCGCGAGGGGCTCCGCCCCTTCGAACCCCGGGGCCACCTGCAGTGGGCCTATTGTTACGTTTTCCGGGAATCCCCCACACGATGACCCCCGCCGCCCCCGCGGGGCGCCCCCGCGGCGGATCAACCTGCTGGATAGGGACTATTGAGAGACCGGCTCAGATCACACCGCAGCCCTGCACCGGCAGCGCCCGATGGTCGCTGCGATGAGAAGGGTGGAGGCAGCCAATGCGCAGAAGGCAGGGAGAAAACCGAACCCTTCGACCAGGACTCCTGCGATGAACGGGAGGAGAGCCATTCCTCCGTAGCTGGCCGTGGAAAAGAGCCCCATCACAAGTCCCTGCCTGGGTTCGGCAATCGCCAGGAAGGAGAGCTGGGCGACCATGACCATGCCTGCAAGCCACCCGACGACAAGGAATCCCCAGGGGGAAACGATGACCAGGAGGACCCCTGCCGCCATGGCAACGGAAGCGATGCGGATGAGGGCCACCGGATCGAAGCGGCTGTGCGAGGTGAGCAGGATGGCGACTGCGGTCGCAACCGACATGGCTGCGATCTGGACGGAGATGAGGTCCGGTGGAAGGTCGGTATATTCGGGATAGTGTGCAGTAAGAGCCCCTGTGATCCCGATCAGCACCACAGCCGAGAGCCAGAGCCAGAAGTAATTCGAGAGAAGGTGAGAGATCCGGAAGAAGGACTCCTTCCGGGATTCGGGGGGAAGTGTTCGGGACGGGACCTTCTCCGGCATGAATATGGAAAGGGCGAAGGGAACCAGACAGAATCCCGTAAAGGCGATGACTCCGGCGTACTCGTTACCGCTCATGCGGACGAGGAAACCAGCCGCTACCAGTCCGCTGACCAGCCCCAGGTTGAGGAGCGCCATGAAATAACCGCTCATCCGATCGTGGTCGGGTCTCGAGTTCAGCAGGGCCAGGGAAGCGGGAACAAAGAGGCCCGCTGCGAATCCCTCCACCAGCCGGGCTGAAAGGATCAATACGGGGGAGTCGGCGAAGCACAGGGCAAGGCCGCTTCCCAGGGTCAGAAGGAGGCCTGCCCGGATCAGTGGCCGTTCACCGATCCGATCGGCAAGGAATCCTGCGGGGAGAACAAGGAGGAGGGCTCCGAGAAAATAGGCCGAATAGATCGCACCCTGGACGGTTGCCCCTTCCGCGAGCAGAGGGAGAACGGGAACGATGGCGTTCGAGAGCGCCATCACCCCGAATACCCCGAAAAGAACCGGGAGGCGGGCTCTCATACCATCCGGTACGTCTCCAGGTTCATGGGGGAGTGCGTCTCGATATGATAGCGTTTGTAAAGGGAGCTGGCAAGGTCGATGGTGCTGTTCTCGTCCCCGTGCACCGTGAAGATCTTCTCGGGGCGGGGCTGGATGTGGGCAATGTAACTCATCAGCTGTTTCCGGTCCGAGTGCCCGGAGAACCCGTCGATGGTCACGATTTCCAGGTTGATCACGATGGTCTCCCGCCGCCCGATAGGCACTTCGCGCCAGCCTTTCTGGATGCGCCGCCCGAGTGTCCCATCGGCCTGGTATCCCACGAATACCAGGGCGTTGCGTTCGTCCTGTGCCAGGTTACTCAGGTACTCCATCACCGGCCCCCCGTTCAGCATCCCGGATGTCGTGAGGATCACGCAGGGATCCCCGTTGATCACTTTCTCGCGGAGCTCGGAGGAATCCACCTGGACGAAACATTCTGCGAGGAACGGGTTTAGGCCCTCCTTGAAGATCTGGTTCCGAAGATCGCTGTTTAAATATTCCGGATAGGTGGTGTGGATCGCAGTGGCCTCCCTGATCATTCCGTCCAGGTAGATCTTCACGTTCGGGATCTTCTCCCGGCGGATCCCCTCCTCAAGGGCAAGCATCACTTCCTGGGATCTGCCCACCGCAAAGGCGGGAATGATGACCTTGCCTCCCCTTCGCAGGATGGTGTTCACCGTCTCGTAGAGTTTCTCCTCCGCTTCGCCCCGGAGAGGCTGCACGTCGTTGCTCCCTCCGTAGGTGCTCTCCATCACCAGGGCTTCGAGCCTGGGGAAGATGTTGGTGGCCGGGTTGAAGAGACGGCTCTTACTGAAGTTGAAATCCCCGGTAAATGCGATATTGTACAGCCCGTCGCCAATGTGGAAGTGGGCGACGGCAGACCCCAGGATATGGCCGGCGTTGTGGAAGGTAAGCTTGATGTCCGGGGCGATGTCGGTGACGCTTCCGTAATTCAGCGTGATGGAGTGCTTGATATAATTTTTCACTTCGTGGGAACTGTACGGAATCTTCCTGTCTTCCTTGGATACGACATCAAGGTAGTCCAGCTGCAGCATTGCGGAAAGGTCGCGGGTGGGAGGAGTGCTGTATACAGGACCGTCATAGCCGTATTTGTACAGAAGCGGCACCAGGGCGCAGTGGTCCAGGTGGGCATGGGTAAGAACTACCGCGTCCAGCTGGGAAAGGGGATGGATCTCCGGGACATACAGGTAAGGCGTGCTGTTGCTGTTGTCCGGCTTCTCCCCGCAGTCGATCAGAACGCGGGACTCGGGGGTCGTGAGGAGGAATGCGGCCCTCCCCACCTCGCGGCAGCAGCCGAGCATGGTGACACGCACCCACTGGTCCCTGGCGATCACATCGCGGTGGATCCGGCGCCCAATCGTGCGCAGGAAGGTTTTCCGTTCCTCATTGACGGAACGGAGGTACTGTCGTATCTGTTTGACCGTCGTGCTCTCGATGGGAGGTGTGCGCACGACCTTCGGCGTCCATCCGATGTGCTTCGTGATCTCGCGGAGCGTGGCCCCGTTCTTGCCGATCACCACACCGGGCTTTTCTGCTTCGATCAGGACTTCGCCGGTGTCTGCATCAAAGTAAATATCCGTGATCCCGGCATTCTCTGCGACCACAGCCCGGATGTCCTGGAGCGCCTTGTCGGGGTCTTCCAGTACATTGGGTCGTACTACGATCCGCTTGCGCAGGTCCCGGGCCAGGATCTTGATGAGATCTGCCTGGTCTGCAAATTTTTTGGGATCGTCGGTATAAAGGACCAGCTCCGGCCCCTCAAACTCCACCTGGGAGACGGTAATCCCGGCAGGGACTTTCCCGTTTATCTTATTCTTAAGCTCCTGTAGCCTCTCTTCGATCAGCATTAAAATCGTCCTAAAAAAGATTATGCAGGGATAGTTGCGTATTTCTCGGTGATTTCCTGATCCGTAATCTCACGGTAACTATCCTTCGTGATCACCACGACGTGGATCCCTTCCCCGGATCCGGCGTCTCTCTTGATCGCCGCCCTGACACCCCTCACGGCCAGGGCTACGGCCTCTTCTTCCTTCATTCCCTTTCGATACCGGTCCTCCAGCACGCCGTACGCCATGGGAGATCCCGATCCCGTGGCTACCAGCTCCTCTTCCCTGGATGCGCCTCCCAGTGCGTCGACCGCAAAGAGGTTCGGACCGCGTTCGTCGACACCACCGACCAGAAGCTGAACGTAATAGGGATAATAGCGGTTGTTGTTCAGGATATTGGAAAGCAGTGTGGCTGCGGCTCCCACCGTCATCGGCCTGCCGCGACGGATCTCGTAGAGGCTGCACTCCACGGTCATCAACCTGGCAAGCTGCTGTGCGTCGCCCACGCCTCCCGCGGTGGTCATGCCGATACGGTCCGCTATCTGATAGATCTTCTTTGCCTTCTTGGTGGCAATCATGTATCCCATGGTGGCCCTCATCTCGGAAGCGAGGATTACCCCTTCTTCGAATACCAGACCTGCCGTGGTGGTTCCCTTGAGGGACTCCTGATACTGTTGGTTCATACAAACACCTTAAAATATTTACAAAACGCCAAAAATGCTCAAAAGCGCTTCAGGTTATAGAATGTGTTTTCAAAATTTAAAAGTTTTTATTATGCCGCATTCCTGCAGAGTGCTTTGATCAGGTCCCGGTCAAAGAGCATGGCTACCAGTTTCTTGTCCCCGTTGATCACCGGCAGCTGGTCCACCCGTGCCCGTTTCATCTTCAGGGCACATTCGCTCACCTCGGCGTTGAGGGGAACTGAGATGACATTCTTGACCATCGCGGTCTTCACGGGCCGGTCCGGGAGCTGGATCTTGGAGATCCCGTAACTGATGGTATGCATGTCGCGGATGCTCTCCCATGTCCATTCGTCGTCATCGGTCCCGTTGGAAAAGTCGCTCACCTCCACCATATCCTCGATGGATGAGTGACGGATAAGGTCGCGTTCCGAGATGATCCCCTGCAGTTTGCTCTCGGCATCCAGGATGGGTATCGCATCAAAGCCCGAGATCTCCATGATCCTCCCCACAAGGGGAAGGGGGGTCTCCTCCCAGATGGCGAAGGTCTGGCTGATATATCTCTCCTTGATCTCTTCCTTGATCCGCTGCTGGGCGATGGCTGCGATGAGGTCTGCGACCGAGAGGAGCCCGACCAGTCGATCGTCCTCCATCACCGGCAATCTGCGGACATTTTCCTTGATTAAAAGTTCCGCAGCCTCCTGAACCGTGGCATCGGATTTTATTGTGACAGGGTCTCCGGTCATGAGGAGCCCTAACTGGGTCTCTTCGGACTTACGGAGAAGATCTTTTCTGGTGATGATGCCTACGAGCTTATTGTTCTTCAGCACCGGGACTCCGGAAATCCCTGTGCGTTTAAGGATCTTAAGCACGTCCTCCCGGTTTCCAGGGATCTCGACGGAAACCACGTCGGAGGTCATGAAGTCTGCGACGTTCATTTCCGGGATGGTCTCACCACCAGGACAGCCACTTTGCTGTTGGATACGACAAAGGAACTCACGCTTCCGAGGAGGAGCCGGTCCACCTCGCTCTTGCCGTGGGAGCCCACGATCACGAGGTCCGCATTGTATTCGGAGCATGCCTTGACGATCTCGTTGCCGGCATGACCCTGGCGTACATGCACCTCCATGGTCACTCCTTTTGCCTCTGCGGACTGTTTGGCGGCAGCAAGGACGTCCTGTCCCTCCTTCTCCAGCATGCTGTACATAATTTCCCAGGTGCTGTCCATGGGAAGCGAAGAAAAGAGCCCGGTCTCTACCACGTACACGACATGGACCCTGGCCTTCCACACACGGGCCTCTTCCAGTGCGATCTCCAGCGCCCTCTGCCCTATCTTTGATCCGTCTATGGCTACCAGTATCTGCTCGAACATAATATCTCCCAGAACAGTCTCCTATATTAATGTCTATCCTAAATTTAAAACCTTTCTCACGATATTCTCCGGACCGGCCCGATTTACAAGGCTTGTTTGCAGGCTGCGGCTGAGAGACAGGCTGGAGCGCGAGCAGTCGAGGAGGAGGAAATTCGCGTAATTTCCCTCTTTTATAAAAAAAGGACGGGATAAAAACTCTGAACCAGCAACAGCAGATCGGAGCGCGTCGCAGGGATTCGTCCCGTAGACCGTGTAAAGGAATGAGAGTTCACGCCACAGGTCGGGCTGAACAAACATGACATTGTCGGTTCCGAGGAGGACACTGCATCCCAGCTCGTGCATGCGCCGTATGGGGGGAGTTGCGGCCGAACGTGCGACCTTCAGCCGCCAGTTCGCACGCGGGCAGACGGCGATGGGAATGGATCGCTCCGCGCACTCGCGTAACTGGCGGGTGTTGGCATGGGTGCAATGGATCAGGAGATCGGGATCGAACGCCAGGGCGGAATCGACATCGGACGAGTCACGCTCCCCGGCATGGAATGCTATCAGCTTTCCTGCGTCCCTCGCGGCGGAGACTTTCTCTTCGAGCCCGGGCACATCCCGCGTGCTGCTCACGCCCAAACCATGCCCGTGGAGTTCCCCGCCCTCGCGCCCGAAGATGACCGGGGCGCATGAGAGCCCCCCGGCTGCGGAAAGGAGGGCTTCCACACCGGATCGCCCCCCTTCACGGAAATCGGCGAATCCTGCGGTTCCGGACCGAATCATATCCTTAACGGTCGCCCGCATTCCCCGGACGAGTGTCCCGCGGGGTGCGTCCGCAAGGATGCGGTGTTTCAGGCCACTGGGCGGAGTGACAAGGTCTTCCAGGCTTCCCTGTGCGGCAATATCCATGGCAAGGCTGTCTCCTACATGGGTGTGGGCATTGAAAAGTGCCGGGCAGATCCAGGGCGCGCCCGGGGGTATGGCGGACAATTCCTCGATCCGGTGGATCCTGCCGTCCTGCACTGCCAGGGTGACAGGGCGTTCCAGAAGGTCATCTCCGAGGAGCGCGATCCCCTCGACGAGCATCTCACCGGCGGACATGGTTGCTGACAGCGTTTTATATATGGAGAATGAGAAATATTTTTGGTATGGCAAAGAAGCAGGGTGGAAGGTTGATCTCGTCTGCAGGCCTGGTCAACTATTACGAAAGTGATGATAAGAGGGCGGTTCATATAAGCCCCTATGCCGTGATCGTGGCGTCCGCAGCGATCGGTGTCTTTATCCTTGTGCTGAATCTGATCTACTGACCCTTCCTGTAATATTTTTTTTACCTTCCGGAATTTGTTTCGCCCCGCTAAAATCGATTCCGTCATGACCATTCGACGGGGCAGAGGTGGAATGCGACTACCGGGTCCCGTTGCTGCTCTCCCCCCCATAAACGAAGCCGGCAAACCGCTCAATCCCGTTTGTCCTCACTTCCCGGGCGATCTTAAATCCTGGCAGAAGAGAAAAAAAGGCTCGAGGCTCCAGGCAGGCCCGCGGGCACCCACCGCAGGGTGGCGGACGAAGGCCGGTATATATATACACCTGCGTGCGTAGATCACCCTTGTCGATGTACCTCATCATCCGCTGCGCGGGGTGCCGGACATTTTGCTATGTGGACAGGTTCCAGCAGTGGAAACTATGCCCGGTGTGCGGCGAGGCCATAAGCGTGAGGGAAGCGGCGGCATACCTTGAGGTGGACGAGTACCATGTCGCAGAACGCATCGTGAACCAGCTCGAAGAATACCTGCACAGGACAAGGAAAAAGGACCTCACTCCCGATGAGATCGCAGCGTTGCGGGAGCAGTACGCCGAATGGGTGCGCAGCAGGGTTTAGGATCGCAACAGGACCCCGGACTTGACTGTCACCACTTCTTTCCACACCGGTGGCAGACCATAGTGACCTCTCTACCGCAGGCCGGGCAGTAGAGCCCGAGGCGCTGATTGTATACTACAGGTGCGCCGCACCTCTTGCAGTAGATCTCCAGCTCGTACCCGCATTCATGCCTGAGCATAGAAAGGGTATGGAGGAGGGTGGATGAAAAAGGTTCTGCTGGGAAGAGATATTTCCGGTGTATTTTGGATATTGTGGTTCGGTGGTCCCCTAATTGAAAGTGTTCCGCCCCAACTGGAGATCATTCCGGAGCGAGCCTGGGGACGCTGCGAATTTTCAGGCAGGAGGGATCGGGATCCATCCTTGCGCCACCCCCAATGTACACTGAGCCCATGCGCTGGAATCTTCCCGTAAGCCTCTTTGCAGGATGCACAGGAAGGCGCCCAATCAGGGCAATCACCCACCGCGGGGGCGCCCCGCCAGGAGGGGCAGGGACAGAAATCGCTCGGGCCGGTTACTGGATCCTGTACCGCAGCAGCGCCGCAATCCCTCCAAGCGCTTCGAGCTGCGCACCCGGATCGAAGGTTGAGGAAAGGACAACGATCCTTGAATTCTGGAGTTCTGCCCGGTCCAGCAGGTGAACGATCGCTTCGTCCCGGATCAGGGAATCCGAGACCATGAGCTCCTCCACTGCCCCGAAGTCGATTGCCTTCTGGACTTCCCCCCGTCCATACGCGACCGGGAGGTCCTTGGAGATGCGGAGAAGGAGTTCGTCCATGAGGCGCACCTCATTCCCGAGCTGCACGTCCTGGTGAATCCGTTCCAGGACTCCAAGGCCGATCACCTCCTGCACAGCCCCCGCCCCGATCCGCCGTGTTTCTACGACCAGGCTCCTGGCGGAGACCTCAGGCAGGTGGGAATGGAGAAAGCGGGCAAAGTCATCCTTGATGAACCCGGGGCCTGCAATGACGAGAGGTCCCTTTAATTCGGTCAGGTACCCTGCGATTCGTCCGAAGAAGGCAGGCTTGGTATCGGTCTCCGCCCCCTTCCCGCTGCCTGTGACGAGAGTGACCACACCCTCAGGACCGTATTGCCGCATCCGGAAGAGCTCCGCCTCCCCATCTTCGATGGTGAGAATATGGACCGCCTCGTGAACCGAGGCCTTCACCGCCCGGTCGATCCGTTCGAGTTCGAGCGATCTCCATCTCTTGATCACCGAGATCTCGTATCCCGGCTCGATGTTGAGGGTGTGGTGGGCGCCGGTATCCATCCCCTGTTCGATCATCCCTGTCAGGCGGAGGCGGTTGGCGAACCTGTGAAG
Organism: Methanolinea sp. UBA473; assembly: GCA_002509495.1. Classification (GTDB taxonomy): domain Archaea; phylum Halobacteriota; class Methanomicrobia; order Methanomicrobiales; family Methanospirillaceae; genus Methanolinea_A. The sequence continues at coordinate 4,527 of DAEV01000002.1, read as the reverse complement.
CTCCACCCGTTCCACCCGGATCCCAAGCCGGACAGGCTTCTTCTCCAGTTTTTCGGGCCGGATCTTGTCCTGGGGTGAATCCACGGTCCGGAGCGTCGTGGCAAACACGAGGTCACCCGGGGCGATGAGGTGCTCCAGGTGCCAGAGGTCGTCCAGGCTCTCGGGGAATAGCCGGGCCTCCCCAAAAGACCGCTGAAGTTCCCCAAACTCTGCCTTCATGCCTCCTCCAGGATATCGGACCCGCCGGGAGGCACGAATCCAGCGACCGACTCGGTGTTGAGCACTCCTTTCTTTGCCTGCTGGTCGGCAGGGGGAAGACGCTCGCGAAGGATGCGGAGAACTTTTTTGGCGGTATCGTTCGGTTCGTAGGTGCCGGGGCGAAGCTCCACCAGGAGCGAGGTGCGGGTCCTGACCGCTTCAGTTGGACCTCCGATGACTCCCACCTCGGGCTGTAGCTGCAGTCCGATGGCCACGCCGAGCGGGACGTTCCGGTAGTAGGTCCTCTCCCCCCGGATGATGAAGGAGCCGCGGCTGACATATTCCCCCGCCTCCGGGGTCTTGCTCACCTGGCCTGGAGAGACCGCATAGACGTCTGCGGAGAAATGCCCGCTCTTCCAGGCGCCGGAATAGGAAGCGGCGAAGATTGCTGCCTCGTCCATTCGTTCGGTCCGGCCTTTGACGATGACCACCGAGGCGCCGTGCACGTCCGCGTGCACGAACATGTCGCCGCCCTCCATGTACTTCTTCACCAGCTCCTCGTTCTGCGAGGCATCCCGGCCCCCCACCACCAGGACCCCGTCGGTGGTATAGAACCACCTGAACCGGTGGAACCATTTCTTCTTCATGGGAGGCACCTGAGCTGTCTTCCTCTCTTTCCGCGGGATAACCCGTTCCATGGCAGCATGAGCACCCTGGATCTTTTTCCTGTACTTCTTCGCCTGCTCGTAGTACCGGCCTGCATTCGCCTCGACGTTTTCCAAAACGTAAAGGGTAACTCTCTCCCCGAGATCGACATCCACCGATCCCTCCTCCGGGTGAACTGCCAGGATCTTCTTTGCAGGTCCGGATTTCTGGGCCTTAAGGATCTCTCCGATCTCCTGCCAGGAGTGGGTCCTGCTCGCCCGGCCCAGACTATCCAGGATCTCCTGAACCTGGGGATAGTGGGCATAGATCTCCTCTGCAGCCCGTTCGGATCGTGCGATCCGCTCGGTGAACTTTTTTACGGCCGCGGTCTGCTGGGCCCGGATCCGATCTGCCTGGGGAACTCTTTCCTTCCGGGTTGCCCTGGCGGGTTCCGAGGCGGCGGTGGAAGGGTAAAATCCGTCCAGCGCCTGGTTGAAGCTTGCGAAGGTTGAGGTCCCCGGTGTTTCTTCGTCCAGCGGGAACGGAATACATTCTTTTCCGCTCACTACAGGGGATATCCCGGATTCCGCCCGGGAGAGAAGTCCCTGGAGCGCCCGGTACAGGGACTGGGCGTCGGCCTCGCCGGCGGGGATCGTCTTGTCGGTGCCCGTCGCCCGGCAGAGATGCTCTGCAAGCGTCCCCCCCAGCATAGAGCCCACCGCCAGTGCCCGCACGATGTCACGGGAGTCGGATTTCAGGAATTTGGAAAAACCGTCGGGATCCAGGGTCGTGGGATCAGGCGGGGGGTATTGGTAGACGACACCTGGCACGATGTCCCTCTCCTTAAACCGGTGAAACGAAAGGGGCTGGAGGATCGAGAGATCGTCCCCGCAAAGAATGATGTTCCCGTTATCGAACAGTTCGACTACCAGGTGGAGGGTGCTCTCTCCCCTGCCCACGTCCATCGTGAAGATCCTCTGGATGCCGGTCTGGGTGAACCTGAGAACCTTCCCCCCTGTGAGGTGTTTTCGGAGGAGCATTGCGAACGAAGGGGGATTCTTCGGAGGGGAGAACGGATGATCCGTCAGGTGGGCCCTTCTCCCTGCCTCGACCAGGAGCTGGTGCCGTGCATGCTCCTTGCCGTGAAGCCGGATCACTACCACTTTCGGGGAGATCTGATAGACCTTGTAGACCCAGAGGGGGAGGAGCCGGTTCCACTCGGTGAGGGCCGATCGGAGGTCAAGACCGCTCATTCCCTGGGCTGTGGCCATGGTATACCAAATTACATATGGCTCCAGCACTAAAAAATAGGCTACTGGTGTCGAGATGACTGCAGAACAAAAAGATGAGCAGGAAGAGGTCCCGAGGAAGCGTACCCCCGAGATGAAAAAGCAAGAGCACATGGTGAAGATCAAGAGGACAATGATCGGTTGTATCCTGGGGATCCTCACCGGGGTCATCTCGTTCCTTATCGTCGACGCATCCCAGATCGTCGGGTTCCAGAGCTACACGATCCTCGCCCTCCTGATCATGGTGGCAGGTGTCGTCGTCCAGCGGCACATCTTCCTCCTGCTGCACCTGGTGTCCGGCAAGATGGGGGCCAAGGACTGGTTCTACCAGGGGTTCATGACCTTCGCGTTCTGGTTCATCACCTGGACCATCCTGCTCACCGGCGGCTCTGCCTGAACGGACTCTATGCGAATCGCCATTCTCCACCGGGACCGCTGCCATTCCCGCAAGTGCGGGACCGAGTGTATCCTCTACTGCCCGCGGGTACGCACGGGGGACGAGACCGTGGTGCTGGGAGAGGACGGGAAAGCTGTCATCTCCGAAGCACTTTGCGTCGGGTGCGGCATCTGCGTCAAGAAATGCCCGTTCGAGGCAATCGACATCGTCAGCCTTCCCGAGGAACTGGAACACCCCACACACCGGTACGGCGCCAATGGATTCGCTCTCTACGGGCTCCCCATCCCGGTCGAAGGGAAGGTGACCGGGGTCCTGGGTGCCAACGGGATTGGCAAGAGTACTGCGATCAAGATCCTTGCCGGCCAGCTCCGCCCGAACCTTGGCGAACCGGGCCAGGAAGCCGCCTGGGAGGAGATCCTCAAGAAATATGCAGGGACGGAGCTCTTCGACTACCTGCTCACCGTCTCGCAGAAGAAGCTGAAGGTCGCCATCAAGCCCCAGTACATCGACTACATCCCGAGAGTGTTTACGGGAACCCCGAGGGACCTCCTTAAGAGCACCGATGAACGGGGCGTGCTCGATGCCTATGTACGGGCCTTGACCATCGGTCCGATCCTGGACCACGACATTAGCAGCCTCTCGGGGGGGGAGCTGCAACGGGTGGCCATCGTGGCCTGCCTCGCCAGGGAGGCCGATTTCTACTTTTTGGACGAGATCACTCCGTTCCTGGATATCTACCAGAGGATGGCGGCGGCCAGCCTCATCCGGGAACTCGCGGCCCACCGCCCTATCGTCATCGTGGAGCACGACCTGGCCATCCTGGACATGCTGGCCGACACCGTCCACATCGCGTACGGAAAACCCGCAGCCTTCGGGGTGATCACCCAGCCTAAGGGGGTCAGAGTGGGGATCAACCAGTACCTCGAGGGGTTCCTCCCAGAAGAGAATGTCCGGTTCCGGGACTACCCGGTCGTCTTCGACAAGAGGGCCCATGCCGTAGGGTCGGAGCGGGCGAGCCTCCTCGAGTTCCCGGCCGCAACCAAGACATACGATGCGTTCCGGCTCGAAGTCTCGGGGGGAAGCATCCGCGCCGGGGAAGTGCTCGGAGTTGTGGGCGCGAACGGGATCGGAAAGAGCACGTTCGCAAAAGTCCTCGCGGGGGTGGAGCCCCCGGACGGCGGGCCCCTGGAGATCTCCGCACGGATCTCGTACAAGCCCCAGTATGTCAAAGCCCCGTCTTCTGACACCGTCGAGTTCTACCTCCAGTCCTGCACCACCTCCTTTGACAGCGCCATCTATCAGCATGACATCCTCGAGCCCCTGTCCCTGCGGCCGATCCTCCAGTCATCGCTGGACACCCTCTCGGGGGGAGAGCTGCAGCGGGTGGCCATCGCGGCCTGCCTCTCACGGAACGCCGACCTCTACATCCTGGACGAGCCGAGCGCCCACCTTGACGTGGAACAGCGTGTCAAGATCACCCGGATGTTCCGGCACCACGTGGATGGCCGGGACGCCGCGATCCTCGTCATCGACCACGACATCTACTTAATCGACATGATCAGCGAGCGGATCCTGGTTTTCGAAGGGGAGCCGGGGATCTCCGGTCGGGCGACAGGGCCGTTCGAGATGCGGGAGGGGATGAACAAGTTCCTCTCCGGGCTGAACGTTACGTTCCGGCGCGACAAGACCGGGAGGCCGAGGATCAACAAGCCCGACTCCTACCTGGACCGGGAGCAGAAATCGAACCGGGAATTTTACTACTATACGGATAAGGAGATGGGGGAGTAGGCCGAAGGGGCTTTGCCCCCCTCGACCCCCCAGGCCATCATCCGGTGGCCAAACATTCCGTTTTTTGAAAAAAGCGTGGGATAATAGGGTCCAGCACACAGGCTCATTGCAGTGAAAGGGGCACCGCCCCCCTCGACCCCCCAGGCCACCTGAACATACATACGTTTTCACATTTCCTTCAATTCGGCGACCGGATGGTCGCCCCGGTTT
>DAEV01000059.1 GCA_002509495.1 Methanolinea sp. UBA473 | reverse complement strand
ATGATCCAGGCAAAGAGCGGGATGATGATCAGGAACGTCCAGTGTATGCGGATGGGAATGCCAAAGAGGGACCCGATTTTAAAAGACCCGTTCATGAAAAGGAGTATCTTTTTAACGATGATAGTATATATCTTCCATGATAAGGATGAGAACGCAGATTACGGAGCTCTTCGGGCTGAATATTTACACGGAAAAGAGCGTCTTTGTCGGGGAAGTGGAAGACGTGATCATCGACATCGAGGGGAAGAAGATCGAGTCGCTCGTGGTCGGAAAGCTCAACCAGGAACTGGTGGATGTCAAGAATTACAAGGGACTGAAGATTCCCTTCCGGATCATCAGGAGCATCGGGGATATCGTGATCATCCGCCACCTGCCCGGTGCCTTCAAGTCAGGGAATTTCGACGATATCCCTGCGTGAATCGGCGAACAGGACACCCGATCCGGGGATCGTTCCGGTCCCATCCCTCCTTTTTCCATGAAGCATCGCGAGCTCTACAGCAACCTGACAACCCTTCCACCCCTGTTCATCAGGCTGGACGGGAGGACGTTTCATCGCTTCGCAGAGCGATGGCGCCTCGAGAGTCCGTTCGATGAGAGGTTCTCGGAGGCGATGGCTGCGGTGAGTGCCGGGCTAATCTCCGATTCAGGGCTCTCGCCCGACCTGGCATACACATTCTCCGACGAGATCAGCCTGTATTTTTCGCGCCTTCCCTTTAACGGGCGGGTGGAAAAACTTGATTCGGTATCAGCCTCCTTCACAGCGAGCGCACTCACCATCGGAATGAAGAGCGAGGAGCCGGTCTCATTCGACGCCAGGATCGTTCATGTCACGCCTGAACTTGCCGTGGAGTACCTCGTCAACCGGCAGGGAGAGGCCTGGAGAAACCATCTCAATGCTTACTGCCAGAATTCGCTTATGCAGGAGGGAATGAGCCGGAAGGAGGCCGCTGCCCGCTTGAAAGGTCTTCCCTCCCGTGAAATGCACGAATTGATGTTCTCGCGGGGCTTCAATCTGGGCGGAACCCCGGCGTGGCAGAGGCGTGGGGTTCTCGTGTATAAAAGGCTCTATCCCGTCAGGGGCTTCAATCCCAAAACGGGAGAGATGGTTGAGAGCAGCCGCCACGGGGTGGTGGTGAACAGGGATCTCCCTGTCTTCGCGTCCCCGGAAGGCAGGGCTCTACTTTCCACAGTGATCCAGAGCCCTTGAGAGGGAGAGGGTGATTGCAACCCCCTCTACGTCCCAGTCCTTCGACATGTCCCAGGTGAGTGCAGGAACGCCTGCCTCACTGCCCGACCGGATCAGGAGATCTTTTGCCCGGACCTCCTCCATGATCCCCTCCCGCCACCGCTCTCCCACCATCGTTCCGATCCGGGAATCCGCGATGTATGCCTCGGCCCTGATAAAGTCCTCCACGCGAAGGTCGAGCTGCCGGCGCATCTCCTGGAATCTCCGTATGATCTCGCGCGAGTACCCCTCTGCCTCGAGATCGGGAGTAAGCCCGATATCGACGTAGACCACGCCACCCGCCATGGGTGCCGAAAAGATGTCCGCGGGCAACTGCCGGACGAAGGTCACCTGCCCGGGCCCGATCGAATAGATTGCATCGCCGTCCGAAAGATCGACGTTCTTCCCTGCATCGAGAGCCTGTTTCAGAGCAATTCCATCCGCGGCCATGATCAGTTCCTTTACCCTGGGCGCTGCTTTCCCGAATGCTGGACCCAGTGCCTTCATGACCGGTTCTGCACGCCAGCCGATCCTGTCGTAAGCGCCCTCCACGGCCCGGACTGTCCTTGCGTTCGCACGATCGAGGCAGATGGAATTGAGATCGCGGATGGCGGCCGCGACGTCGGGGGTTTCGGCCACTACCACGCACTCCTGGACAGGCCAGCGGAGTTTTCGTTTCCCTGCCTGGCGAGCATTGGCCTGGGCTTCGTCGAACGACCGTACCACGGCCATCGCCAACTCTCCGGGCTCGTCGATGAGACGGGGGTCGCCGTTTACCCAGCCCAGCATGTGAACGCTTTCAGGATCGCCGGAAAGCCGGAGGTTCCCGTACATGGCCTCGGTAATATGGGGAGCGAACGGCGAGGTGAGGACAAAAAGCGTCCGCATCACGTAGTACATCGTCTCGTACGCGGTCTGTTTCCCGGGAGCGTCGCCCTCGAGCCACATCCTGGGCCTGATCAGCTGGACGTACCATCGGGAGAGATCCTCGAGGATGAAGGAAAGGAGAGCCCTTGTTGCCCGGTGGAGCTGGCACTGGCATACCGATTCGGTGACCTGGGCTGCCACGGAATTGATCCTGGAGATGATCCACCTGTCCTCGGCGGCCATCTGCGGGAAATGGTCGCGGACGAATGAGTCGTTCCAGATCTCATCCCGGGCTTGCGGAGAGAAACCATCCAGGATCATGTACGGGAGCGGGAAGCGGTACACGTTCCAGAGGATGTTGACNNGCGGGAAGCGGTACACGTTCCAGAGAATATTTACAGCCCGGTTTACGTTCTTCACACCCTCCCAGTTGAACCGGAGATCGTCCCAGGGGGCGTTTCCGGAGAGAACATAGAGGCGGAGAACATCGACGCCCTGCTGTGAGATGACCTCCTCCGGGGTGACCACGTTGCCGAGGCTCTTGCTCATCTTCCTGCNNAGAACCAGCCCCGGGTCTGGTCCTGTCCCTCCGCGATGAACGCGGCAGGCCAGAGCCGTTCGAAGTCCTCCTTTTGGGAAGGATACCGGAGGGTCGCCCACGATGCAACTGCCGAGTCGAACCAGACGTCGAAAATATCCTCCACACGGTGCATGGTGCTGCCGCACTTGCAGGGAATGGTCACCTCGTCCACCCAGGGCCGGTGCGGGTCTTTCAGCGGGGCACCACTTGCCTCTTCAAGCTCCTGCAGGGTCCCGATCACCCTCTGCGACCCGCAGGAACGGCACAGCCAGATGGGGATCGGGATTCCCCAGTACCTCTGGCGGGAGATGCACCAGTCCCGGGCATCCTTGATCCAGTCATGGAACCGGGCGGAACCGGCCCATTCGGGATACCAGGTGACCTTCGCGACCTCTGACAGCATCTCCTCCTTCTTCTCGCTTGCCTTCAGGAACCACTGCTCGGTTGCCCGGAAGATGATGGGTGTCTTGCACCGCCAGCAGTGGCCGTACCTGTGCGTCACGGTTTCGGTTGCCAGGAGGTGGTCTCCGAGTTCCTTCATGACAACGGGATCGGCGTCCTTGACATAGAGCGACGAGAGCATACCGGAATCGCCGGTGAAATTCCCCTGGGCGTCCACCGGGCAGAGGATTGGCAACCCCTCGGCACACCCGAGCAGGTAGTCATCCCATCCGTGACCCGGTGCGATGTGTACCATGCCGGTATTCTCGAGAGTGACGAAATCCGCGGTCACGACCCGGTGTGCGATCTCCTTCTGCAGCGGCACCTGCTCCTCCAGGGGAGAACGATAGGTGAGCCCCCGGAGTCCGGACCCCTGTTTCTTCTCAAGGATTGTAAAATCCCTGTAGCGGCCGCGGCGCAGGACGGGGTCGACGAGATCCTCTGCCATCCAGAGGATCTCGCTCTTTCCGTCTTTTTTGGCTTCCAGGCGGACGTACGTCATTTCAGGATGCACGGCCACGGCCACGTTGGCGGGAAGGGTCCAGGGGGTGGTCGTCCAGATGACCAGAAATTCATTCTCCCTGTCGGCGAGAGGAAATTTCACGTAAATGGACGGATCCTTTTCGTCCCAGTATTCCACCTCCGCATCTGCAATCGCGGTGGCGCACCGGGGACACCAGTTCACAACCCGGTATCCCCTCTCGAGCATCCCTTCCTCGTCAGCCCGCGAAAGGGTCCACCATGCCGCTTCGAGGTAGTTTGGGTCGATGGTCTTGTAGGGGTCGTCAAAGTCCATCCAGACACCCAGGCGCTGGAACTGCTCGCTCATCACGCGCTCGTTGGTCTCGGCAAACTCGCGGCACTGCTCGATGAAGGGGCCGATTCCGTACGTCTCGATATCTTTCTTGGACGAAAATCCCAGTTTCTGCTCGACACGAACCTCGATAGGGAGTCCGTGCATGTCGTACCCGGCCCTCGCGATGACGTTCTTCCCGCACATACGGTGGTACCGGAGAATGCTGTCTTTTAAGATCTTGTTCCACGC
>DAEV01000021.1 GCA_002509495.1 Methanolinea sp. UBA473 | reverse complement strand
CGGCGATCTCCCGCGCCTCCTCATCGTCGACCCGGCCGTCCTCCTGGGCGCGGTAGTAGGCCGCGGCCTCCTCGCAGAACGACCGCACGACCGCGACGAGCGCGGCGATTCTTCGATCGGCGAACCAGGAGCCGAGGCCGAATGCACTCGCCACGGCCAGGGCGACGAGCATGGCCTCGGGCCAACCCTCCGCAACAATACTGACGCCGCCACCGGCCGTGACGGCGATGGCGCCGGCCACAAGGCCGACGCTGATGGGTCCTTTCATGGTATTTCCTCCTGAGAAGAGGGCGGTTTTCGGAGGGGCGATGAGTGTCAGGTACTCATAGGTGCACCAATTATAAAAAACACTCAACGGGTTCCGGCGGCCGGCCGCGCCCCCGGGGCGCGACGGCCACCGCCGGCTCGTCGCCGGCCTCCGGTCATTCTCGTGCGTCCCGTCCGACCGCCGCGCTGGTACCGGGGGTCGAGGGCCGCATCCGTCTGGAATACGCATACGAAAAACTCCGATGTGGTGCCTCCGTCACTGTCATGGCGGCAGGCACCCAGATCCTCGCATACAAACCATATGAGGAGTCAGGATCGCGGGGTGAGAGTGGAGGAACGAACCAGAGATAAAAGATCGGCGGCGCCGGTGCCGGGACCCGCGCCCCTCGAATCAGATCCCCTTCGATTCATGGCCTCTCCTCGATCCACGTCCGCATCACCTCGAGAGCGAGCCCGATGTTGCCGACCTGGCAGTGATTCTCTCCGTGCTCTTCTTTCGTGAAGACCCGGGCCGTGACCGAGCGTGCATTCTTCAGGGCCCCGACCTGCTTGTCATGCATCTTCAGGGGAATGAAATGGTCCTCGGCCCCGGTCAAAATGAGAACGTCCTGTTTCACGAGTTCCGAGTGGAGGGTACGTTCGTTGAAACGGAGCAGTACGTCGTTCGCGTCCATGGGCGACGGGTGCCCGGTGATGTACATCAGGTTATTAATCCCCCACCGCTCCTGAAAACTGGCTTTCATCTTCATTTCGGCGATATAATCCATCAGGCCCCGGAACCGGAACAGGAATTCAATCAGCATCCGGACAGGATAGGGAATGAACTGCAGGTAGTCAAACGCGATGCTGGATGCAATCACCCTTTTTATCCTGGGCTCAAACGCCGCAGCACGGAGGCACATCCAACCGCCCATCGAGATCCCAAGCAGGGTGACATTATCAAGCCCGAATGAGTCAAGGACCGCACCGACCGGCTTTTCCCACTCGTGCGTCAGCGGCAGGCCGGACTTTTTCAGTGCTGCTCCCTGACCAGGGCCCTCGAACAGGACCACGTCGTATCCGTTCGCTGCAAAGAAGGCGGCACACGAATACCATTCCTCGATAAACGAGTCGAAGCCCCCGTGGATCACAATCGATCCCTTTACCTTTCCCGGTCCTGCCGGAATGCGGAGAGCGGGAAGATTCGACCCTCCATACGGAACCCAGTGCCGTTCGATCGGTTCACCGGCAACCGCCTGGTTATAGAAGGTGTCGACAAACAGGTCATAGAGTGTTTCCTTGTCCGGATCGGAAGGCAGTACGAAGAATTCTGCAGCCCTGTAATAGAAGGCGGCATTGATCCACCGTTCTTCGGATGCAGCCTTTTTTGCAAGGGCAGTCATGACCCGTTTCCAGTCATCGAATGTCTGGATCTGCCTCCCGGCGGATCTCACGTCTTCAAGCCGGGCATACCCGAGCGAGTGCCACCGGTTGAGCTGGAAATCAATTATTTTAATACTGTGAAGATCATGGTAGCCAACCGGAAAATCAAACGTCAACATGTGAACCTTCACCCATATTCTGTAATCCGGTCAGGGTTACCGGAATTGTTCCACACATGTCTAAAATCCCATCAATCTTATCCGCACATATTTCCCTAAATCCAAGTGCTCATTTCTTCCTCTATGATTGAGGATGCGGTGCCTCCCGGGATAATCTTTCTCCTCGCCAGGTCGCACATCGATCCCAGGGTTCCGGGCTACCTGCAATACAGTCCTTCCAGTGAAACCCTTATGCATTCAGACACTCCACATGTCCTGGTATCATGGGGATTTTGGGAATCAAGCGGCCGATCATCCTGTCCCGGAAATTTTCCGGGATGCTTAACCGTTTCCTGATGGAACGGGCGGAGAGCTCCCTCGTCCTGCTCGCGAATGTACGGGCAGGAGGTCTGGAAGACCGGGGCGAGACTTTCCAGGGGACCTATGCCGCTTCCATGGAACGCGGCAAGATCACCGGTGTCGCTGCCCACTACTGGAACGGCATGGTGTTTCTCCAGGCCGATTCGGACGCTCCGGGGCTCTTCCACGCAGCAGTCGCCGCATCCGGCCGGGCCTGCACAGGAATTGCCGGACCGTACGACCAGGTGCAGCAGGTGCTGCCGGAACTTCTCCGAACACGCCCGCAACCTGCCATGAACGGCAGGGAGACCCTGTTCTCCCTTTCCCTGGGTGATCTGGAAATTCCTGCCCTTCTCCAAAGTGGCGAGGTAACCTGTCGACATCCGTCCGATGACGAAGTAACAGATGTCACCGGAATGCGCATTGCGTTCATGCGGGAATACCTCGGACGGAATCTCGAGGGGCCGCTGGAAGAGGAAGCCCGCGAGATGGTCGCCTACCAGCACAGGACCAAAGCCCACTGGGTCCTTGAAACGGACGGCACTGTCGTCGCAACCACTGCATTCAATGCCTCGATCCCCGGGATGGTCCAGGTCGGAGGAGTATACACGCTTCCCAAATGCCGGAACAGGGGGTATGGCCGGACTGTCGTGGCCGGGTCGCTCCTGGATGCAAAGGCCGGCGGCGTAAAGAAGGCAATCCTGTTTACCGGGATGAACATGGAGGCAGCCCAAAGGATGTACCAGGCGCTCGGGTTCCGGCCGATCGGTGACTACGGCCTCGTGATTTTTTAGGAGCCGGAGCGATCCCCTGGAGGATAATTTTCCAGGACCGTATCTGATCGGTTCTTTTCGATAATCCTAAAAATGGATCTATACGTTCAGTCATGAATCATTTTACTGCCCGGTCCCGTCACAGCTTCCCGCGAAGGGGCCGAGTTCGTGTTGGGGGGGCAGCTCCCTCATAATCGTCTCATCACAACTCCCCAATCACCATCACTCTCCACTCGGTCCCGTGAAGACCGGCGGTGGACCAGAAGGTCTCCTTATTGACGACCTTTCCAAATCCCGTGCGGTAGAATGAGTAAGTGTCGTACCCGGATCGGTTCGCGGCCGAGTGCCTGGCGACCCTGGCAATTTCAAGAAATTCCGCGTAGAGAGTCTCGTTGAAGGTCTCTTTTCCCACCTCGTCGGGGTCGGGGTCGTAGAGAATGAGGGCGCCGACCTCGATGACCTGGAAGGAATAGGGGGTCCCGTTCACCGCATCTTCCACGATTGGCGTGATCAGTTCACCGGGAAGGAACACCATGCTGACCACCCCCAGGAACTCCCCTTCGGACGAGTGGACAGGGTATGCGATCGAGATCCCGGTTCCTCCCTGGGCCAGAAAGAATAGATCGCTCATCAGGGGTTCCCTTGTGAAAAGAGCCCGCTTGACGGTGTCCTGGCCCGAGAGATCCTGGCCTATGAGGTCTTTCGCACTCTCCGGTTCTGCTGCAAGGACCGTTCCGTTCCCGTCGCAGGTGATCATGGTGAGGATGGCAGGGTGGGATGCCACGGCCCCGTTCAGCACCGAATCCGCCTCCGGACCAGAGATCCCGGTCGCCTGGAGCGCAATGGCCGCACCGGAGGCGATCCCGTCGAGGCGATCGAGGGAATCCTGCGTGGTGCCGGTCACGTTGTCGAGGATTGCACGCATGGCCTCGTGGCGGGTTTCGCGAGCCTGCCCGTCCGCTACGGGCAGTTCCCCCTGAAGGCAGCCGGCTCCGAAGAGCAGGGGGAGCACGATAAGGAAAATGAGGAGATACCGGAGCCTCTTCATCGGTATCCTGTACGATTTCTTTTATGGTTATCTTTTTGATCGGGACATGAAGAATGGCGGTTTTCAAAAAGGGGATTGGTCCCTAGATGGAGGAGCTGAACGAACGAATTATCGGCTCTTCTCCAGCAACTTGCGGAGAATATCTTCCTCTTTCCTGAAATAGAGGTTGTCGTGGCCGGTCCAGGTCTCGCAGTTCCGGAAGACCACGGCCGGGACGCCGTTGTGGCTCTCGCCCATCACGAAGTTGGCAAACCCTGCGATCTCGTCGACCACCGCCTCCTCGGTGATCTTGAGGACGTGCCCGAAGAGATCGGTGTCCCCCCGGAAGTCCCGGATCGCGGTCATCCCGCTCCAGCCGACCGCGTGGCCGGTCTGCCCCCTCCGGAAGGATCTCCCGCAGGTGTCGGTGATGATGACTCCGATCTGTTTGCCGGTGATCGTTCGGATCGCCTCCCGGACTTCTTCGGCTGCCGCCATGGGATCGGGGGGGAGGAAGATGACCATCCCGTCCTCGATGTTGCTCTGGTCCACGCCTGCACGAACACCGATATGGCCGCTCGCGACCTCTGATAAGACGAACGGGTATTCGAGGAGGATCTCGGTGGAGGCATCCAGGACCGCCTGGATGAACCTCGGGTCTTCCTTTGTCCTCTCCGAGATCCGGATCGCCCGTTTCGTGGGCTTGATCTCGGTAAGATACTTCGTGTATCCCTTTGCCTTGGAGTAGACGGACGATGCAATGCTGAGAATGTCGCCGTCGTCGAACCTTGTCCGTTCGCAGATGAGAGCCGGGAGGTCGTCTCCCTTGTGGATGATGGGGAGTCCCTGTACCCCCTCAACGTGGATATGCATGGGAGAGGGTAGGACGTTTTGTATTATAAGGGGAAGGGGATCCGGAGTCTGTCGGAGGCGGTCCCCTGCGGGCGATTCGAAGGGATTCATCGGGGTGCCGGTCGTTTGAAGCCGGTTCCCGGGGTGAGGAATCGCAGTGTTCCGTCCTTACCGGGCAGGTTTCATATTTTATGGGTCGGAGGCACATTTTTTATATCTGCCACCGATACCGATAGCAAACGCAAAACAGGGTGAATTCAATGATTCGCAAGCTATTGGTGATGATGATCCTTCTCCTCGTCCTATCCGTGTCGAGCCATCCGGCGATCGCTGCCGCCGGAAACGGAGGTTCGTCGGGAGCGGACGGGGGAGGATCCGGGGGGGCCGGAGGGAACGGAAGCGACACGGCAGGGAACGCCGGAAGCGGGACAGGCCTTTCCGGGCCGGAGGGCCCGCAGGCCCAGCCTCTCTCCGAAGAGCAGGAGAGGCAGCAGCAGGAGACCGTCGAGCAGCCCGGTGTCCAGATCAACCAGCAGGACCAGGATCAAACGCAGGGCCGGACCAATATCGATACTGCGGCAGGATCCGCGAGTGCCGATCTCATACGGCAACAGGACCGGGACCTCTTCCTCCAGCAGGTCAGCCTGCAGGAACAGAACTTCACGCGGGATCAGGACAGGATCCACGCACAGTTGGACCTCGCATTGTATGCCCTTTCCATGTCAGGAAATGTGACCGGGAGCCGCGGACCGGAACTGGCCCGCCTTGGGGCCGAGCTGAACAGTTCCCTGCCTGCTGCATCTCAGGCCGAGCAGCGGATCCAGGACCGGAGTTCGTTCTCGCGGGTGCTCTTCGGCGGCGACCAGGAGGCGGCCGGGCTGCTGATCCAGGTCGCGGACCAGAACCTGCAGCGCATCCGGGAGATGGAACAGCTCGTGTCGAACTGCTCGGACTGCGACCCGCAGGTGCGGGTGACGCTTGAGCAGCAGTTGAGCATCCTTTCCCAGGAGCAGAACAGGATTTCTGCCATCGGGCAGCAGGAACAGGGCGAGAAGGGATGGTTTGGCTGGTTGCTCGGCTGATCCGTTCTTACCGCGGGGGGTTCAGACCCCGGAACTTTTTCTCTTCTTTCCGGAGTGCGAAGGAATCGTCCGGAAAGGGATGGACCGTTTGAATCCCCCCGGAATTCTCACCTGGGACCTGTTTTACCGCCTGGGGGAGAAGCGGTGATTCGCGTGATGGGGAGGGAGTCCCATTCCCGTGGGAATGCTCCCCTGCGTGCGAACCCTCACGATGCCCGTTTCGGAGGCTTCATCAGGAGGAATGCGATGAGAAAGCCGATGATTGCGAGGGCGAATACAGCGGGAAACACGCCAAGGTAGTTCCCTGTCGTGGTCTTGATGAACCCGGCGAGCTGCGGGCCGGCGATCGCTCCCGCACCGTAGGCAAGGAAGACTACCCCGTAACATCTCGGGTAATCGCAGGTCCCGAAATAGGTCGCGGTGACCGTCGGTGCGATGGCGAGCCACCCCCCGAGGCATCCCCAGAGCAGTGCAAATGCGATAATATACCCCGGCGCGCCCGGAAGCTGCCACATCACGAGGCCAGCCGCGGCGATCAGTACGAACGAGAGCATGGCAGTGTTCCCCGGGTTGATCCGGTCGGTAAGGAGACCGAATAACGGCCTTCCCCCCCCGTTGAAGAGGGCAAAAAATGCGACGAGGGTCGTCGCAAGTCCCGCCTCGATCTGCACCAGTTCGGTTCCGACAGGTTTTGCGATGGAGACCGCCATCAGCCCCGCGATGCTCCCGATAAAATAACAGGTCCAGAGACCGTAGAATGCCGGAGTCCTTACCATCTCCGAGCGGTTGCATTCGCAGGTCACATGTACCCCCTCTCCAGGCACAGGGGGATTCCAGCCGCGGGGTTTCCACCCTGCCGGAGGAAACCGAAGCGGGAGTGCCATCGGAACCGTGATCACGAGAATCCCGATGCCGAAGAGAAAGAAGGTCGTCATGATGCCGCAGGCATCGATGAGGTATCCTGCAAGGTTTGCCGTGACCACCGCCGAGAACCCGACCCCGAGTACGGTCATCCCGACCGCAAGCCCCCTCCTGTCCGGGAACCACCGGGCCGCAACCGCAATCGTTGCCCCGTAGGCAATCCCGACTCCCATCCCCCCGATCACCCCGAAGATCACCGTCAGCATGAGGATGGAGGTAGCCGTGGAGGTGAGCAGCCAGCCGAGGCCGGTGAGGATCCCCCCGACGATCGTGACGGTCCTGGGCCGGAGCGATTCGACATATTTCCCGGTCAGGAGCATCGTTACGGAAAAGACCGCGATGAATAGCGAGAACGGCATCAGCACGTCGTTCGCGCTGACGGTCTGCCCTAAATCCGAGGTGAAATAGTCGGTAAGGGGCTCGACGAAGACGCTCCACGAGTAGAGCGTCCCCAGGCAGAGGTTGATGATCATGCCCATGATAACGAGGATCCACCTCCCCTTTTCAGGGGGCATCCCGAACGGGAAGGTTATTTCTCCTTCCGGGCCCTCCGTCAAGAAGTCACCTCCCTCGAAGGGGATGCGGGGATAGACATTCCAGTAGCATTTGGGACCTGATAGAAAAAGAGTTATTGAAAAAATCGATTGCGTCCAAAGATC
>DAEV01000110.1 GCA_002509495.1 Methanolinea sp. UBA473 | reverse complement strand
CGGCTCCGGCGGCGGCCGTCGGGTCGGCGGCACCGGTCGAGAGGATCGGCTCGTCGATCTGAAGCATGCAGACTCCGGCCCCGACGAGCGCCCGGGCCTCCGCGGCGAGCACCCCGCCGAGGTCGAGAGCGAGCTCCTCCTTGTCCCGGTAGACATGGGTATCGAGGTGGAGTGCATGCGCGAGCGTGGTCGGTCCGGTCAGGATCCCCTTGACATACGGGGCCTTCGACCGGGCGTAGCGGACGTCCTCGAGTGCGATGGGGTGCGCCGGCGGCCCGATTCGGCCGATGACCCGCCCCTCGCGGACCCCGGGCAGCTGCCCGGCGAACGCCGAGACCATGTCCGCGCGGACCTGCCCGTCCGAGATGATCTCGATCCCGGCCCGGAGCTGGTCGGCGACCGCGGTCTCGAGGGCCGTCCGGTGCCGGTCGAGCAGGTAGCGGAGGCCGCGCCCCTCGACCGGGGGGTACGACCCGACCACGGTCGTCGGCAGCAGCACCGGCGGCAGGCTCATGGCACGAGCCGGTGCCGGTCCCGCGGAAAGAGCACGGCCTCGCGGACGTTCGGCAGGTCGAGCATGGTCATCACGAACCGCTCGACCCCGAGGCCCCAGCCCGCGTGCGGCGGCATCCCGTACCGGAACGGCCGCAGGTAGAATTCGAACGAGGCCGGGTCGAGTCCCTTGGCCACGAGCTGCCGCTCGAGCATGTCGTGCCGGTGGACGCGCTGGGCCCCCGAGGAGAGCTCCATCCGGGGGTGCATCAGGTCGAAGGCCTTGCAGATCGACGGGTCGTCCTCGTACGGCATCGCATAGTACGGCCGGATCGAGGTCGGCCAGTCCGTGACGAAGTAGTGTTCGCCCATCTCCTCGCCGATCGCCCGTTCGACTCCGGGCGAGAGGTCGTCGCCGAAGGCGATCGGCTCTTCGATCCCTCCGGCCGCGATCTCGATCGCCTCGGCGTAGGGGAGGCGGGAGAATGGGGCCCGCGGAACCGCCAGCTCGGCGAAGCCCCCGCGGGCGAGCGCGTCGGCGCAGGTGGCCGCCACATGCTCGTAGCACGAGACCACGAGCTCCTCGAGAAGGGTCATCACGTCCTCGTGGTCCGCGAACGAGACCTCGGCGTCGATCGAGGTCGCCTCGTTCAGGTGGCGCGTGGTGTTGTGCTCCTCGGCCCGGAAGATCGGGCCGATTTCGAAGACCTTCTCGAACCCGGCGCCCATCATCATCTGCTTGTAGAGCTGGGGGCTCTGGTTGAGGAACGCCTCCTTCTCGAAATAGGCAATGGGAAAGAGTTCTGTCCCCCCCTCGGTGGCTGCAGCCACAACTTTGGGAGTGGTGATATGCACGAATCCACGGGAAAAGAGGTAATCGTGGACCGCCCGCATCACCGCACTGCGGATATGGAAGACGGCCGCAATCCTGGGCCGGCGGGCATCCAGGAATCGGGCGTCAAGCCGGGTATCCAGTTCCGCCGGGACCTTTTCCACGACATCGAGGGGAAGAGGGCTGGCACTCATGCTCACGATTTCGAAGAGATCGGGCACGAGCTCGCGGCCTCCGGGGGCCTTTTCAATGGCTTTGACAATCCCGGCAACCCGCACGACGGATTCACGGGAGACCAGTTTCACCGAAGAGAGTACCTGTTCCGTCACTTTCTTCTTGGGGATGGTCACCTGGATGATCCCGGTGCGGTCCCGGACGAGGAGGAAGGAGAGGCCCCCCAGGTCCCGGTACTCGTGAACCCAGCCCAGAATCTCGGCTCTCTCTGTCTCCGGCGTTACCGCCTGTATCGGCATCCGCATAACAAATCTTACACCTATGGGTTGTCCGGGATAATGGGTTTTTCCCGCCTCCCCTCCGGAACCCGTTCGGATACGCGGCTCAGGACCGGGACCTGGAAGCCTGATATTCAGGTTCTAGTCAGGCCCGAAGATCTCTTCCCTCACCCTCTTCTCGATGGCCGCCTGGGATGCCTGGGCAGCCCTGAGATGCTCGGGAAGTTCCCAGAGGTACCAGTCCTGCATCCCAACCATCACGATCCAGCGGTTGACAATATCCTGGCTGCAGGCGAAGAGGTTATGGAAGTATTCCTCGGAAAAAGGCTGTGAAAAGTCCAGGTTGACGGTCAGTTTCATCATGTTGGACATGGCATCCCCGACCATCTTGGTATGGTACCAGGGGGACCGGCTCCAGCGCTGGGTCATCATCTCCTTCATGTCCAGGTTCCGGAACCGCTGCAGTTCAGGGATGTTGATCACGGGATTGAGCTTGAACTCGGAGAGACTGTAGGCGAGAACCATGTCCCGGGCGTAGTACATCCCGTTGTTGAGCACGAGGTATCGCTGGGGGAGGAAGTCCTTCACCGGTATCAGATCGTGCATATCCCGCATGCTCTCTTTCAGGAGGAAATAGACCTGGGCATTCCTCATGGCCGGGAACCTGTGGGAAATGACCAGGTTGGCAAGGAGGTTGAAGGGAATTTCAGACATGGTCTCGTGGAGAAGCACATAGAGAAGAAAGACGAGTTGTTTCTTCCTCCAGACCTCGAGGTTCCGTGTGCATTCATCCTTGAGGATGTCGAGGTAAATCTGTTTTGCCGCCATGACTGCGGCCTCTTCAGAGAAGGAGAGTACCCTGTATTCCTGGCGCTTGCTCGCCATTCCCTTGATCAGCAGCTGGAGACAGTACCGGGCAATCGTGTAGTCCTTGAGCATGCCGAGCTGGGCGCTGGAGAACGCAATCACGTTCTTTCCGGTCCCGAAGGTATAGTCGTCGATCATCAGTCCCTGGGGCGGAACGTCAGTGCGCCTGTGGAGCACGATCTCCGTCTGAAGCTCACGCTCCGCGTACTCGATCAGCGCCCGCAATACCGGGGAAAGGTTATACGACTGGTTCATCAGTCCTTCCATGATCGGAGGCTCTCTTCCGGCCCGATGGATCCCGTGGCCGGCCGAACCCCCCGCAGATAACAAGTTCTAGGGTCCAGGAATATAAACGATGCCCTGGGACATGCCCTGCCGGATCCAGTGTTTTTTGAACAACCGGTGATCAATGGGATAACCGTGCCTGCAGCCGGCGCAATTTTTGTTCGGTCGCCGGAAGGTAGGATCCCATTACGTTCCAGATCATCGGCCAGTCCATGGAGAAGTAAGGATGCACGAGGCGGGATTTCAGCCCTTCCAGTTCTTTCCAGGCGATCTCCGGGTGCTGCTCCATGAACGCAGGGGAGACCCTGGAGGCAGACTCACCGATGATCTCAAGGCTCCGCACTACCGCACGCCTGGCGATCTCGTCCCGTGAGAACTCCCGCTCGGTCATGCCCCTTGCCCGCTGGTGGAGGAAGGAGATCTCCTCCAGCATTTGAGAAAGGTACACCAGGTCGCGACTGAGGACAGCGTACTCGGCTCCCAGCTCCGGCCGGAGATACATGGCCAGGACCCTCGTTGTCACAAGATCGACTCTTCTTCCAAGGAGCTCGTCCAGATAAAACGAGAGCCCGATATAATTTTCGTAGGTATCGAGCCCCTGCTCGAATTCTACCTCGATGTCCACGTCGCTCTCCGGGCGATCTTCGCCCCGTGCCACCGATCCGAAAAGGCCGATCTTCTTCACCGAAAACATGCGTCGCATGACCGGGAATTTGGTGTTGAGCGCGAGCAAGACCTCCTCCCGCATGGTCGACTTTTCTTTTCCGGGCATCTCTCACCTATGATATTCCTCTTCCTGTATGTCCGTCCCTGGGATATGAATCTTCGGGAAGCTCCCCGAGGGAGTGGGTTCTCCGGTATGGGATTTCCGCAACCTTATCATCTCCCGGTACTGACCCTTACCCATGACACGATGGTGCACCCTCCCGGTATTCCTGGCAATCGGTGCGCTCGTTGTTGCGGGCTGCATCCAGGCACCGCCTGAATCCCCCCAGACGACGACCCCGCTTCCTTCCCCTTCGATTGTGGAACCCGCTCCGGAGGTGAATATCACTACAGGAACACCGTCCTTTTCTGAGACTCCTGGCGATCAGGATTTGAACGATACGATCCTCTTCATCCCGGGAGGGGTGTACCATGTGGGCGATCGGGTGCTCATCAGGCAGACCACCATCCTGTCCCCGGGAAACCGCATCCTGATCGAGGTGACTTCGGTCACATTCCTCCCCACCAGCAAGACTTCGGACAATCGTTTCTACGGAGTTTCAGGGATCGCAATCGTCGAGAAAGGGGCGGCAGATTCCATGAATTCATGGTGGTTTCTGATCGATACGCGGGGCTTTGCTCCGGATGAATACCAGGTGCAGATCCAGGGGATGACGGTGAAGAACTATCGGATCGGCACGAGCTTCTCCCTCGTCGCATAAGTCCGGCGGAAAAAGTTGAATCAGGAACGAAAATCGCTGGAGGGAGAATTCCGGGTATTCCAGGAATAATCAGGCAGGATCTCATCCCTCAGGCTTTTTCTTCTTGATCATCTCCAGTGCCTCAAACGCCTCCCTCCGGACGGCCGGGTTTTCGTCGCTTAACGCCCGGGAAAGGGACTCTATCGCGGAAGGATCACCGATCTCACCGAGAAGAAGGGCAGTCCTCTTACGGATTTCAACATTCTGGTCGCCGAGGAGTTCCAGGAGCGGTCGGGTAGCAGGGCTTCCGATCATCCAGAGTGCTTCCATCGCGCAGTTCCTCACCACAGGATCCCCGTCATGGAACGCCTGCATAAGGGGCTGTATTGCAGGAATTCCGATGGATGCCAGTGCTTTGACCGCCTCCCGCCTGACTCCCCTCTCCCTATCTCCCAGGAGGGCGATAAGCCCGGGAATGGACGTGGAATCCCGTATCCGCCCGAGAACCCCCGAGGACCCGCTGCGGATAAGAGGATCCTCGTGACCGAGCGCTTCGTTCAACTTCTCGACGGCCTGGGTCCCGATAGAGGCAAGGGCGAGCCCCGCCCTCTGGCGCAGCTCCGGCCGGGGATGGGCCAGAGCACGGATCAGCGGCTCCAGTGAGACATCGGACAGCGTGCACAGCGTTCCCGCCGCCGTCATTCTTACGTATCCGAACTCATCCCCTAGCAGCCCGATGAGCGGTTCGACGGCCGCGGGATCCCTGATCCTGGACAGGGCAGCTGCCGCTTCCTGCCGAACGCCAGGTTCGGAATCCGCGAGCGTGGCAATCAGCGGGCCCGAAGCTCTCTCCACCTCCATCTCCCCGAGGATCTCCGCGGCCCCCTTCCTGACCTGCGGCTGGTTGTAAGAAAGGCCTGCAAGGAGGGGATCTACCGATTGTTCCCCTATGATCATGAGGGCCCGCTTTACCTCGCGGCGGACGTCTTCGTCTTCGTTCTCGAGCATCCCTATCAGGGCATTGATGGCCGGCGATCCGATCTTGCCGAGGGTGTCTGCGGCACCCCTGCGGACGATCCAGTATTCGTCGGCAAGTGCCTGCACCAGCGGTTCGATGAAAGACTCGCCAAGCTCCCCCACCGCCCGGATGGCGTTCCACCTGGCCTCCACGTCTCCATAGGTGAGAGCCTTCTTTACATTTTCAAGGTGCTCCCGTTCCGCTATTCCCAGGGGGGGTTCATTCCCCGCTGCGAGCGCCTCTTTCAGCGATTTAAAAATGCTCATCGGTTCCCTGCTCCTTACACGATAGTCAGTCGATATAGTTAAAATAATATCGAATAACCGGGCATTTGGAGATGCTGCAGGCAATTATTGTCCGCGGATTATTGAAAGGATCTCTCCGCACAGCCGCGTGCTCGCATCAAGGTCTGTCATCAGGGTATCCATCCGGTAGCTTCCGGGGACCTCCACAGGATCCCGGAGATCATGAATGAAATACGACGATATGTCCCGATAGAGGTCGCGGGTGGAGAGGGAATCGGGGGCAAGCCCGCGGGCCCGCATCAGGGCTGCCGCAGGGCCGCTTACAGGGGCATCCCCGATGAACGGGCTGACGGAGATGACGATCTTTCCAGACAACGCGTCGCGAATCCCCGCGCATTCGAGGATGGGGAGGATGCTTGTTATGGGATTGCTGGGTCCTATTACGACCGCTTCGGAGGAGCGGACGGCGCTGATCACTTCCCCTGTTGCCTCAGGCGGCACGTCCCATCTTCGCTCCACCCCTTCGATCGGCATATCTCCCCGGTGCCTCACCCAGAACTCCTGAAAATGGAACTCCCTGCCCCGGGAAAGGACAATGGTCCTGACCGGCGTGTCGGTCATCGGGAGGATCTGTGCCCGTACACCAAGACTCCGGCAGATCCTCTCCGTCGCCTCCGTGAGCCTGAACCCCCGGCGAAGGAGTTCGCCCCGGGCGATGTGCATCGCCCTGTCCGTATCCCCTATCGCGATAAACTCATCCGCTCCCATGCGGAGAGCTTCCTCGTGAGTCCTGAACGTATCCCCCCGGATCCCCCACCAGGTGGTGGTATCGAGGGATCCTGCGAAGAGGTAGACCAGGGTGTCCAGATCGGGGGAGAGGTGGTTACCGCAGATCCAGAGATCCTCCGCGGTATTCACCACCACCGCGATCTCTTCGTCGGGGAGATGGGATCTCATCCCGCGGATCAGCTTCGGCGTCCCCGTCCCGCCGGAGAGAAATGTGATCATGGCGCTCTAGTTATTTATAGGTAGGATGGAAGAGTTAGCCATTGCGGCATGAAGATCATCAAGGACCCCGTGCACGGGTATGTGGAAATCCCAGAAATTCTCCTCCCGATCCTGGATTCTCCTGTTCTCCAACGTTTGCGGTATATCAGGCAGCTCGGTTTCTCCTTCCTGGTATATCCCGGCGCCCACCACACACGGTTCGAGCATTCTCTCGGGACCACATTCCTGGCAGGACTGATGGCCCGGCAGCTGGAATTAGGGGAGGACGATACGGGTCTCGTCATGGCGGCAGGGATGCTGCACGACATCGGTCACGGACCCTTCTCCCATGCAATCGAGCCCCTGGCCGAGGAGTGCCTTGGAAAGAGCCATCACCAGGTCCTGGATCTGCTGCTGGAGGAAGATACCGGGATTCTTCTTGACGAGGCCGGAATCGACGCAGGTGAGGTTGCCTCCCTCATTGAAGGCAAACATTCACTTTCAGGGATCATCCACGGAGAACTCGACGTGGATCGTATGGATTACCTGTTGCGGGATGCCCATTATACGGGGGCCCCGTACGGGATGGTGGATGCCCACCGCCTCCTCAGGAGCACCTCTCTGATGGACGGGCAGGTTGTGCTCCACGAGAGCGGGATCAATGCAGCGGAATCCCTCCTTATCGCACGCACCCTGATGCGCCCGGCCGTCTATTTTCACCACGTCAGCCGTATCGCCGAGATGATGTTCCAGCAGGCGGTGATGGCGCACGTATCCGGGAAATCCCATGAGGGGATCGACGCAATGGTGAAACAGGACGACGCGGCCTGCTTCCAGGATCTGCGCACATCCGGATCGCCCGTGGCGAGGGAACTGGCTGCCCGTATCTACCAGCGGAAGCTTTACAAAAGGGCGCTCTATGTGGGCCGGGACCAGGTGAATGTTGCACGGGTGGCCAACTGCCATACCCATGGGAAACGAAGGGAGATTGCATCCAGGATAGCGGGCATGGCCGGGATCCCCCCCCACAACGTACTGGTGGATATTCCGCCGTTTCCGGGGGAGATGTCGCTTCATATCAGGGTCCGGAACCGCCACCGGGTGATAGAACTCTCTGCGGTCTCTCCCCTCATCCATACCCTGAACGAAACCCGTCGCGAGCAGTGGAGGCTTGGGGTTTACACGATCCCCGAACACCGGGAAGCGGTAGCGGCAGGAGCCGAGGAACTGCTCCATATCCGTCCGGTGACAACCCAGGAACAGCTGATCATCTGAACGCATCCTCCGTGGATTCACCGCTGTCACGGCCGCCGGGTCGTTTCCTGACAATAAGTATCCGGAAGTCGGAATGACTCCGCCTGAAAAGGATGAACCTTCACCCGGGTGCTCTCCCCAGATGAAAGCCCAGACGTAATGAACAACATTTATGAACGGAAAAACCCAACACAGAGCGAGGGGGTCATCCTTTGCTGGAATACTGGATTATTGTCACGATCGGGGTGATCGGCGTCGCTTGCGCCGTATGCGGAGCGTATCTTTATATCGAAGCCCGGGGACTGCGACTGGTGCAGAGCCGTACCAAGCTGAAAGTCTACGACGAGCTGTTCCATGCCATTACCGAATTAAATGCGGCCGGGGGCGACGAGTATAAACTCGACCAGGGAAAGCGGCGCATGGCGTTCACCTTAAACCGCCTTAACCTCGTGGCATCCCCCGAAGTCCTCGTGCGTGTGAACGAGCTGCTGGACTTCTTCAACGAGTCAAAGGACGGCGACTTTGAGATTCTCAAGCAGTTGAACATCCTGAATAACCTCATGCGGGCAGCCCGGAGAGACCTGGACCCGGCCAGTGCAAAAGTTCTCGAGGAAGCCGAGTTCCGGTTCCGTTTCTATAATCCTCCCCGCACCTGAAAGGGCTGTCTCCTATTTTTCCTCTCCGCAGCCGGGAGGGACGGCTTGTGGATTTATCTTCCGGTAGTTCCCACCTATGCTTGATTTAGGAGTTGGTGGGATGCGTGAGTTTCTCGAGAAGATGAGGGAGATCGGTGAGGTGGCCGATATCGAAGAGCCCCTCTCAGGGGAGTTCGCCATGCCGAAGATGGCCAGCGGCACGAACAAGCTGCTTTTTTTCCACAAGACACCGCAGGGGAGGACGGTGATGAACGTGACTGCCACCCGCAGATCCCTCGCTCTCGCCCTCGGCGTCGGGGAGGCCGACGTAGGTAAGCGTTTCTCCCAGGCAGGATACCAGGGGAGCGTTGTCAGGGAGGGAACCCTGTCCACGAAACCGCCCGATCTCTCCCGGATCCCCGCCATAAAATTCTTCCCCGGGGATGCGGGTAAATACCTCACGGCGGGGATCGTATTCTCACGATACCAGGGCATCGAGAATGCGTCCATCCACAGGATGCTCATCCTTGACGGTCAGCGGGTGGCCGCGCGGCTGGTGGAGGGGCGCCATACCTACGTCCTGCACCAGGAGGCGCTGGCCAGGGGGGACCGTCTTCCCGTCGCCGTAGCAATAGGAGTACACCCCGCGGTTACATTCGCCAGCTGTACACGTGTTCCGAAGGGAATGGAACTTCCTTTTGCCGCCGAGATCCTTGGAGGAGAGATCAGGGTGCACCAGTGCGGGAACGGGGTGCTTGTACCTGAGGCGGAGGTCGTCCTGGAAGGCTACATAGGGACGGAAACTGCCCCGGAAGGACCGTTCGTGGACATCACGGGAACGTATGACAGCGTCCGGGTTCAGCCTGTGATCCACTTTACCGGGATGCACCTGGAAAAAGACTTCATTTACCACAGCATTCTCCCCGGCGGGAACGAACACCGGATCCTGATGGGAGTCCCGTACGAACCGATCATCTTCAAGGCTGTTTCGGGAGTGACCGAGGTGCGGAATGTCGTGCTTACCACCGGAGGGTGCGGGTATCTCCACGCGGTAATCCAGATTAAGAAGAGCACGCAGGGCGACGCAAAGAACGCCATGATGGCTGCGTTCGCAGCGCACACCTCATTAAAACACGTGGTGGTGGTGGACGAGGATATCGACCCTGCCGATCCGGAGGAGGTGGAGTTCGCCATCGCCACCCGCGTGCGCGGGGACCAGGACATCATGGTAGTCACAGGCGTCCGGGGGTCTTCCCTGGACCCCTCACGCCTGGGCGACGGCACCAACGTGAAGGTAGGCCTGGACGCCACCATGGTCCGGGGTAGGGAAGACGAGTTCCGGCGGGCGTGTTGGTAGAGTTATGCATCTGACTCCGGAAGAGGAACGGGTGATGGCGGGTGAGGAGGGGGAAACCCGCCAGAAGATGATGGAGATCCTGGTCGCTCTCGGGAAGGTGTACGGCGCGGAACGGCTGATCCCAATCCGGAGCGCCCAGGTGAGCGGGGCCTCTTACAAGACAATAGGGAGGTTCGGACTGGAATGGCTGGAGGGACTCAAAGCCCGGGTCTCCGTACCAACTGTGCTTAACCCGGTGGGGATGGACCTTTCCCGGTGGAGGGAGATGGGGATCACGCCTGAGTTTGCAAGGGCTCAGGAGGCGGTGGTCGGTGCCTACCGGAATCTCGGGGTCGCCCTCGAATGTACATGCACCCCTTACTATCTCACGATTACCCGTTACGGGGATCACCTGGCCTGGTCCGAGTCCTCCGCGGTCGCGTATGCCAATTCCGTTATCGGTGCCCGGACAAACCGGGAGGGGGGGCCAAGCGCCCTCGCAGCTGCCATTGTGGGCCTGACTCCCGAGTATGGCCTGCACCTGATCCCGAACAGGAAACCCGGACTTGTCATCCGGGTCGAGGGAGCCGGAGAAGGGATGGAGATGGCCCATTACGGTGCCCTCGGGTACAGGGTGGGCGAACTGGCAGGGAGCCGTATCCCGCTCTTCCGTGGGATCCGGCCGGGAAGAGAACAATTGAAGGCACTTGGGGCTGCCATGGCAGCCACGGGGGCGGTCGCCCTCTTCCACGTCGATGAGATTACCCCGGATGCAAGGATATTCCGGTTCGATACGGCCGGCCTGGAGGAGATCACGATTGGAGTCCGGGAACTGGACGACTTTGGGAGGGAGATACCGGTCGATGCAGTGGCTCTCGGGTGTCCTCACTGCTCACCCGCCGAACTTTCGCGTATTGCAGCGCTTCTTGATGGAAAGAAGGTGATTATCCCTCTCTATATTTTTTCTGCCCGGGGCGTGATCGACCGGCACCGGGAGGAGGTCGCGATTATCGAACGGAGCGGGGCAAGGGTATATTCCGATACCTGCATGGTGGTTTCACCCGCGATGGAGAAGCATCGTGCGATCATGGTCAATAGCGGAAAAGCGTTCTTTTACGTTCCCAACATGTGCGGCGGGGCCGTCAGGCTCGGGACCACCGACGAATGCATCCGGGTGGCCACCGGGTCATGATCTCCGGGCTTATCCCGCAAGAGAATTGGTCGGAATAGGACGAAGAAGTCCTCCCGTGGGGCAGGCAGCCTCCTCCGGTGGATTTATCAACGGTTTTATCAATATCCTCCACGGATGGTATTGACGGACCCTGACCCCACAAGGACGGACCGAATGAAGCTCGCTGCACTGGCGCTCCTCGTGGGGGCGTGCCTGTTCCTCGAGGCTTACGTTCACTGGTCCCTTCGGATCGGGGTCGTCTATACACACTTCTTTTACATCCCAATCGTCCTGGCCTCAGTCTGGTATGGAAAACGGGCGGTAGCGGTCGCCGTCCTGCTCGGCGGAGTTCACTTCCTCTCCAGCTGGGCTCTCACAGGCGCTCCCGGCACAGAGTCCGCGGCCCGGGCTCTCATGTTCGTGATCGTTGCCCTGGTGATCGGGGCGGTGATGGACCATCTCCGCAGGGAAGAGGAGAAAGCCGGCTCCGGTTCGTCCTGTGACCTTTCCAAAAGTCCCCGGGTCGGACTCCGGGAATGGAAAGCCCTGATTCCCCTGCCTCCCAATGTGAAGAAGATCAAGGAGGAAGGAGATGTCCGGGCCCTCATACGTGCGCTCAGGCATAAGGATGCCGGGATCCAGTACCAGGCTGCGGAAGCGCTGGGAGAACTCCGGGATCCATCCGCCGTCGAGCCTCTCATGAATTCTCTTACCGGGGATCGTTATGCAGGGGTTCGATGGAAGGCGGCCGAGGCTCTGGCCAGGATAGGGTCTCCGTCGGTCCCGTCCCTGGTCAGGGTCCTGTCTCATCCCGATGACGACGTCCGCTGGATGGCAGCCATTGCCCTTGGGGAGATTGGGGATCCTTCTTCCGTGGATGCTCTGATCTCGCTTTTTTCCGAGGATGACAGGTTCGTGCGGAGCCGTGCAGCCTACGCGGTCAGCCGGTTTGGGGCAGGCGCCCTGGACCCGCTGGTCCGGGCTCTCGAAGAGGGCGGGCCGGCCACCCGATGGGGCGCAGCATATGCGCTGGGAAAGATCGGTGACCCACGGGGGATCGATCCCCTTGTCGGGGCAATCCGGGACCCGGACGATGAGGTTCTGGCCGAGGCACTCGCCTCCCTTTCGGGAATGGGGGATCCTGCGATCCTCCGCCTCCTGCACGAAATGGAGGGCATGGACGCCGGCGATCTGAGGAGGGCAGCGGAAGCCCTCTCGGAACTGCCCGACCGGAGTATGAGGGAGTCGGTACACCGCCTCCTCGACAGGACTCTGCCGGAAACCCGGGCTGCCATCGTTTCCGCAATGAAGGGAGGTGGGAGGCGAAAGTTCGAGGTGTAAGATCACCCCCATGGGATTCCTGCACCTGGAGAAAGTGCATTCCTCTAATTTGAGATCCGTGAATTTATCGGAGTTTCACCCGGACCGAACAAGTATTTTAATTTCCGGGGGCCATCATCTGTCTGTGTTCGGGATCCATAAATACCCCTTCGAGTTCAGACGGGGGGACGTGTTCCTCTCCATAGAACCGGGCGATCGGTATTCCTATTATCATCGGGTCGTTCCCGGAGACGATTGCAGGAAGATGATCGGGAACCGGGAGGGGAGAATCGTGATTAATCCGGTAGAACCCGTATCCCTTCCCCATAACGTGACCGGGATGATCGAATTCCATTTCACCCCGATTGTCCTCGAACCCGGGTCCACGGTGAAGATCTACACGGTATTTCCCGTCGATGTCGGGGTATTCCTGGAAGCAGCGGACGGGTACGATCTGCTGGATGTCTTCACCCTCACGAAACAGAAATATTCCCTGTACGGAACGCCCGAGAAGGGATTCATCACGCGGCATATCGAGGCCGAAGTGTCTGACACAATTCCGGGGACGGATCGCATAAAGGAGGGGGTTATGGAGATCGCTATGCATAACTGCGGGCAAGGGTGGGTGGAGGTATCCCGGGCAGTCTTCGAGCAATCCACCATGCACCTCTTCTACGGATCCAGGGTATCCATGAAGGCCGAGATGGACGTATACTCACGGATGATGGCGGAGACCAGGGTTCTTGAACGGCCGCTCGAGGAGGGGATGAAGCAGTCCATCCGTCTCATCTCCTCCAGGAGGAGTCTGATCCATGAAAAACCGTCCTTCCTCATGGAATACGGGGTGGGAGACTCATGACCGCCGACGTCCTGGCCAGCGAGGTATTCGGCACCGTGACCCTCCTCGACCTCCTGATCTTCGCAATCTCTGTGGTAATTACGATCGTGATTGCCAGGGTCGTTGCCTACTATCTGAAAAAGTCCTTTTGCGACAGGATCCAGCCCGCGGAGCTGAGTAACCTCGTCAAAGTCATCCAGCTGATCATCCTCCTGATCGGGGTGTATCTGGCACTCCCCACGTTTGATATCAATCTCGCGGACATGCTGGTCATTGGTGGGACCATCGGCATCGTGATCGCGTTCGCCAGTCAGAAAATTGTATCCAACTTCGGCTCCGGCCTCTTCCTCGTTCTGGAGCGTCCCATCAAGCCGGGCGACAGTATCCAGATCGAGGATATTACCGGGACGGTGGACGAGATCCGGATCCTTTCCACCATCGTCAAAACGCATGAAGGGATCTATGTGCGGATCCCCAACGAGAAGGTTTTCACATCCGATATCACCAATTATGTCGTCAACGTGGCCAGGAGGTTCGAATATATCATCGGGATCGGATACCACTCGGATGCGGACGCCGCAATCCGTATCATACGGAAGCTCCTGGATGATCATCCCTTCGTGCTCAAACACCCTTCTCCGAGCGTCTTTGTGGATACGCTTGCCGACTCGAGCGTGAACCTCCGGGTGTTCATCTGGGCCCCCTCCAAGGTGTGGTGGTCGGTGAGGACGGAGATGCTGTGGAAGATCAAACTGGCCCTTGAGAAGGAAGGAATCGAGATCCCCTACCCGCAGAGGGTGGTTAGTTTTCCCCGGGATATCCGGAACCGGGGGAGGGAGACCTATGAAAAAATCTGAAATCCAGGCACTCATCGACCTCATCCGCGGGGGGGATCTCTCCGCCCGGAGGGAATCGGTGCGCAGGCTGGCGGAAGCAGGAGAGGACGCGATTTCTCTCCTGGTGGATGCATTGAAGGATACCAGGGATAATGACGTGCGGTGGTATCTTGCGGTCGCCCTCGTGAAGATCGGGCCGGGTGCAATCGATCCCCTGATTGGGGAGATGAGGATCACAAAGGCGGCAGACTTCCGCCGTTACGCAGCAGCGGCGCTGGGTCATCTGGGGGAATCCGCGGTAGCTCCGCTCATACGGGAATTCCGGGACGCGGATCCCGATCTGCGCGGGTACCTCGCGGAGGCCCTCTGCCGGATTGGGGGTCCGGCCCTCGAGCCCTTAAAAACCATGTTCTCGGGTGACGATCCGATCATGAGGGAATGCGCCTCCCTTACCCTTTGGAGGATGGGGGAACCGGGACTCGCTGCAATGATGGAATCGATGAAGGGAGAAGTGGGCACACCTCCCGGGTCCGGGAAGGAACAGTAAACGTTGCCCTGCGGAGACAGTCCCGTATCACAGATACCTGAAAATCTCCATTGGAAATGCGACCCCCGGGTTGGCGGGATCGAACCTGCATGGCCCGGAAGACATCCTCCCCGTCCATATCCGAACCAATAAGTCCCCGGGTGACCACTCACATGGTAATGCTTCACTGTTCCCCGGAGATGGAGGAATACTTAAAACACCTCGAGGAAGGGCTTTCCCTGGCCATGGAGGTGGCCAGGAAGGCACGGGCGGAGGGGATGGACCCCCGCACGGTCGTGGAGATCCCGGTTGCCAGCGATCTTGCCGACAGGGTTGAGGCTCTCCTTTCGATCAGGGGCCTTGCATCCCGTATCAGGGATCTCGAGGGGCAGATGTCGAGAGAGGAGGTCGCCCTCCGGATTGGCGAGGATTTCGTCCAGAGGAAATTCGGGGAGCGTACCAACGAAGAGATCCTCGACCATGCGATTCGTACTGCCATGGCCGTCCTTACGGAAGGGGTAGTGGCGGCACCCACGGAGGGGATCGCGAAGGTGGGGGTGGGGAAGAACGACGACGGCTCCGAGTACCTGAAGATCTACTATGCCGGCCCCATCCGGAGTGCGGGAGGGACCGCTCAGGCACTCTCGGTCCTTGTGGGGGNNGCTACATCGAGGAGATCCGGCAGTATAACTCGATTATGAACCTCCAGTACCTCCCATCCGAACAGGAGATCCGGCTCATCGTCCAGAACTGTCCTGTGTGTATCGACGGGGAAGGGACCGAGCAGGAGGAAGTAAGGGGATACCGGAATCTGGAGCGGGTGGAGACCAACACGGTCCGGGGGGGGATGGCACTTGTGCTTGCCGAGGGGCTGGCGCTCAAAGCGCCGAAGGTGCTAAAGAATGTCCGGGCCCTGCAGATGGACGGGTGGGACTGGCTGGAGGAGCTGATCGGAGGGTCCAAATCGGAGGGGGATAAAGAGGAGAGCACCGGGATCAAGCCAAAAGACAAGTATCTCCGTGACCTGATCGGGGGGAGACCCGTCTTTGCCTATCCTATGCGCAAGGGCGGTTTCCGGCTGCGGTACGGTCGTTCCAGGAATACCGGGTTCGCAGCCGCGGGTCTCAACCCCTCCACCCTTCATATTCTCGGGGACTTCCTCGCGGTCGGCACCCAGATGAAGGTCGAGCGGCCGGGGAAAGCGGCGGGGATCGTCCCGGTGGATACCATCCAGGGCCCGACCGTGCGGCTGAAGAACGGCGACGTGCTCCGCGTCGATGACGCCGATGTTGCCCAAACGATCGGAGGCCAGGTCGAACGAATCCTGGACGTAGGGGAGCTCCTTGTCGGGTATGGGGAATTCCTGGAGAATAACCACCCCCTGGTGCCATCCGCCTACTGCGAGGAATGGTGGCGGCTTGAAGGCGGGAGGAAACGACCGGAAAGCGAGGAAGAAGCGATCGCGCTCTGTTTCGACGGGATCCCGCTGCATCCCGACTATACCTTCCTCTGGGATGACCTGACCTGCGGGGAGATCGAGGAACTCGCCGATTTCATCTCGGGAAACGGTAACATCTCGCATGGCATCCTGGTCCTTCCCCCGGATGTCCGGGCAAAGGCACTTCTCGAGGAGATTCTGCTTCCGCACCGGGTGCGGGAAGGGCAGATCTGCATCAGCGAGTACCTTGTGCTACTCGCATGCCTTGGCCTCGATCTCCGGCTGCAGAAACGAAACGCCTGGAAAGGCGCCCCCAATACCGATCCGATGGCCCTTGTCTCCCACCTGTCCGGATTTACGATCCGTTCAAGGGCCGGGACCCGGATCGGGGGGCGCATGGGGCGCCCCGGCAAGTCGAAGCCCCGGAAAATGAACCCCCCGCCCCATTCCCTGTTCCCGCTGGGAGAGGCAGGCGGATCCCGCCGCTCGTTCCAGGAGGCCTCCAGCCATGCACCCCAGCCCAACATGGACGGGGGTGTCATCAGTATCGAGACCGGCAGGAGAAGGTGCCCGTCCTGCGGAATGGATACCTATCGTAACCGTTGCGACTGCGGGGCTCACACCGACCCGGTCTACACCTGCCCGCGCTGCAAGAGGGAACGTGACGGGCCGGAATGCCCTTCGTGCCATGTGCAGACCGTCTGCTCCCAGGTGGTCTCCCTGAATGTGAAACAGGAGTATGCCCGTGCGATGGAGAAGCTTGGGTTCCGGGAGAACGGCGTATCTCTCGTGAAAGGTGTGAAGGGGCTCATTTCGAGGGAAAGAACCGTGGAGGAGATGGCAAAGGGGATCCTGCGGGCCCAGCGTGACCTCTTTGTCTTCAAAGACGGGACCATCCGGTTCGATATGATCGACCTCCCCCTCACCCATTTTCGGCCCGGGGAGGTGGGGGTGTCCGTGGACCGTATGATTGCGCTCGGGTATTCCCATGACATCCACGGGCTGCCCCTGGAAAATCCCCGCCAGGTAATCGAGCTCCACCCCCAGGATATCCTTGTCTCGGATTCCTGCGCCGAGTACATGCTGAAAGTGGCACTGTTCCTCGACGAACTCCTTGAAAAGTGCTATGGCCTGCCCCCCTTCTACCATGTTCAGTCGAGGGAGGACCTGCTAGGGCACCTCGTGATCGGACTCGCCCCGCACACGAGCGCAGGGGTGCTTGCAAGGATAGTGGGCTTTTCGCGGGCCAACGTGGGGTACGCCCACCCCTTCTTCCATGCCGCCAAGCGCAGGAACTGCTTCTTCGGCGACACCGAGATAGAGACATTCGACGGACTGTCCTGGAAGACCCTCCCGATCCGGAAACTCGTGATGGAGAATTTCGACCTGTCGCGTCCGGGGATCGACCGGCTCGGCACCTACTACTCGGACCCCCAGCAGACACTGATGGTGCGGAGCGTGGACACGGAGGGAAAGGCCCACCTCCGGAGGGTGACCTCGGTCTCTATCCATAAGGCACCGGAGACCCTGATCCGATTTGAGACCCGCCAGGGCAGGACAGTCGCGGTGACGCCGGACCATGCCATGCTGGTCTGGGACCTCTGTTACCTGCGCAAGATCCGGGCGATCGAGCTGAAGGAGGGCGACCCTGTGCCTGTGATGGTGGGAGCAAATGTCCTTTCCGACCACATCGTGCACCGGGACATCGTCCCGGCACCCGAGGATCGGGTATTCTGCCTTACCGTGGCCGAAGACCATACGGTTCTCGCCAACGGTATCTTCACCGGGCAGTGCGACGGGGACGAGGACTGCATCATGCTCCTCCTGGACGGCCTGATCAACTTTTCCCGGTCGTTCCTCCCGGAGACCCGGGGAGGATCCATGGATGCGCCGCTCGTCCTCACCACACGCATCGACCCGGCAGAGATCGACAAGGAGAGCCACAATCTCGATGTGGGATCCGCATATCCCCTGGAGCTCTATGAGGCGGCCCTCCGGTACGCCCACCCGAAGGAGGTGGAACCCCTGATCGACCGCGTCGGCAGGCGCCTAGGCACCCCCGCCCAGATGGAAGGATTCTCATTCACCCACGACACCTCGGACATCTCCGCGGGACCGTTGGAATCGACCTACACCCAGTTGAAGAGCATGCTCGAGAAACTCGAGGCCGAACTATCCCTGGCCAAGCGCATCCGTGCAGTGGACGAGGACGATGTGGCCGAGCGGGTGCTCACCACCCACTTCATCCGGGACCTGATGGGGAACCTATCGGCGTTCTCAAAGCAGAAGTTCCGGTGTGTAAAGTGCAACCACAGCCATCGCCGCATGCCGCTTGCGGGGAAATGCACCCGTTGCGGGGGAAATATCATCCCCACGGTACACGAGGGCTCGGTGAAGAAGTACCTGGAGGTCTCCCGGGACATCTGCAATCGGTACAAGATCTCCGATTATACCAAGCAGCGTGTGAAGGTTCTCGATATGGCCATCGATTCGACGTTCGGCCAGGAGAAATCCCAGCAGCTGGGCCTGGCCGACTTCATGTAAGATAGCGGGGATCATCCTCATTTCCCGGGAGCACCAATCCTGTTTCCGATGTATGACCTTGTACGCCTGAGGGAGGAGTTCCCGGTCCTTTCCCGGTGCGTATACCTCGATTCCGCATCCACCAGCCAGACGCCCCGGCGTGCTGTGGAGGCGATGCGCAGGTATTTCTATGAATATGCGGCAAACCATGGCAGGGGAGCCCATCACCTGGCAGTCAGGACTACGGAAGAGTTCGAACGGACCCGTGAACGGCTGGGGGAGTTCCTCGGGGTTCCATCCGGCAACCTGGTCTTTACCAGGAATACTACGGAATCGATCAACATGGTGGCCAGGGGCCTCTGCTGGAAGAAGGGTGACGAGGTCATCACCACTGCTCTCGAACACCACGCCAACCTGCTTCCCTGGCTGGCACTCCGGAAACAGGGAATTCGGGTGAAAGTGCTGCCCCAGAAGGACGGAATGGTCAGGCCCACCGATTTACAGGAAGCCGTATCCGCCAGGACACGCCTTGTCGCGGTCAATCACATGACGAATGTGCTCGGGACCGTCCAGCCGGTAGAGGAAATGGCACGGATCGCCCATGATGCCGGTTCCGCCATCCTGGTGGATGCCGCCCAGTCGGTGGGGCATATGCCGATTCCTCCCGCCGACTGCTTTGATTACCTGGCAATTCCCGGTCACAAGGGTTTGCTGGGCCCCCAGGGGACCGGGGCCCTGTACATTGCCGACCCCGGCACCCTTGCGGTTACCTGCTATGGTGGCGGGATGGTGGAAGAGGTCACGGTGGACCAGTTCACACTCCTTCCCTGTCCGGCACGGTTTGAACCGGGCACCCCCAATATCCCTGGTGTGATAGGACTCGGCGAGGCCATCGGGCTCGTGAACGAGCTGAACGTGGAGGCCATCCATTCCCACGAGAAGGAAATGGGAAAGGTTATGAGAGAAGGCCTCCTGGCAACGGAAGGGGTCACTGTATACGGCCCCCCGGGAACCGCGGTCATCTCGTTCAACGTGGACGGCAGGGCGCCGGATCTGGTGGCACGGCTCCTGGACGAGCAGGCCGGAGTATGCGTCCGCAGCGGTTTCCATTGTGCACAACCCCTCACCCGATCCCTGCACCCCGGGGGAACGGTGCGTGCTTCCATCGGGTGCTACACGAACGGGGAGGATATCCAGGCCCTCCTGGACGGCGTGGAAACGATCGCATCCGGAACCACGCGGTCCTGATTACCGGGGAGACTGGTATTTCCTAAGGACGGAAAGGAAGGTGACTGACAACCGATCAAAGATATTTACCTTCTGGCACCAAACGTATCCTGAGCGAGGGTATCTAAGCCTGGTCAACAGAGACGGACTCAAGATTTTTCAACCAAATTTGGCATCAGACACCCTTTAGAAATCTCAAAGGCTTTTACTATCCCCAACAAATGTATTGGTGAGCGAGGGTAACCAAGTGGTCAACGGTGATCGACTCAAGATCGATTCGCGCAGGCGTTCGCGGGTTCAAATCCCTCCCCTCGCACTTTTCATGAAATTTTTTTAACCTAAGTTTGCCAGTCTAATCTATAGAGAATAGCGAATAACCAGCA
>DAEV01000060.1 GCA_002509495.1 Methanolinea sp. UBA473 | reverse complement strand
AAAATAATTGGTTCTTAACTATAATCAGAGAGGCTTTAAATTCACCCGCTGGAGGTTCCGGCCCTTCTCGCACCCTTCCGGGGCGCCTCCGAAGACCTCCTCCACCACGTACTTGTCGCCCTCAATGATCCCGTCCGGGTGGCAGAGATCGTAGTTTCCGCATCCTTCCCTGTTGCACAGGTATTCGTACGAGATCCTGGTGTTCCTGATGGCCATGTCCGCCGAGACCAGGACGGGGATGACGGACTCGACGACTTCCACCGAAAGGGCGCCGTTCAGGTGCACCGGGCAGCGGTGCTGCGCCTTCCTGACCTCCACGATGCGGTATCTCCTTCCGGGCCGGAGGTTGTTGCATGCCTTCTTCACGCTGCAGGGTTCGCATTCGGGCAGCTGCCCCTCATACACGAACTCGAGGTCTTTTTTGGCCAGGTCCGTCCCGATGAGGGTTACTTTTGGTTTTGCATCGGCCATTCGTCACCTCTACTCAGATGAGAGCATCCTCACCAGTTCCTGGGCCGATTCTTCGGTCAGGCCCATATCAAGAATGGTAAATCTTTCCGGACGGATAGTTTTTGCCATGAGGAGGGCCTGGACCGCGACGGAATCGTCGATGCCGAGCTCCGCCGGCGTGGTAGGGGCGCCGATCAGGCGGAGCGCCTCGCGGATGGCCTTCCAGTCCCCCCCGTGCAGGTACATGGTGATGATGGTCCCGATCCCGCAGGCCTCGCCGTGCAGGGCTTTTCCCGGGGCCAGCCGCTCGAGGGCGTGGCCGAACTTATGCTCCCCGCCGGACCCCGGCCGGGAAGACCCGGCGATGCTCATGGCAACCCCCGAGGAGACGAGGGCCTTTGTTACGAACCAGGCCGACTCCTCGTTGTGGGGCTTGATCCCGTTCGCGTTCTTCATCAGGAGGTCGGCCGTCATCCGGGCGAGCGCGATCGCGTACTCGCTCACCGGTTCTCCCCGCAGGCGGTGCGAGAGTTCCCAGTCCAATACCGCAGTCGAGTTGGAGAGTACGTCTGCACACCCGGATGCCATGAGCCNNCGAGCGAGACGCTCCCGCTCTCCATGGGGATTGACGCCCGGGCCGAGGCGATCCCGTCGTGGGAGGCAGCGGTGGGGATCGAGATGAACTGGCGGTCCAGGTTGTAGGAGACGATCTTGGCGGTGTCGATGACCCTGCCTCCCCCCACACCCACGATAAAATCGGCACCGGAAGCCGCTTTCTCGGCGTCCCGGATCACCTCCATGCTGATCCCCTGGACGAGGTACGATCGGACGTCGTATTTGCCCGACAGCAACGAGCAGACCCGCTCCCCGGCGAACTCGCGGGTATGGGACCCGTAGAAAACCATGGCCGAGCGGCCCAGCCGGAGGTCGGCGCAGACGGAGGTGATCTGGGCCAGTACATCGTGGCCGATGACCACGTCCCGCGGGAGCTGCATCCAGCGGGATTTATCAAAGACCTTGGTTTTGAGTACTTTTATTGTGTCTGCGCTCATTATTCTCAGGAAATGATTGGGGACTTCCTACAGAAATACTACATCGATCCCATACGATACGGTCAGCCCTATAACGTGGTGGATACCATCACGTACGCTCTGGTTCTGATCCTCTGTATATATATCATTTATCGCTGGCTCTCCCGGTCCGAGATCATCCGGATCGACCGCGGGTTCGTCCTCTGCACCCTTCCCTTCGTCGTGATGGGCGGGCTCCTCCGCGTAGTCGAGGACACCGGGATGATCACCTCGGACTGGCAGTACCTGCTGGTCACTCCCCTCATCTATTTCGTGATGTTTTTCTATACCGCCGGAGCCCTGGTGGTCTCTGCGACGCTCCAGAAGCAGGGGGTGGTCCCGGACTACCACAGGCCCTACCTCCTTGCAGGGATGGTCGGGGCGGCCGTCACCCTCGCGGTGCTCCTCTCATTCGGCGCAGGGAACGGGATCCTCTCGGTCCAGGTGCTCGGCACCATCCTTGCGATGGCGGTGGTTTCGACGCTTGCGGTCTACGGGGTCATGCGATATCTCCTGAAGTGGACGTATGTCGGGGACCCGCTCTACCTCTCCCTTCTCTTCGGGCAGTTGCTGGACGCGAGCGCCACGAGTTACGGCATCGAACTCCATCCCCTGCAGTATGTGGAAGTCCACGTGGTCGGCTCCAACCTCATCGCCTGGACGGGGACGGCATTCTCCATGTTCCCCTTAAAACTCCTGGTCCTCTTCCCCGGGATCTACATCCTTGAGAGGTTCCGGCACGAAGGGCCGGAGGCGCTGTGGCACCTGATCCTGCTTGCGATGATCACGGTCGGGCTCGCCCCCGGCATCCGGGACATGATGAGAATGGTGCTCTATGTCTGACCTCGCCCGGAATGCGGCCATAACCGTGGGCTTCCTGGTCTTCGCCGTCCTTGCCGGTGCTTGGATGACCGCCCAGGACCCCGGGATCGGCCGACAGCTCATCACGGTGCTGAAAGACTCCATCGTGGGGGAAGCCCTCGATACCAATACGGTGATGTTTGCAGCCAAGCTATTCCTGAACAACCTGGAGGCCTGCCTCCTCATGTTCCTGGGCGGTGCCTCCCTCGGTGTCCTGACGGTCTTCATCATCGGGACCAACGGGTTCGTGATCGGGTCGATCCTGGAGATGGTCCGGCAGGAGCACAGCTTCCTGTACGTGGTTGCTGCGATCGCCCCTCACGGTATCTTCGAGATCCCCGCGTTCGTCCTCTCCGGTGCCCTCGGCTTATCGCTGGCAGCGGCACTCTGGAGGGAGTGGCTGGGATCGGAGGATGCCGCGGCCCACGCCGCAGGGCTCGGCAGGATCTTTCTCCTGGCGGTGCTGCCCCTCGTGGCGGTCGCGGCGTGCACTGAGGCATTTATTACGCCGGAAATCCTACGTCTGGTAATTTGAGGTGTGGATTGGCAGAAGAGGAACAGGGCGCACTGCCGCCGAAATCGGAATTTTCTGCGTGGTACAACGAACTTTTATGGCGGGCGGAGATCATGGACGTCCGCTACCCTGTCAAGGGGCTCTACGTATGGTACCCGTTCGGGTTCTCCCTTCGCCGGAACGTCTATTCCGCTCTGCGGACCCTGATGGACCGCGATCACCAGGAAGCGCTCTTTCCCCTGCTCATCCCGGAGACGGAACTGGCAAAGGAGGGCGAGCACATCAAGGGGTTCGAGGACGAGGTCTACTGGGTTACGCACGGCGGACTCTCGCCCCTCGATGTGAAACTGGCCCTCCGTCCGACGAGCGAATGCGCCATTTATCCCATGTATGCCCTGTGGGTCAGGTCCCACGCCGATCTCCCGCTGAAGGTCTACCAGATCGTCAATACATTCCGGTACGAGACCAAGCATACGCGGCCGCTCATCCGCCTCCGCGAGATCACCTCGTTTAAGGAAGCCCACACCGTGCATACGACCTGGGAGAACGCGGAGGCCCAGGTCGAGGAGGCGGTCGCCCTCTACCGCGAGTTCTACCATTCCCTCTGCATCCCGGTGATCTTCTCCCGGAGGCCGGAATGGGACAAGTTCCCGGGTGCGGACTATACCCTAGCCGCGGACACGGTGATGCCCGACGGCAAGACACTCCAGGTCGGCACCGTCCACCACCTGGGCGACCGGTTCGCGAAGACATTCCAGATCACCTACGAGGACGCGGAAGGCGTGCAGCAGTTCGCGAACCAGACGTGCTACGGCATCTCCGAGCGATCCATCGCAGCCCTCATCTCGCTTCACGGGGACGATCGCGGCCTGGTTCTGCCGCCCGATGCAGCTCCCGTGCAGGTCGTGATCGTGCCCATCACCATCGGGAAGAGGAAGGAGGAGGTGTCTTCCGCGGCCGGGGAGATCCTCCGGGTACT
>DAEV01000020.1 GCA_002509495.1 Methanolinea sp. UBA473 | reverse complement strand
CAGGGATCGGGGTATTCCGGCCATCCATCCGGCAGTTCATCCTCGACTTCAACCGGGACGGCGTCGTGGATCAACGAGTCCTCTTCGGGATTAATAGTTAATGTCCTGATGGATTGAACACGGGACCTGGTAATTGCCTCGTAAAAACCGTGCAATTACCCCGGATTATCTTCTTCACGATCACAGTCATCCGAGCCATAATTTGCGTTTCTCTAAATTTGAATGCCTGATATGGCGTCGCTTTCCGCATCGAAACGGATGATTCGGATCACGGATAAGAGGGGAGCATCTGACGCCGGAGTCACCTTTTCCAGGGATACCTCTATGTGCTGAATTCTTCCAGAACACCCTGATCGTGGAACCGCACCTCACTCTCACTCACAGAACAGCGAGTCCAGGATGTTTTCACGAGGGTTTTTCCTGTCCTGTTACTCATTGTTTTGTAAAAAATTTAGGGGTGTCCTGGAGGGGTGCTTTTTATACAATCCCTTTCTTCTATAGCAAAGTGAATGCGTTCGGGGGAACAGATCTACCATTTTTCCCGCTGCATGAAAAACGGGAGTGGATAGAAGAACTATATGAAAGAAGATGAAATTGATTTGATTATATCAAGGTCACCCCCCTGATGACAGGAGCAGTTATGAAACCGGTGTATCCTATTTCTTTTCATTTAAATGGGCTTGATCGCTTTTTTACACATTTCTCAACCAACGGGATCTTCTTTTTCTGCAATGTCTGCGGAAAATTCTCTCTGACCTGGATTAGTAGACGAGAAATCACGCATCCGGAGAGCCAGTTAAGGGAAAGCATAATTTGCACGAAATGCGGTGCATCCAACCGGAACCGGCAGATTGCCTTCGTAATCTGTCAATCTCCCAACTCCAGGGTCCGGTACTCAAGTCTGTCTGATTTTGCCAGGAATGAACATGTATCGGTGTATAACACGGAGGCAGAAAGACCCATTCATCACACCCTGAAACGGATGGGCAGTAACTATGTGTGCAGCGAGTTCATGAGCGACCAATACCCGAGTGGAAAAATTGTGGATGGAATTATCCATCAGGACTTGAGGGGTACATCTTTTTCGGATGAATCTTTCGATTTGGTGATATCGTCGGATGTCCTGGAACATGTGCCTGACCCCTGGAAGGCTTTTTGCGAGATTTATCGAATTTTAAAACCGGGAGGACGCCATGTGTTTACGATTCCCTTTTACCAGGATCGGGCATCCGGCGAAAGAAGAGCTTACCTCAATGACCTTGGGGAAAACGTCCATGAAAAAGAACCGATCTACCATATCGATCCCTTGAGACCCGAAGGAGCATTGGTGTATACTATTTTTTCTATCGATGTGTTGGCAAAATTGGAGGATCTCGGCTTCCGGACTAGCCTCTATAAGGTATATCACCCGTTCCGGGGAATTTTAGGCCAGAACGGGATCGTATTGGAATCGGTCAAACCACAACTCCCAAAATAAGCGGGATTTATCTCATGGTTAAGGAATTCAATCCAGCGTTCATTGACATTTTCCTCTTTTGATGATATTCTCCTCAATTATTGACGGTTTCCCTGGACTGGTCTGCCTCCGGCAGCGGCATTGCGGTGTACCGGGTCCTGCCAGGGTCCGTTCGGATCCTCGCCGTCTCAATCGTGTCTGTCAAAGAAAATGTTTTTTCCCGATGCTTTCAGCGGCAGACCGTACGCAACCATACAACCCGGAAGCCATTCAAGGGAGAGGGCTGCCACCCCGGCCGAGTACATGACCCTGTTGTCCACGTTGTGGATCGCGGCTGTCTTTGCCGCCGAACCGACCGCGATCCCGAGGTCGGCCATCTTGATGACGCAGTTCGGTC
This sequence comes from Methanolinea sp. UBA473, assembly GCA_002509495.1. Classification (GTDB taxonomy): domain Archaea; phylum Halobacteriota; class Methanomicrobia; order Methanomicrobiales; family Methanospirillaceae; genus Methanolinea_A. The sequence goes on along the minus strand of DAEV01000020.1, from coordinate 12,087 downwards.
CCCTGAACGGGGACAGTCCCGGATCCCCCGCACCGCACGCTTCCACCATCTCCGTACAGGTACGGAACCCGCATCCCTGGCAGTTGATGCCAAGGGGTTCCTGCCCGCGGATGCCCAGGAGATGGCAGGCATCGGAATGGAGGATGTTGCCCGAATCACGAAGGAAGAAGGAAAGCCCGTACTTCTCGCCAAGCCTGTCCATCTCAGCGGCAAGTGCAGGGAGATCTCCGGGCCCGGCGGTTCTCTGGACCAGGGAGTCAAGACCTCTCCCCTTGGGAGCGGTCCTGGCCGAGAGGGCCATTAAGCCTGCCACGACCATGACCGAATCCGATTCATCTTTCATGTGAAGTACTGTGAGGGGAAGGGTCTTTTATATCCCATCGGAACCCTGACATGGGAGGGATACTGTTATCCCGACTCGTTCAGATGATTGATCAATCCTCCAATGATCAGCAGGTCGGTAAAGAATGGCAATGGATACGCATATATGTTTGATTTGCGGGCATGTGTACGACCCCTCCGTCGGAGAATCTGACCTGGGTGTTCCCGCAGGAATCGAATTCAAAGACCTCCCTCACGACTGGCACTGTCCGATCTGCCAGGCGACTCCGGATAAATTCCAGAAACGATAAGGAGCTGAAAGAAATGCCAGCACGGGAGTTTGCCCCCGGGATCTATTCGGTCGGAGCGCTCGACTGGGACAGGCGGCTCTTTGACGGGCTGATCCCCTTGCCCCAGGGAACGAGTTATAACTGCTACCTTGTGAAAGGGAGTGAGAAGACCGCCCTCATCGATACCGTGGACCCGACAAGGGACCTGGATCTTGTCACCAACCTGGTCAAGGCAAAGGTCGAGAAGATCGACTATGTCGTCGTGAACCATGCCGAGCAGGATCACTCCGGCACCCTTCCGATGATTGCGGAACTTTTCCCTGATGCAAAAATCGTAGTGAACGAAAAATGCAGGGATCTTGTGGTCGGTCTCCTGGAGATACCGGAGGAACGCTGCATGGTCATCTCGGATCGCGATACCCTCCCCCTTGGGGGGAAGACCCTTGAGTTCCTGATCACCCCCTGGGTGCACTGGCCCGAGACGATGGTCACCTATGCGAGGGAGGACCGGGTTCTCTTCTCCTGCGATCTCTTCGGCTCCCACATTGCAGAGAGCGAGCTGTTTGCCCGTGATGAGAAAGAGGTCTACCATGCGGCCAAACGGTACTATGCCGAGATCATGATGCCATTCCGGGCCAGCATCAAGGGGCACATGGAGAAGATCGGCAATCTCGGGATCGATATCGTCGCTCCGAGCCATGGACCCATGCATCGCCCCCCCGATCGAATCTTCGATGCATACCGTGACTGGATACGGGACGACGTGAAGAACGAGGTAGTGATTCCCTACATCAGCATGCACGGGAGTACCGAGAAGATGGTGAGGTACCTGAACGATGCCCTGATGGAACGGGGCATCCGCGTGCTGCCCTTCAACCTGCCTGCCGCGGATGTCGGGGAACTCGCGATGTCGCTCGTGGATGCCGCCACCGTGGTCATCGGTGCCCCGACGATGCTCTTTGGCCCCCATCCAGCCGTGATGCATGCGGCGTATCTTGCCAATCTGCTCCGCCCAAAGACCCGGTTTCTCTCTGTCATCGGATCCTACGGATGGGGTGGCAATACGGTGGAGATGCTGAAGGGCCAGCTTACCCACATCAAACCCGAACTTCTTGAACCCGTTTATATCAAGGGGACACCCCGCGTCGAAGACCTCCGGGCGCTCGACCGTCTCGCGGACCGGATCGCGGCAAAACACCGCGAGATCGGGATCCTCGATTAGGGATTTTCCTTTTTTTAATGCGAAAATGGCCTCACCATTTTCATGAATGTGTATGAATGTGTCTCGAAAGGAATCATATGGTTTTATTCTATACTGCCCATGATCTCAGACGCTGCGGTGGACAGGTGGGCATGGTCCCTTCCCATCCGACAGTTCTTAAATGCAATCCCCTCCAGGTAGTATATGCTATGCCGGAGGAAGCCGGGTTTCGTAAAATCCTGTCGTCGTCCCCTTACGTGTACCTGATCGGAGTAGCCGGTGACAGCGGTTCGGGCAAGACAACGTTCACGGCAGCAGTCCGGCACCTCATCGGGGACGATATGGTGACCACCATTTCCCTCGACGATTATCACCTGTTTGGGCGGGAGGAACGGAAAGCCAGGGATATCACTCCGCTTTCCCCCCAGGCAAACGACCTGCAACGCCTGGAACTGGACGTGGCAGCGTTAAAAGAGGGGCGCGGGATCTCAAAAAAAGTCTATAACCATGCCACCGGGAACCTGGAGGGGCCCGTCTATGTCTCCCCCACCCCTGTGATCATCCTGGAAGGCCTGCACACTCTTTTTTCAGAGCGCCTGCGCCGGCTCCTGGACCTTTCCCTCTACGTGGATCCCGCGCCGGATGTGAAGAGGGAATGGAAACTGAAGCGGGACAGGGACGACCGGGGATATTCCCCCGGGGAAGTCCGTCAGGAGATGATCCGGAGGGAAGCGGATTACCGCTCGTTCATCGCCCCGCAGCGCCAGTATGCCCAGGCGATCATAGGCATCCATTTTTCAAGATATGGCCGGGAACTTGGTTGGAGCAGGGATATCTACAGTATCGCACTCAAAATGGAACCCCTTCCCTGGATCCAGCCTGATGTATCCTTCCGCTTCGACCTTGGATCACTGCTCTCACTTCCCGGTCGTTCCTGCAGTATGGAATTTCTCCCGGTGCCGGAAGGGGAAACAAAGCGCGTAATGATCCGGAGCGACGGCTTTTTTCCCCCGGATATGGCAGATCCCCTCGTTCGCGCGATAAAGAGCGAGACGGGAAGGGATCCGGCAGAGTTTTTCCGCAGCAGGACGGGTATCCTTCCCACCGAGATCGTACAGCTTCTCATCTGCTGGAAGATCATCCTTCATCGCCATGCCATACACGATCTCCTCGCCTCCCCGGACTCCTGGAAAAGATAACTCCCTGCAGGCAAAAATACAAGAGAAGAGGGAGCAAATGCTCTGATAATGGGCAGGATCAGGTATTTCGCCACGGTGATCGCGGAAATGGGGGAGATGCTCCTCTTTGTCACCCCGCTGACCCTTGTCCCCCTCCTCGTGGCAGCGATCTTCACGGAATGGGATATGCTGATCCCCCTTGTTACCGTTCCAGCCCTCTTCTTCGGAATAGGCACCCTGCTCTCCCGGATCCCCCGGAAATCCGGCGAGGTGAGGTTTTCCATGGCCCTCTGTTCCGTTGCCCTTGTATGGTTCGCGTTTGCCGCGATCAGCAGCCTTCCATTCATCCTCGTGCTGGACCTTTCTGTCACGAATGCCCTCTTCGAAACGATGGCGGGATGGACAGGCACCGGTTTCTCCATCTTAACGTCCGTGGAATCGATCCCTGAATCACTCCTCTTCTGGAGAGTGTATATGCAGTGGATCGGAGGACTTGGAATCATTGCCCTCACGCTGAACATCACACAGAGGGGTGGCATTGACAAGTCGCCCTTATTCCGCGCAGAGAGCAGGAACGATCGCATCCTCCCGGGAGTCGTCTCTACCGGAAAGCAGGTATGGGGGGTTTACGTGCTCCTCACCGTGATCTCGATCGGCCTGATCCTCATGGCCAGGCTTTCGCTTTGGGAAGCAATCAACCTCGCGCTTTCCACCATCTCGACCGGTGGATTCACTCTTCATCCCGGAGGGATCCTCGCGTATGGAAATCCCCTCCTCGAGGCACTCCTCATACCCGTCATGATCCTCGGCTCTGTCCCGTTCGCCCTTTTCTACATGACCTACAGGAAGCGCAGCATCTCTTTCTTTGCCGATCAGCAGGTCCGGCTGCTCTTTCTGTTCCTTATCTTCGGCTCCCTGATTATTGCCGGGGACCTCTTCTTTTTTTCAGGATTGTCATCCTTCGAAGCGATCCGGCAGGGTGTGTTCATGACCGCTGCGGCAGTAAGCACCACCGGGTTGCAGAATGGAAATCCCAGCCTCTACCCTGGCGTCACGACAATATTCTTAACGATGCTCATTTTCGTCGGAGGGCCTTCCGGGAGCACAGCGGGCGGCGTGAAGCTCTCCCGTATCGCGATGGGATACAGGGGCCTCGTATGGTGGTTCAACCGGGTGTTCGTCCGGAGCAAGGTTCTCGTCCCGTTCCGATACGAAGGCAGGATAGTTCCGGAAAATGTAGCAGAACCCGAACTCGCCAAGAACCTGTTTGTGATCATCCTGTCGGTTCTCACCGTATTTGTTGCGCTCATGATCCTACTGCAGGTGCATACACTCTCAATCCCGGTAAACAACCTGATCTTCGATATCGTTTCGGCCCTGAGCTCCTCCGGTATGACAGCCGGCTACGTCAACCCATCAATGCCCCTTGTCTCAAAATGGGTGTTTATCGGGGTGATGTGGATAGGGCGGCTGGAGGTCATCCCCGTGATGGTCCTGTTCATGGGGCTGCTGCGCGGACACGACTGATTGTAATGCAACCTGGCTTTTGTTAACTTCACAAGAGATTATATTGCTACCCGACCAACTCCTGATGATGAAGCAGATCGCCCTGTACGGGAAAGGAGGTATAGGGAAATCGACCACCTCCGCAAATCTCTCCGCAGCCCTGTCGGAACAGGGGTGTGATATCCTCCAGATAGGGTGCGATCCCAAGCGGGACAGTACCCGGATGCTCATGCACGGCAGGCTGATTCCCACAGTTATGGACCTTGTCCGGGAACGCGGCGACCGATCGCTCACTCTTAACGAGGTGGTATACGAGGGCTACCATGGGGTGAGGTGCGTTGAAGCGGGCGGGCCGGAGCCGGGTGTAGGGTGCGCGGGCCGGGGAATCATCGCGACCTTCCAGATCCTTGAGAAACTGGGGGCTCTCCACGCCGACGTGGTGGTATACGATGTCCTTGGCGACGTAGTCTGCGGAGGGTTCGCGATGCCGATGAGGGAAGGGTACGCCGAGGAGGTCTACCTCGTCACCTCGGGGGAGCTGATGTCGCTCTATGCCGCGAATAATATCTGCAAAGCCATCTCCCGGCTCTCTTCCAGGGCACGGAGCCGGTGCCGCCTCGCGGGAGTGATCTGCAATGCCAAGAACCTTCCCCGGGAAGAGGAACTCGTATCGGAGTTCGCGGAAAAGATAGGATCCACCATGATCCAGTTCATTCCAAGGGACCAGGTGGTTCAGAATGCCGAACTCAACAAGAGGACGGTGGTGGAATATGCTCCGGCATCCCGCCAGGCGGAGGTATACCGATCCCTCGCCCGGCAGATCCTGAACAACCGCAGGCTGGACATCCCCATACCCCTGGAAATGGATGATCTGGAAGCACTGGCCTATGGATATCTCAGGGAATGAAGGGTGCACCCTGACAGGCGCTCTCTCGGTCACCACCGAGGTCGCCAACAGTATTACTCTGATCCACGGGCCTGCGGGATGCGCACACCATAACGTTTCATTGCTACAGGCGGTTCACCTTGCCCGGGACAGGATTTCCATGCCCCGGATTCGCTCCACCGATCTAAAAGAGGAGGAGATCATCTTCGGGGGTGAGAATGCGCTCGAAGAGGCAATCAGGGAGACTACACGAATGGGCCCGGATCTCATCTGTGTCCTTTCCACATGTGTTACCGGGACGATCGGGGACGATGTAGGGGGGGTCTGCGGGGGCGACTGGGGCATCCCGGTTCTGGCCCTGGAGAATGCCGGGTTCCTCGGCGGGGGATTTTATTCGGGAAGCCTGCAGGCGCTTATCTCCCTTGCAGGACTATGCAACCCGGCAGCGGGAAACGGGACCGTCAACCTGATCGGTGAGAAGAGCCTGGAATACGAGGTGGAAGAACAGTACCTGGAGACTAAAAGGCTCCTGGCGCTCATGGGTGTAGGTGTGAATATCAGGTTCGTCCGGCATACCAGCCTTCCCGAAATACGCCGGATGGGGGAGGCATCCTTAAATGTCCTTCGCGACCCCGGGATCTCGGCTTTGGGTTCTCATCTTCAGGCGAGGCTTTCAATTCCCTACCTGGATTCGTTTCCGGTCGGGATGGAGGGAACTCTCCGGTTCCTGGAGAAGGCCGGGGATTACCTGGATCTCGATAGTTCCCGGGCCATCAAGACAGAAAGAACTCATCAGAGAAAGATCCTGTCTAAATTTTCCCAGTTAAAGGGGAAAAGGATCCGCCTCGATCCTTCCCTGCTCGCCCCAAATGATCGTGAAGGGGCGTTTGAACTCCTCGATGCACTCGATATGGCACTCGATCCGCAAGGATTCCGCGTTCCGGTCCCGGATCCGTTTCCCGTGGGTACATCGGGTCTCCTGCGTCTTCTGCACCGGTGGAGGCGGTTTGCCCATGCCTGAATGCATCAACCCCCTCTGGCCCTGTGCCCTTACCGGTGCAGCCGCATGCCTTGCCGGTTTTCGGGACGTTGGAGTGATCATTCACGGGTCATCCGGATGTTATTTCTATCCTGCCACAGTTCTCCATGCGCCCCTGCACTGCACATGCCTTAACGAGGAGGATATCATCTTCGGGACCGAACAGGCTCTACTCCGGACCGTAGAAGCCCTGGAAGGGCGATACGAACGCCTGGCAGTCCTCTGCACGTGTGTGCCCACCATCACGGGGGAAGATTTCGGGAAGGTACTGAAAGGGCGCGATATACTGGTCATGGAATCCCCCGGATTCATCGGAGAGTACGAAGCAGGGTACAAGGCCGCCGCACAACTCCTCGGACTGAAGGAGGACTCTTCTTCCGGGAAGGTGAACGTGGATGGACTCTCCCTGATGGATCCCTTCTCCCGCGGGGATGGCATCGAGGTGGAACGGATGCTCTCCCTGGCCGGTATCCGGGTGGGTGCCAGGTTCTTTGCCGGGGACCTTTCTATTTCGTCTCCCATCGCACCGTTTACCGTTACCACCAACCCGGACCTGGCATCAGGAATTGGAAGGCTCCTCGGGTCTTTGTTCGGACTGCCGGGGATTCCCGGAGTGCTGAAGGAGATCGACCGTTCCGTCGGAGTCGAGGGAGAGAGACTGGAAACGGAGATCAGGGATGCAGAAGAGCGTATCTCGGCAGCCTGTGACAAATACTTACGAAGATTCGAGCCGCCGGATGTTGCGCTGTTTGGCCAGTTCTCACGGATGGCAGCCCTCGCGGAGATGCTGGATGAATACCTTGATGCCACGATTCTTGGGATAGGATCCCGGAACCCCCCCGGGCCCTCTCCCTACCGGTCGTTTCAGGCCAGGGAGATCTCGTCGGTTGAAACGATGTTCTCGGAAGAGATCCCGGAGCTGGTCCTGGGGTCGTCCTTCGAACAGTCCCTCTCGCCGGAATCCGCATTTGTGGGAGTCACTCCCCCCCTTCGCGGGGAGGTAAGGCTCCATTCAAGACCCATGGCCGGGATCCAGGGTTCCCTTGCGTTCATGGAAAGCGTGCTCAACGCCTGCATAAACCGGCAGAAAGGATGACCTTTTCCCGACTGCAACCGGATTTTTGCCAACAGGTCCATAATCTCTTCACTTTCACCCTGCGCAGATTGAGCCTTTATATACCGCCCCGGGCTGATAGAGGAGGTGAGGAGGCGAAAACCGTGAAAAAGGCTGGATATCTTCGGCGCGAAGGATGGAAGGTCCTTGACGGTGAGGGGATTCCCCGGGAAATCCTGGAACTGCATATTCACGGGGCCACTCTGGGCGTATGCCTGGATGAACTGCTGGCAGCCCTGAACCAGGGTACCCCTGCCCGAATCATGCGGATCAAGCAGAACTGGATGCCATACCTGGGTGGTCAGGCAGGATCCGCACGGATTTCCCGTTCGGGAAAAGCATTGAACCTGGATCTTACCAGCGGCGATCGGTTCACCCTTGCTCTGGATGCAGTGTGGGGTGTGATATCCCGTACCGAACGATATGCCGGCATTGCCGAACTCCCCCCGATGGGCCGTGTGGAACCCGGGAGGGTGCGTTCACTATCAGGGAATCACAATACCTTGTCCTCATTTTATGAGCGAGGGGCTGCGGACGAGCTGGCTGCGTGAGGCGGATGTGAACAGGAGAGTTTCAACTCTCGTTTGATACTTTTTTCAGTGAATATCACTGCCTTCAGCAGTCAGGACATTCCATTGTAACCAAACCCAAAATCTCATGCGTTTTTGGCGGCAAAGCCCAGAGGAAAAGCATCTCGCCATCATACCCCCGCGACTACTCACGAAAAGAGTGAATAGGCCAGGGGAGGAGGCCCGGGGGTCGAGGGAGGAAAAGCGCCTCGATATCAACAGAATTGAACCCGCTTCGCCACGTAGTCTCCGACCGCAGCCGTTCCTGCCGCTCCTCCCATATCCTTCGTGACCACACCGTCGAGAATAGACTGGCCCAGTGCGTTCAGGACGGCTTCGGCTGCTTCGTGCTCGCCGAGGTGTTCCAGAAGCATCGAACCTGCCCAGATAGTTGCCATAGGATTCGCGATTCCCTTTCCCTTATATTTGGGTGCCGAACCGTGGATGGGTTCGAACATCGAGGTTCCCGTTGGATTGATGTTTCCGCCTGGGGCCAGGCCAAGCCCGCCCTGGATCATCGCGCCGAGGTCCGTAATGATGTCCCCGAACATGTTGGGGGTGACCAGGACGTCGAACCATTCCGGGTTTTTCACGAACCACATGGTCACGGCGTCCACAAAATTGAATTCTGTAGTCACGCCGGGGTATTCCCGGGCGGTTTCCGAGAAGACCTCGCGCCAGAGCCCGTAGACATCAGAGAGGACGTTTGCCTTGTCCACCGAGGTGAGTTTCTTTCTCCGGCCGTTGGCAAGGTCGAATGCATACCGGATCACCCTGCGCGAACCTTCCCGGGTAATCACCCCGATCTGGTAGGCAATCTCTTCTGCATCGCTCTCGATATCCAGCCCGAACTTTACCTGGTAGAGTTCCCTCACGATCTCGAGATGGGTCTTCTGCGACTGCTTGAAACGCCCGCCTATCCCGACGTAGAAGTCCTCGGTATTCTCCCTCACCACAACAAAGTCGATATCCTCTGGTTGTTTCCCTGCGAGAGGAGTCGATACTCCCGGGAGGAGCCGGATTGGTCGGAGGTTGACGTACTGGTCGAAGTGGAACCTGAGCCTGAGGAGAATCCCTTTCTCGAGAACTCCGGGAGGAACCCTCTCGTCGCCGACGGCTCCGAAGTAGATCGCCCGGAATTTTGAAAGTTCGGATAATTCCTCCTCCCTCACAAGGTCGCCGGTCGCGAGGTAGCGGTCGGCACCGATTGGAAAGTCTTTCCACTGGATATCGAAGCCGTACTTCTCTCCGGCGGCATCCAGCACCTTCTTTCCTTCGGAGAGGATCTCGGGACCGATCCCGTCCCCGCCTATGGATGCAACGCGGTACACAGCTTCACCTCGGGGATTTTCCGGGCATACTCGACAAGTCCTCCTGCGGCAACGATCTCCTGCATGAATCCAGGGACAGGCTCGACCGAATAACGCTGTCCTCCCGCTTCCACGAATCCCTCACCGACATTGACCCGCACGACCTCCCCGTCTGCAATTTTATCCGAATCGTGGCAGACGAGAGGGAGGAGTCCGACGTTGATGGCATTCCTGTAAAAGATCCGGGCAAAGGAACGGGCGATGACAACCCGGATGCCCGCCCCGGCAAGGGCCAGAGGTGCATGTTCGCGTGAGGATCCGCACCCGAAATTTCTCCCTGCAACAATTACGTCGCCCTCTTCCGCTCGTTTCGAGAAGTCGTCCCTTATCCCTTCGAATGCATGGGATGCGAGCACCTTCGGGTCGTAGTGAACGAGGTATCGGCCAGGTATGATGGCATCGGTATCGATATTGTCTCCAAATTTCCAGGATCGCATGTTAAACCTCCCTTGGATCGGTGATCTCCCCGAAAAGGGCGCTGGCTGCGGCAGTTGCAGGAGAACACAGGTAGACCGAAGCATCCGTACTCCCCTGCCTTCCCCTGAAATTACGGTTGGACGTGGAAAGGGAGACCTCCCCGGGTGCCAGGAGACCGAAAGCCCCTCCCATACAGGGACCGCAGCATGGGGCCTCGACAAGTGCCCCGGCGGACACGAACCGCTCGATAAGCCCGGCCTGTAACGCCTTTAAATATTCTCTCCGGGATGCCGGGATTACGATGACCCGGACACGGTCGGAGAACGCACGGTCTCCGAGAACTTCGGCCGCTTCCTTCAGGTCTTCAAATCGCCCGTTGGTGCAGGACCCGATGAATACCTGGTCCACCTTCGTTCCGGCAACCTTCGTTACATCGACTCCCTGGTCGACATTATGGGGCGTTGCGACCTGGGGGGCCAGATTCGAGACGTCATAGCTCCGTTCTCCCGCAAAGAGGGCATCCTTATCGCTGGAAAGCGGGAACGGATCGATCTTCCGTCGTGGTTTTAAGTAATCCCATGTGACTTCGTCCGGAGGAACAATCCCCACTTTTGCTCCCATTTCGACCGCCATGTTGCAGCAGGTCATCCTTCCCGCCATTTCCATACGCGCCATCGTATCGCCGGTAAATTCCAGGGCATGGTACGTGGCCCCGTCCGCCCCGATATCGGAGGCGATCGCAAGGATAAGGTCTTTGGCCCCGACCCTCTCCGGAAACAGCCCTTTTACCGTTAAACGGATTGTATCCGGAACACGGAAGTAGAGAGCTCCGAATTTCAGGACGAAGCCCATGTCCGTGGACCCAATTCCTGTGGCAAATGCACCGGACGCCCCGTACATGCAGGTGTGGGAATCTGCGCCCACAACGATCTCGCCAGGTCCGGCTTTTCCCTTCTCCATGACGACCTGGTGACAGATACCCTCGCGGATGTCGTCATTGTGGATTTTCTGTTCCGCTGCAAATCTACGCAAAAAGACATGGTTTTCTGCTGCAGGGATAGAATCCGCAGGGATCTGGTGATCGAAGAGGAGAATGACCCTGTTGCGATCGAAGACCGATTTTCCACCCATCTCCCGGAATTTCTGGACTGCAAGAGGACCGGTGATGTCGTGGATCATGGCCGCATCCACCGAGGCCATCACCACTTCTCCGGCCTGCACCTCCCTGCCGCATTTTCTGGAGAATATCTTCTCCACCAATGTCATTCCCATGATATAAATCAGTAACATGTGGGCCCTCCAGGCACTTCTATTTTGGGGGATGCCCGGAGGATCGGTCAACCGATTCTGGCAGGGGGATTGATTAACAGGATGACTTTGAAAATTTTGACAATCAAAGAAAAGTATTTGAATTCTCCCCGGGTATTACTCGAGCATGACGCAGATGTCTCGCAGGGCTCTTTCGATCGCCTGCGCAATGTTGGTCCTGGCAATCTTTGTGATGCCGGCGGTTTCCGCCCAGACAGATGGTTCCAGCGACCGGGTGATCACAACTCAGGCAAACTCCGAGGTGCTCGTCACCCCGGACCGTGCCCAGGTCACCCTTTCGGTACAGACCCAGAACGCGGACGTGAAACTGGCACAATCGGAGAATGCCCGGATCATGGACGGCATGGTGAACGCGATCCTCGGATCCGGGATCGACCGTGCCGATATCAAGACCTCCGGGTATAGTATTTACCCCGTATACGAGGATTCCAGCCTTCCCTTCGGCCAGAAGATAAAGTACTACCAGGTCACCAACAGTGTCCGGGTGACGGTANNGACGGTAAGGGATGTAACGCGGGTCGGGGAGATCATCGATGCAGGGGTGAACAACGGGGCGAACCAGGTAGACTCGATTGCATTCATGGTCAGCGAAGAGCTCGAACAATCCGTCCGCACCCAGGTTCTGACAAAAGCAGTTCAGAGGGCAAGGAGCGATGCCGATATCGTCGCAGCGGCGTCAGGCGTCTCCATCACAGGGGTAAAGGAGATCGTCCTCGGGGGTTATTACCCTCCCATCATCTACGAGAGTGCACGGGCCGGGGCTGCAGACATGAAGACCCAGGCTGCAGTGCCTACCACGATAGAGCCGGGCGAGATCAGTATCACTGCCCAGGTGTCCGCATCCTACCTCATCTCCTAATTTTTTGG
>DAEV01000115.1:1525-4895 GCA_002509495.1 Methanolinea sp. UBA473 | reverse complement strand
TCCTCCGCCAGGCCTCGATCGCAATCGCCAGGAGGATGACCGAAGAACGGCTTTTCCGGAGCGAGAAGCGATTTACGGACCTGATTACCCTCATGGATCTCCCAGCCTTCGCGATCGAGCAGGGTGGTCGGATCAGCCTCGTTAACCCGGGGTTCACAGATACGTTTGGTTATTCCGAAGAGGATATCCCGACTCTGGAAACATGGTTCGAAAAGGCGTTTCCTGATCCGGTTTATCGGAAGGAGGCAGTCGCTGAATCGAATCCGGATGGGAGAAAACGGGGAAATCCTCCAAATGGGACATTTGAGATCCGGTGCCGGAACGGTGAAGTAAAAAACGTCGTGATCCGGCCACTCCTCTTCTCAGACGGCACGCAGGTCGTGAGGTTTGATGTGAAGGATGGACATTGACAGAGATGCACGTCTTTTCTTTTTCAATCGAGGTAAATGACTGGGTGGCTCGTTGGCCGACTGAAATCAAAGCATCACAAAATTGGGAACGATACAAGTCAATTTTCGTTACAAAGGATGTAAATAGCCGTTAATTTTTTCTCACATGCCCGGCGTCCTTTACCACAGGTCAGGATTAGCATGCTGTTCCCTCCATCAACGTTCCCACTCAGATCCAGGCGGAAATTATCCGGGGTCCTGAGTATCATTCTGGCTCTCGGTCTGCTGATTTTTCCTTCAGTAGCGGTGACGAATATTATCAGCCCCAACGACCAGGTCTTCATCGGCGAAGAGGGACTGAATATTACCGCTGCAGTCCCCGAAGACGTGAATCAGATCGCATGGTTCTCTCCGGGATCAAACCCGCAGGTCGATGTACCGTCCCTGATTCTCACAATCGGGAGTAAGCAGAATTTCTACGTTTCCCCGACCCAGTTCGGGCATGCAACAGGAACCTGGTATACCTGGAATGCTACAGCACTTAGCCCGGCATTCCAGGTGTTCTACCCGATCCTGAACATGCGGTTATGGAACCAGGATACGGGCCAGGATATTTCCGGTATGAGTGTAAATCCGGGAACGCTCGTGAACTTCCGGGTCGAAACCAACATGATCTCCATTACAAGGCGAGCCGGATACGATCCCGGTTCGGACGGATATATCTCGCTGCTACTCACGTCACCTTCGGGTGCGACACTCACTGCAGTCATTGGACCTGATGGTACTCCGATTCCTCTGCAGAACCTCGATGTCGATACCCTGCCCTGGTACCTGGTTCCTCCCGGTACGGACGCAGGCTGGGATACAGCGGCATTCCTCCAGGCTGGATCGCGGCTCTATCCGACCGGGACGTACACCGCACGTATGGACTACAATGTAAACCGCCTGCAGGACAACCTCCAGGGGGTTGCAGGTATCAGCCGACCCTTCCCGGTCCAGATCACCATTGCATCGGAGCGGGTTGCAATTGCATCGAATGTCCCCGAAGTCATCCGGGGAAATCCGTTCACGGTGACTATTTCCGGGTTACCCGGGGCAGACTACTACCTCTGGGTCAGGAATACCGGGGGGATGACCGGTAATCCGGGAAGCCAGCCCCCATTGATCAGCCTGAATCAGGAGGGCGTCCGGATGGACCCTGAAGAAGGCCCGTATACGATCGGATCGTATCCTATCTCCACAAGGCGGGGAATGACGATCCGGGATGATGTGCCCCCCGCCCCTGCGAACGGAACCCGGTATTATGCTCTCGTTACCCTCCCGGGAACCGGGACCCGGACTGTCCAGTGGCAGACCGCCTCTGCCACGGATGACCGGCGGTATGCGTTCCAGATCGAACGCACATCGGCAGGAATGGTATCATCCGGTGAGGTCAGTGTCGGAATTGTCCGTGGATCTGTCAGCATCGTGACCGGCCCGACCAGATCCTTCTACCTTGGGGAGCAGGTCGTCCTCTCCGGAACGAATACGGAATCGGACACCGTCTACCTCTTCATGACCGGTCCGAACCTGCCCTCTTCCGGGGGCAGTCTTGCCAACCCGAGGATATCGGTAATCACGGGGCAGCCGGGGACGTTTACTGCTGTGCAGGTAGACTCCGACAATACCTGGGAGTATCGATGGCTTACTGGTAACCTGGGTATTGATGCAGGAGCCTACACCGTTTACGTGGTCTCGGGCCCGAATTCAAGAAATGACCTGGGAGAACGTCGTTTCTCGACGGTTTCCGTATCATTCGCACGGCCGTTTGTGACGGCGGCCTCACCCCGGACTGTAGTGGCCAGGGGTGACCCGGTGGAAATCCGGGGCACCGCGACCGGGAACCCCTCCCCGGGAGTAGCGATCTGGATTTTCGGTGTCAACCGGTTCCTCTATTCGGTTGAGGGGGTCAATTCGGACAGTTCATTCTCCTATACACTCAGCGAAGGCCAGACAGATGCCCTGGCCGTCGGGCAGTACTACATGGTCATCCAGCACCCGGGGTATACCAATAATCTCGACGTATATCCGGATCCCTCCCACCAGCTTGTCCTCTCCATCTATCCCGTCCCGGGAAGCGCCCTCTTCCGGATTGGAGGAGCAGGTGCACTGATGAGCTCGCAGGCGGCAAATGCCCTGATCAGGGCCCTTTCCAGCCCGTTTATCGATGACACCTACATGGTAATGTCGTTCTCGCTGGTGAACCCGCAGATCACGATCAACTCTTCCGCGACACATACCCTGGGTGAAAGGATCAACCTGTCGGGAACCACCAACCTTGCACCGGGCAACCGGCTGCTGGTGGAGGTTACTTCCCAAACCTTCGGACCAACTCCAAAAGACCAGAGCGGTGCGTTTTCGGGAATTACGGATACGGTCACAGTCCAGGATGGGCCGGGCGATCAGAATACCTGGTCGTTCAGCTTTGACACCACCTCGTTCATCCCTGATACTTACGTGGTCCGGGTGAGCGGAATCACTGTTTCCAATGCTGTCGCCTCCACTTCATTCACCCTGAATCCCGTCACGCCGACTCCTACCCCTACCCCGCCGCCGACCACCCGGCCGACAACACCTCCGACGACCGAACCGACACCGGTTCCCACCACCACTGCGGGGCTTACCCCGATTACGATCATCGGAGCCATCGCAGTGTTCCTGGTCGCATTCGGGATAGTGAGGGGAAGGTCCTGAATTTTTCCTGGAAATACCCATTCGGCGCCGGCACATTCTCGGTACACCCGGTCCCGTCTTTGACGAAGGGCTCCAGTACCGGTCCGGTTCCGGTCCATCAATCACAGGCCCCGGCGAAAGCCGTGGAAAAAAGGAAAAAAAATGAGCGAGGCAGTTTCCCGGCGGCTCACTTAATCTTTTTCTCGAGCTTCTTAAGCTTCTTCTGGGCCTCTTTGCTCCCTGAAGCCGCCTGCTTCGAGAGCTCTTCT
>DAEV01000115.1:0-1444 GCA_002509495.1 Methanolinea sp. UBA473 | reverse complement strand
GGGCTATGTTGGCAATGCTGTTAAGCTCTGTGGTTCCACGCAAGCGGGCTTGCGGACATCTTAATCCCGGGTGACACCCAACAACGGCGACCCGTTCTCCACCAGGGCATGGACGCGACAGGTTGATGCACGAAGGTAGGATTTTTCCCGGTTTTGAGTAAGTCACCCCCAGAGAATCTTTCTCTGGAAAATCATTTCGTTCGGTCCAAAAAAGAATCCCTATGAGGAGATCAGGTCTGCAACTGCGTGATCTGTATCAGGTTGCCACAGGTGTCGTCCAGTACTGCGATGGTCGCAGGCGTACCCGGGAGTTTTGTTGGCTCCATCGTGAACTTCACGCCACGATTTTTCAACAATTCATACTCCTTCCGGATATCATCTACAAAAAAGGATGCTGCGGGAATACCCTGCCTGAAAAGAGCTTCCTGGTACGCTTTTGCAGCGGGATTTCCGTTTGGCTCAAGAACCAGCTGAGTTCCGTCCTGGTCTTCGGGAGAAACAACAGTAAGCCACCGGTAGTTCCCTGCTGTTATATCTGCCTTTTTTACAAAACCAAGGATTTCGGTGTAAAATTCAAGTGCTTTGCCCTGATTATTTTTATTAGCGGCCGGTGCGACCTGGACCTCGGCAAATATGCGGCGGACGGCAGTTGTCTTTCCTGTTCCTGGGATACCGCGGAGTATCGTATTCAATGGACCGGCACCGTGCAGCCCTGGCTTGAGGGCGAACGCGATGTCCTTCATCTGGGATTCTCTGTTGTAAAAGAGCTCAGGTACGTGTTTTATTTCGAAAATATCGCGATTGCGAAAAGATATTTCGTCGGCATTAAGATAGTTCATCGTAATCGAGCAATGTCTTGACCGCAAGAATATAGCCGTGAACCAAGTATCGTGGAAGTGGAGCATGATAAAATAATTATGGAAGGACGCTTCATTACCCGTTCATGGGCACCAATTCTAGAAGGAAATGGATGATCTGGCTTGCCGGCCTCGAAAATGATACCGTTAGAGTTTATAGATCAACACATAAAGGAGGGGAAGGGATTTTTGACGAAAAGACCTACAAAGAAAAAATTCTCCCGTATCTTGGGCATTGGAATCTTTCGCCACCATTCGCCGTAAAGACCTATTTCTCTAGAAATCCTCCTAATTTATTGAAAAATATTACGCGAGGGATAGGCAATCCCACACGCGAACCTATTAGAGAATCGTTTTCATTGTACATCGATAATGACATGACTTTCTTTAAAATCGATGAGAAAATGAAAATCATCAGATAGGAATCGTTTGAAAAAGATATTGTCCTAATTTTCAATTTTTTGTAAATGATTCAATCGGATCAATAACCTTTTGCTTGAGGTTTTCTTTTAGATCATTATAATCGCGATACTTTTGTATTGAAAGGACTTGCCGATATCTTTGGAGAATAGCGAATAACCAGCAAA
>DAEV01000008.1:307-16098 GCA_002509495.1 Methanolinea sp. UBA473 | reverse complement strand
TCCTCTGGCATCTCCTTATGAATCGGGAATTCTATATCGACGCGCTGAATACTCGGCCTAAATCGCAAAATCTTATCCAAAAAACGGTTACCCCTCAATCAATTGAACGTTCAATTGATATTCTCGTTAAGGCCGGATATTGTATCCAAAAGTCGGAGAACTCCAAGAATATCCAACGATTTCAGGGGGCTGCAGACCCTCCCTGAGACGTATTTTCATTAGAAAAAGGCAGGGGGAGGGTCATATCAGGCGAACATCGCACCATAGCTTCCGGAATACCTCT
Organism: Methanolinea sp. UBA473; assembly: GCA_002509495.1. Classification (GTDB taxonomy): domain Archaea; phylum Halobacteriota; class Methanomicrobia; order Methanomicrobiales; family Methanospirillaceae; genus Methanolinea_A. The sequence goes on along the minus strand of DAEV01000008.1, from coordinate 15,815 downwards.
GGCGGTCGAAGTCCAGGGTGATCTTCTCGATGGCGTCCAGGAAATCCTTTTTTTCAACCGATTCGTGCTCCCTCCGGATGGCGAACATACCCGCCTCCATGCAGATGGCACGGAGGTCCGCCCCGTTCTTGCCCTCCGTGAGCGCAGCAATCTCCTCCATGCCCACTTCGTCGGAAAGGCGCATCTTCCGGGTGTGCACACGGAGAATCGCGGTCCTGCCCTGGACATCGGGGAGCGGGATCTCGATGATCCGGTCGAATCGTCCCGGCCTGAGCAGGGCACGGTCCAGGATATCGATGCGGTTTGTCGCACCGATGATCTTCACATCCCCTCGCCGCTCGAACCCGTCCATGCCCGCGAGGAGTTGCATCAGGGTTCTCTGCACCTCGCGGTCCCCGGATGTGGTTGCCTCAGTGCGGGAGGCTCCCACCGCATCGATCTCGTCGATGAATATAATGGTGGGGGACTTTTTCTTGGCCAGCTCGAAGAGCTCCCGGACGAGCCGGGCCCCCTCGCCGATATATTTCTGGACCAGTTCGGATCCCACCACCCTCAGGAAATGGGCGTTGGTCTCGTGCGCAACAGCCTTTGCGAGTAATGTCTTTCCGGTCCCCGGTGGACCATGGAGGAGCACGCCTTTGGGAGGCTCGATCCCGATCCGGTCAAACAGATCGGGGCGTTTCAACGGGAGTTCCACGGCCTCCCTGATCTCGTTGATCTGGACATCCAGCCCCCCGATATCCGAATAACTCTCCTCCGGAGTCTCTACAACTTCCATTCCATATACCTGGGTGTCATAGCTCTCCGGGAGGATATCGATCACTGCGAGAGATTGCTGGTTCAGTGTGCAGCGAACCCCTGTCTTGAGCTTCTCGGGGTCGATGCACATGGAGCTTCGCACCAGGAACCGCGGGCCCGCACTGCTCCGGACAATCACACGGCTGTTATCCAGTACATCCGTGATGGTGCCTATAACAAGAGGGGGGCTCCTGAGCTGCTCGATCTCGCTCTTCAGTTTCCTGACTTCCCTCTCGTACCGGATCTTCTGTGTCTCGACGTAGCGCTTGTCGGATTCCACTTGGCGGAGCTGTTCCCTCAACTCCAGGTTCCTGGTCTCCATATTGGTGACCCGGTCAAGCAGATACCGGTACAACTCTTCAGGATTCTGCGGCTCCTGTGGTTGACGGGCGCTTTCCACCATTTCGTGCCTCAATTTAGTATATAGGGAAAATTAATTATAAAGATGTTTGCGACGAGGATGTGCACGAACCGTTTTAGAATCTGGTTTTTCCTGTATTCCGCTGTTTTTTGCTTTCGAGAATGATATGCCGCCCCGGTAACGGGAGTATGAATTCAGATCTGTTTTCGTTTTTTCGGAATTTTCCCGGATGTCCTGCCGGGAAAAATCGTTTCAATCTTCCTCCCGGCAGGTTGTCTGCACCGTTTTTCTCTCAGCTGTGCAACTGGAGAGGAGAAGATCGGATCGGGCTCATAGGAAAACATTTCCGATCAGCCGTGGAATACTACTTCCGGAAGCGTGAAAGATCGAGAGAGTGATTATGCCTAAGGACACTTCTCCTAAATGCGAATTGTGTGGAGGAAAGATTCAGGGCCCCTCCAAGACTGTCCGGGTCGAGGGTGCCGAGCTGGTTGTCTGCGGTCAATGCGCGAAATACGGGACCGAGGTGCAGAAGCCACAAACAAGCCGTCCTGTCCGCGGGCCAGGCCAGGCCCCGGTCAAAACCTCGCAAATCCGGCGGCAGCGGGATGTCTTTGACCTGATCGAGGGTGAGATCGTCGAAGATTACGGGGACCGGATCCGCCGGGCCAGGATGGAGAAGGGGTGGACCCAGAAGGACCTTGCCATGCAGATCAAGGAGAAGGAGCTTTTGATCAAGAAGGTCGAGAAGAAGGATCTCATTCCAGAGGACGATCTGCGCAGGAAACTTGAAAAAACGCTGGATATCCGTCTCATCGATACTCCATCGGAGGAGGAGAAGGCCGGAAAACCGGGAAGAATTGTTCCCACGCTCGGGGACGTCATATCGATCAAGAAAGTGCATAAATAAAACCAGGGCTTTTTTTCATGGAAAGTCGCCATATTTATATACCACCTCTCCCCACCTATTTGTTCAATGCGTGGTGAGTGTTTTTTCGCCAGTGAGGGTTTTTATCTTCACTAGCTTGGCCCACGAACCCTGCATGGAATCCACGGTTTCTCTCAATTCATCGGTAAGAGCCGTGGCTTTCTCTGGTTATCGCCTGTTTTTTAGTTATTTTGGCTTTTTCGCCTAATCCATTGCCCCATTCCTTGAATGCGCTGGCATGGAGGGAGATTTGTATGAGAGGAAAAGAAATTCGTCTGGAACGTATCATGGACCGGAACACCAGGAAGACCATCATCGTACCCATGGATCATGGAGTGAGCAGCGGGCCTATCGAAGGCCTGATCGACATGGGCCGGGCGGTGGACCAGGTGGCGGAAGGCGGGGCCAATGCGGTGCTTGGCCATGTCGGCCTGGCCCTTCACGGGCATCGAATGAGCGGACGCGACATCGGTCTTATTCTCCATGTTTCGGCAAGCACCTCAATCGGGCCGGATCCCAACGAGAAGGTGCTGGTGAACACGGTGACCAACGCCATGAAGATGGGAGCGGACGCGGTATCGATCCACGTGAATATCGGGGCCGACTCCGAGGCCCGGATGCTTTCGGACCTCGGGAAAGTGGCGATCGAGTGCATGGAGTGGGGTATGCCCCTGCTGGCAATGATGTACCCGAGAGGGAGAAAGATCAAGAACGAGCACCAGCTGGAACACGTGAGCCTTGCGGCAAGGGTTGGAGCAGAGCTTGGGGCTGATATCGTAAAGACGGTCTATACCGGAGATCCGGACACGTTCCGTGAGGTCACCAGGGGCTGCCCTGTCCCGGTCGTGGTGGCGGGGGGCTCACTGACCACCGACAGGGCGACCCTGGAACTGGTCGAAGGGGCCATGCAGGGAGGAGCGGCGGGGATCTCCATAGGGAGGAACGCATTCCAGCACCCCACCCCCGACCGGTTCATCAAGGCGGCCGCCGAGATTGTCCACCACGGATGGAACGCAGAAGAGGCATTGGAACTACTGAAGGGATAAGAAATGATCGGAAAAGATATACGAATCGAACGGATTATGAACCGGAATACCAACCGGTCCGTAATCGTACCCATGGATCATGGATTCACACTGGGACAGATTGAAGGGCTGCTGGACATGACGAGGACAATCTCCGAGGTGAGCGAGGGCGGTGCAAATGCAATCGTCCTGCATAAGGGAATTGTGAAGCGGGGACATCGGCGCAGGGGGCGGGATATAGGGCTGATCGTCCACCTTTCGGGCAGTACCTCCTTAAATCCTGACCCGAACGACAAGGTGCTCGTATGTACTGTGGAAGAGGCCGTGGCCCTCGGGGCTGACGCAGTTTCGATCCATATTAATCTCGGGGCCCCCACCGAGTCCCGCATGCTGGAATCGGCAGGACAGGTCGTCAGGGATTGCAACCGGTGGGGCATGCCCCTCCTCGTAATGATCTATCCGAGGGGGAAAGGGATCGATCCCATTTCTCCGGCGAGCGTGGGGCATTGCGTCCGGGTTGCAGAAGAACTCGGGGCAGATCTGATCAAGACCAACTACACCGGGGATCCCATCTCTTTCGGAAAGATCGTCAGGTCCTGTTCGGTCCCGGTCTTCATAGCCGGCGGCGAGAAGGCAGGAGACCTGGAGACCCTGCATGCGATCCGGGACTCGGTAAGAGCTGGTGGAGCAGGCGTATGTGTTGGTAGGAACGCCTTCCAGCGGGAGGACACGCGGGCATTTGTCCAGGCCCTCTGCCGTGTTGTGCACGACGAGATGGACCCTGAAACGGCACTTTCGAGGTCTCAATGAAGGAGTTCTGGGTCGATATCCGTCCTTTCCGCAAGGAGATCGCAACTACTGCCCTCGAGAGCGGTGCAGATACCGTTCTCGCAGACAATGCGTCACAGATAAGGGCGCTTGGACGGATCCGGGTTGTGGCTCCGGACGGGGACCTCACCCTCGGTAAGGACGTCTTCGAAGTGCGGATCTCTGATAAGGAAAGCGAGGATACGGCGGTGAAGCTCGCCGGGAGGGGATACGTGGTGGTGTCCACCGAGGACTGGACGGTGATTCCCCTTGAGAATCTTGTGGCCCAGGCCGATCGCATCATCGCTCTCGTGAAATCTGCGCAAGAGGCCGAGCTCGCGCTCCAGGTGCTGGAGCGGGGGGTGCGCGGTGTGCTCCTCCAGACCGACGATCCCGGTGTGGTCCGCGAGGTCGGTGCCCTGATCCGGAGAGAAACGGAAAAAATGGAGCTGGTACCCTTTACCATCACCGCGATCCGGCCGGTTGGCATGGGAGATCGGGTCTGCGTGGACACGTGTTCCATGCTGGACGAGGGAGAGGGGATGCTCCTCGGCAACACATCTTCCGCCTATCTTCTCGTTCATGGCGAAACCCTGGTGAATCCCTATGTTGCCCCGCGACCTTTCCGTGTAAATGCAGGTGCAGTCCATGCGTACATCCTGGCAACAGGTGGAAAAACAGCGTACCTCTCGGATCTGAAGGCAGGGGATCATGTGATGGTCTCTGCGCCTGAAGGGGTGGCACGCGAGGTGACGGTCGGTCGTGTCAAGATCGAGCGGCGCCCGCTTCTGCTCGTCGAAGCAGAGGCCGGCGGGGAAAAAGCAAGCCTTGTTCTCCAGAACGCGGAGACCATCCGGCTGGTCGGGGAAGACGGGAAAGCCCGATCCGTGGTGGATCTTGCGGTGGGAGACCGGGTTCTTGGATGCCAAAAAGAGTCCGGCCGCCACTTCGGTATGGCGGTGAAAGAGAAGATCCTGGAGAAGTGATTTCGCGTGCTCGTGGGCATTATCGGGGGAACCGGCAAGATGGGAAAATTTTTCCGCGGGGTCTTCGAACGGGCCGGGTGCAGGGTCCTCGTGTCCGGGAGGAACACCCCTCTGACCCCCCGGGATCTCGCCGCCCGGTGCGATATCGTGATGGTCTCGGTGCCAATCCGCGAGACGGGGAATATGATTGGAGTTGTCGCTCCGCTGCTCATGGAAAGGCAGATCCTGTGTGACCTTACGTCGCTCAAGACCGACCCGATGAAAGCCATGCTTGCCTCGCGCGCACAGGTCATCGGGCTCCACCCGATGTTTGGCCCCTCTGTGCCGGGACTCGCTGGCCAGACTATTATTGTAACGCCCGGACGCTGCGATGAGGGAACCCTGCGTTCATTTCTCGCACTTTTCGAGAGACAGGGTGCAAGGATCACAAGGACAACACCGGAAGAACATGACAGGGTCATGGCAGTGGTGCAGGGACTGACCCACTTCGTCACCCTGGGGATCGCAGACACGATGAGGCGCGTGGGGGTGTCACCTGGCCAGACGGAGGAGTTCATGAGCCCGGTATACCGGATGGAGATGGGTCTCGTCGGGAGACTATTATCGCAGGAACCTGCACTGTACTCGGATATGCTGCGGTTCAATCCCTTTGTTCCGGCGGTCCTGAAGGCCTGTGAAGAGGCGATCTCCGACCTTGGCCGTGCCGTCGGGCAGGGGGAAGGAACCAGGTTCGAGGAGATCTTTCGGATGGATGCGGAACATTTCGGGGAGTACCGGGAGCGGGCGGCAAAGGAGACCGATGACCTCATCGCATCCATGGTGAAACGATGACCGTCCTCGCATTGGGCCCCGAAGGCACGTTCAGCCATGAACTGGCATTCCGCCTGTTCGGGGAGGATGTGGAACTGGTTCCTACAATCCACCGTATCTTCGTCCAGGTGGAAAAGGGCGGTTTCCAAGGTTTAATTCCCTTGGAGAACAGTGAGGCGGGCGGAGTCGGTCCGACACTCGACGGTCTCCTCCGCTACAGGGTCTTCATCCGGGGAGAAGTCTACATGCCGGTCCATCACTACCTGGTCTCGCAGGACCCGATAGAAGAGGCAGAGAGGCTCTTTGTTCATCCCCAGACCCACGAGCAGTGCAGCGAACTGGTGGATTCGCTTGAGATCCCCGTGATCCATACCTCAAGCAATGCTGAGAGCGCAAGGGATCTCATGAAGTGCCCCGGATCTGCCGCCATAGTCTCCCTCCTTACTACCCGGATTCATTCGCTGCCGGTCATTAAGGAATTGGTTGAGAACAATCCGTCCAACGTTACGAGGTTCGTGCTGATCTCATCCACTCCGGGCCCTGAGAACGGTGCCAGGAAATGCAGTATCATCGTTGATCCTAAGAAGGACCGGGCCGGGCTCCTCTACGACCTCCTGGGAATCTTCGCCAGGAGGGGTATCAATCTGACCCGGATCGAGTCCAGGCCCTCCAAGAGGGGAATGGGAAGTTACGTCTTCTTCCTCGATTTACTCCGGACCGGGGACTGCAGGGATGCACTGGCCGAGCTGACCGGCATGACCTCTGTGAAGTATCTCGGCTGCTATTCCCAGATGGAGGTACCGGAATGGAGGTGACCCTTCGGAAACAGGAAGGGGTGGACCTGCGGTTCTACGCTCCCCCCTCCAAGAGTTATACCCACAGGGGCTTGATCGCGGCGGCGATAGCGGAAGGAGAGTCACACGTGATGTGGCCACTCCGGTCGGACGACACTGAAATCACGCGCCGGGCACTCCAGGCAATGGGGGTCCCTTTCCGGCAGGAAAAGGATGGCTACCGGATTTCGGGATCCTCAGGGGAACTTGAATGCCCGAAGGGGCTGGAGCTGGACATGGACAATTCCGGCACGAGTTACCGGTTACTTACATCGGTTGCCCTGCTATGTGGAACCCCCGTTGTGATTACAGGGTCAGACCGGATGAAGGAACGCCCCGTCGGCCCTCTTGTATCAGCCCTTAACCAGCTGGGGGGTGATGTGAGGTTCCTGGAGAAGCCCGGATATCCCCCTGTGCGGGTCGGGGGAAGGTTCAGGGGAGGAACGACCAGGGTGGAGGCCGGGATCAGCAGTCAGTTCGTCTCGTCCCTCCTGCTCGCCGGGCCCTATGCCCTGGAAGATGTGGAAATCAGAGTCCTCCCGGGACTGGTATCCCCCTCGTACCTGGACATTACGCTGGATGTCATGGGATCGTTCGGTGCGCGTGTCGATCGCGACGGGTATGAATTCTTCCGCGTACCCGCAGGCACACCCTACCGGGGGACAGAGTACCCGATCGAGGGAGATTTCTCGGCTGCGTCGTACTTCTTTGCCCTGGCAGCACTCTGCCGGGGCAGGGTCAGGGTGGAGAATTTAAATCCCCGTTCCTGCCAGGGTGACCGCCGGTTTGTTACCGCACTCCAGGCGATGGGCTGCAGGATCAGGGATGTCCCCCATGGGATGGAGGTGGAGTATACCGGCGATCTCGAGGGGATTACAGTGGACATGTCCACGTCTCCCGATACGGTGCAGACCCTGTGCATGGTGGCTGCGATGGCCCGGACACCTTCCCGGATTTCCGGTATCTCTCACCTGAAGTTCAAAGAGAGCGACCGCCTGGAGGGAACAGCCCGCCTCCTCCGGAGCCTTGGGGGGAATGTGAAGGTGGAAAAGGATGCGCTTGTCATCTTTCCGTCCCGGCTCCATGGCGGCGAGATCGACCCTGAAGGAGATCATCGCACGGCGATGAGTTTTGCGGTGCTCGGCCTGGCGATAGGAAACGTAAAGATTCTCCATGCAGAATGTGTCAGTAAGTCATTTCCCGGTTTCTGGGAGATTCTTCGGGAGCAGAACCTTATATGAGAGTGGTGCTTACAGGGTTCCGGGGGACCGGAAAAACGGAGGCGGGGAGGCTCCTGGCGCATCTGCTCGGCTATCCGTTCCTTGATACGGATGCACTTGTGGAAGAGCGGGCAGGGACTGTAATCCACGAAATCTTCCTCGCGGAAGGAGAGGAGGGATTCCGGGCCAGGGAAAAGGAGGCGATCGCCTCACTCCCGTCCGGGGATGCCGTGATAGGCACCGGAGGGGGGGCGATCCTTGATGCTGAGAACGTGGAGGGACTCCGTCGAGACAGTGTGGTATTTCTCTTAAAGGCGGACGAGGCTACCATCGAGAAACGGATTCGCAATACGAGCAGACCCCCTCTCACGAAACTGGCGCTCCGGGAAGAGATCTCTGCCCTCCTGAAACAGCGGAGGGATGCCTATTTCAGGGCATCCGATTTCTGCGTGGATACGAGCCAGGGCAGCGCGAATGAAGTTGCCCTCGTTATCAGGCGGATTCTGTCGGAGGGAACGGTCAACCGTGCCGGGAGGGAACGGGCCCTGGATTTCGTGAAGAGATCGGGGATTGCGAGGGAGGATGTGAAAGAGATTTCCGACCGCCTCCTGCGGATGCCCGAGAACCCTACGATGAAAGTGTATGCGATTGCAGGAAATCCCTGCAGTCACAGCAGGAGCCCCGAGCTGTTCAACCGGCTTTTTCCTTATTTTGGGATCAATGCATTTTATACCAAGTTCCAGAACCCCTCCTTTCCGCAGATACTGCAGGTGGCGCGAGGCCTGGATATCCGGGGGCTCTCGGTGACCCTTCCGTTCAAGCAGGAGGCGCTGAAGTACGTGAAGGAGGCTGACGAGCATGCAACGGCTATCGGAGCCTGCAATACGCTGGTCTTTTGCGACGGGGTGGGTTTTGGGTTCAACACGGACTGGCTGGGGATCCGGGAACCCCTTGTCCACCGGGAAGGGGCAAAGGCTGTAATCCTGGGTGCGGGCGGCGCTGCGGCTGCTGCTGTCTATGCTCTCCAGAGCCTTGGGATGGAAGTGACGATCCTGAACCGGACGGTGGAGAAGGGCAAGGACCTGGCGACGCGGTTCTCGTGTGAATACGGGCCATTGAGTGCGTTCGACCGGACAAAGCCGGAAGTGGTGGTGAATGCCACGCCGGTTGGGATGGACCCGGATCGCCACAGTCCGTTGAGCTCCCACCAGATCTCCTCCGGGATGACAATCTTCGACCTCGTCTATACGCCTCCGGAGACCCCCCTCCTCCGGCTTGCCAGGAATGCCGGGTGTGAGACGATCACGGGTATGGAGATGTTTATTCGCCAGGCAAGAGCCCAGTTCCTGCATTTTACAGGGATTAACGCGCCTCTCCCCATGGTCAGGAGCGCGCTATCTTGAATACGTTCGGCAGATCCTTCCGGTGCACCACGTTTGGGGAGAGCCACGGGCAGGCCCTCGGGGTTGTCATCGACGGGTGTCCCGCCGGGATGGACCTCTCTTGCGCGGACATCCAGCCGTTCCTGGACCGGAGGAGACCGGGAAGGAGCGATCTCTCCTCTCCCCGCCAGGAGGCGGATCGCGTAGAGATCCTCTCGGGAATATTCGAAGGCAGGACGACAGGTGCGCCTATCGCCCTTGTGGTTTCCAATACCGATGCACGATCCGGGGATTATTCGGAACTTCGGGATGTATTCCGCCCGGGCCACGCAGACATCACGTGGCAGGCGAAGTTCGGGTTGCGGGATTACCGGGGCGGAGGAAGAAGCTCGGGCCGGGAGACGGTTGCCAGGGTAGCAGCCGGCGCCGTGGCGTCAAAGATCCTTGGAGGGAGAGGGATCTCCCTCGAGGGGCGGATCATGGAAATCCATGGAGAACGGTCCCAGGAACAGATGGAGGAGGTGATCCGGAGCGCAAAGGCGGAGGGAGATTCCGTCGGGGGTATTGTCGAGGTGATCGCAATGGGATGCCCGCCTGGTCTCGGTGACCCTGTATTTTCCAAACTGGATGCACTGATTGCCTTTGCGATGATGGGGATCGGAGCGGTCAAGGGCGTGGAGATCGGGGACGGGTTTGCCGCAGCAGCGATGAAAGGGAGCGAACACAACGATCAGATCTCATCGTCAGGCTTCCTCTCCAATCACGGGGGCGGGATCCAGGGGGGGATCAGCACCGGGGCACCGATTGTTGTGCGGATCGCGGTAAAACCGACTCCTTCGATCTCACGGCCCCAGCGGACCGTAAATAGGAAAGGGGAGGAGGTGACCATCTCGGTCCATGGAAGGCATGATCCCTGTATCGTCCCAAGGATCGTCCCGGTCGCGGAAGCCATGCTCGCCCTCGTGCTCGTGGACTGCCTGCTCGAACAGGAAAAATACAGGTCTCCAGGCAAGGGGGAAGAATGACTGCAATTGTCCCCCCCCTGGGAACTACTATCAGGGGTGACTGGATTGAAGACAAACCGGATGTTTTTGGCATGGGTTCTGGTGGCGATCGTCCTCGGAGCTACGGTTCTCTGTGCCGGGTGCCTCTCATCGGTTACCATGACGGGGCAAGTGGCCGGGGAGACGGTTTCGGGAGCCACTATCAATGTGAACCTCATCGGCCAGGATACCGACTGGACCCTATCGCGCGGTTGCGTCTGGACCGTCACCCTCCAGGTGTATAACGCCGGGATGGTGGACGAGAAGAATGTCAACCTGCATGTCGAACTTGTCAACGCCGATACGGGCGCGGTCAGGGATTCCAGGACCGTATTTCTCGGCACCATAGCCCCGGGATCCGAAAAGACCGTGACTGTCGAGCTGGATGGGGATTGTATCGAAGAATACACGGTGAGGGCAACACCTTCGAAGGGATGAGGCGTATCCCTCACCAGCACGGCATTCCGCCTCTTTTGGGATCCGATCCGTGGGACTCCGCTCTTTGAACTACGGCCCGTTTCCGCTGGTCAGACACCCGGGTAAGGGAATTAGCCCAGCACATGGGTTAAAAAAATTCTGATCGATTGGCTCTAATTCGGGCGGTTCCGTGATCTGCCTCATATATTATTCCCCTTCCACCATCCCAGCAAACTCCTTCCATTCCCGGATGTGGAACTGGCCCGGGGATGTCTGGGTTCCCGCATGACAGAAGAAAAATTCCGATCCGAAGAGGGGGAGCATCAGGCGGACGAATCGGAACCTGGCTCCCATGATGCTGACGACTACCGGTTTCTCTGCGTGGAGCGTGAGCGAGAGGAGGTCAAGGACGTCATCTTTACTGGATGGCATGACCGCAATCTTGGGGATATCCCCGAATGTCCGGAGCATCGTGATCAGTGCCTGGAATTCGTCGGGCCCCGGCATTGAAGGCATGTGCAGGGACGAGACGACTGTCTTTCCCGCTTCACGAAGGCAGGGTGCATGGACTTTGAATCTCTGTTCCACGTCCACGAACGAGGCAAAGGGGAGGAGGGGCTCGAGCCGGTTCCACCAGTCTTCAACGCCTCCCCGGAACTCACCCCCTTCCTCGGCGCTCCGGAGGGTGAGCATCAACGGCACCGGAATATCTGATATGGCCCTTCGTGCCAGATCCAGCGGAATGGGACCGGTGAGGTCAAGACGGACCTCGACGATGTCTGCTCCCTTATCTGCGGCTTCCCTTGCGAGGATCGGATCGGGAACAGAGACCACGCTTTTCATTGCACCGAGCTATGGCCCTGCAGGAGTATTTAATCTGCTCCCGCTCGCACATGGGATGAGATGACTGGTTCCATCCCGGGCAGACCGGGTGCCGGTGTTCCGGAACTCCTCGCCCCTGCGGGGTCCATGGAAGCGTTCCGCGCGGCAGTGGCTGCAGGGGCGGATGCCGTGTACCTGGGAGGCCCACGGTTCGGCGCCCGCCAGTTCGCCGATAACTTTACCCTCGACGAGATCCGGAAAGCGGTGACCTTTGCCCACAGGCAGGGGGTGAAGGTCTACGTGACGGTCAATACCCTGGTACACGACAGGGAATTTACCGACGTATCCGGGTACCTGCTTGAACTCTACACCATGGGTGTCGACGCGATCCTGGTGCAGGATATCGGTCTTGCCCACCTTGCGCACACCCTGTTGCCCGACCTGGCTCTTCACGCATCGACACAGTGCACGATCTCCACTCATGAAGGGATCCGATGGGCGGGTAACTTTGGGTTCTCACGTGTTGTCCTGGCCAGGGAAATTGGAACCACGGACCTCGAAAAGATCCTCTCGATCCCGGGAAAGGATCGGCCGGGAATCGAGGTTTTTCTCCATGGTGCGCTCTGTTATTCCTATTCGGGACAGTGCCTCTTATCGTCGGTCATCGGGGGCAGGAGCGGAAACAGGGGGATGTGCGCGCAGCCATGCCGGAAACCCTACCGGCTCGTGACCGGCAGCGTGGACGACTTCGGCCGCCCGATCGATCCGAAACCCGTACCGCTCCCGGGACAATACCTGCTTTCGACAAAAGACCTCTGCGCCTACCCCTATCTCGCGGATCTCTCACTGGGGCGCCTGGAATCCCTGAAGATCGAGGGAAGGATGCGTTCCGCCGGGTACGTGGCAATCGTTGTTTCTGCGTACAGGCGGGCTCTTGATGCGATCCGGGAGGGGGAATGGAGTCCATCCTTATCAGATGTGGAAGAGATGGCGACAGAGTTCTCCCGCGGATTCACCGGGGGACACCTTTGCGGGGATAAGGGTGCTGCACTCATGGGACGATCCCGGCCGGACAACCGGGGACTCCTTCTCGGGGAAGTGGTGAGGTGCCCTGATCGTGATAGGGGGATCTTCATCCATAGGAGGGCGGCACGGATCCCGTCTGCCGGTGACGGACTTGTCCTGGTCGATCCGGGCTCCGGGAACAGGGAAGGCCTGGTCCTGAAAAGATCCGGAGAGTTGCGTGGGGATCTGCTCTTTCTTCCCGGAGACAGCACGGGATGTCTTCCCGGCTGGGAAGTATACCTCACGGGAAGCCGAGTTCTGGATGAGAAGGCAGAAACGATCGTCCGCAATGGGTCGCGTGGTTGGCGATCCAGAATACCGATCGATCTCCGGGTTGTCATCAGGGCTGGCCAACCTCCGACGATATCCGGAAAATTTATTGACCCTTCCTATGGGGAGGTGGAAGTCCGGCATACCTCCGGATTCGTTCCTCCGGCCGCGGAGACACAGCCCCTATCGGACGAGACCATCTCCCGGCATCTTAAAAAAACAAAAGACTCGCTCTTCTCGGTCCGGAATCTGGACCTCCGGTATTCCGGTGGACTGTTCATACCTCTTGGGGAATTAAACCGGATGAGGAGGGAGTTTTTTCAGAAGGCGGAAGAGAATTACGACGCCCTCCGCCGACCCTCCAAAAATGCAGTTCGCGAGGCGGCAGCAAGGGTGGATGAGTCCAGGGCCCGGTTCGGACGGAATGCCATCATGGTTGGGGAACATGCAGAAGAGACCGGGCCATCAGGTCTGATCCTTTATGCGTCTGATCGAAGCGAAGTTCGAGCCGCGTGCGAAGTAGGAGCCGGTGCGATCTGTTTCGAGCCGGGTATCCATGACTGGGAGGATCGCATACGCTGGATACGGGAAGCGGTGCAACTATGCAGGCAGCGCGGGATCAGGTTCGTATGGAAATGGCCCCGGATTACGGGAAGTAACTATCTGGAATGCGCACTTCCCTGGCTGTCCCCGCTATTTTTGGAAGAGGTGGATACGATCATGGTGGACGAGCTTGGCCTGGCCGAGGCCATACGCTTGCGGGCGCCCGGTATCGAGATTTGGGGGGGTATGGGTCTGAACATTTTCAACCATCTCTCTGTACAGGCCCTTTCAGAAGCGATCGGGCAGTTCTGCCTCTCCCCCGAGCTATCGGGTGAGGAGATCCGGACGCTTATCGCGCACTCCAGGTTATCTGCTCCCGCTACCCGGTTCGAGGTGATCTGCCAGGGGAATCTTGAAGCCATGGTGACAGAGGACTCCCTGACTGGGCTCCTCACGAACCAGGCCCGGAAAAATGAATTTTTCGGCCTGCAGGACAAGACGGGGCGAATCTTTCCCTTCTATGCGGACGCGGAAGGAAGGACCCGGATCCTGAACGCTGTCGAAACCTGCCTCGTGGACGTCCTCCCCGAACTTGTCGGTATGGGTGTGAACGGTATTACCATCGATGCACGGGGACGCGGTCCTGCCTACGTGCGCGAAATGACCGCTATCTACCTGGAAGGCCTGGATCTTGCCCGGTGCGGGAATCCGGGTGCCGGATCCTGGCAGGATCTGAAGGAGAGAGCACGGGCGATCTCACGGAAAGGGATCACATCCAGGCACTACACTCAGGGTCTGGCCTGTCCTCCGGGAAGGGGAGACACCACACTTTTTTCCCGCGAGCATCCTACAGAGTAACAGGAGGATCCACAATGGAGAAACCATTCATACTCATCAACTTAAAGACCTATACAGAAGGGACCGGACAGCGGGCTCACAACATCGCGGGGGCAGCCCAGCAGGTGGCGGAAGAGAGCGGAGTCCCGATCGGAATTGCCCCAAGTTACATGAACCTCCACCCACTGTCCATGCATTACTCCCTGCCGGTCTACGCACAGCACGTGGATGGAGCCGAACCGGGAGCCCGTACAGGCCATGTCACCGCGGAAGCGATCCGGCAGGCCGGTGCCACGGGCTCCCTTGTGAACCACTCGGAGAGGAGGATTACATTGGCGGAGATCGACGCCGCAGTCCGGGCACTACGGGAAACGGGGCTCATCTCGGTGGTCTGTTCGAACAACGTATCGACCAGCGCCGCCGCGGCCGCCCTGAACCCGGACTATGTGGCGATCGAGCCTCCGGAACTGATCGGGGGTACCGTTTCGGTCTCCCAGGCAAACCCCGAAATTATTACGGGTACGGTAAAGGCGGTACATGCGGTGAACCCCGGCGTGAAGATCCTCACCGGTGCCGGGATCCATTCGGGTGAATGCATAAAAATCGCATCAGACCTCGGCACCCACGGGGTGTTGCTGGCATCGAGCGTGGTGAAGGCCAAGGCACCTATCGCGGTGCTGCGGGACCTGGTCTCGAAGATTTAACGATTCACGATCAGGGAGATGAGGTCGTGCCGGGTGATAACCCCCCGGACTATCCCCGCCTCCATCACAAGTACGGCATGGTGTTGCTGAAGGAGGTGAATCACGGTCTCGATGCTCATGTCGGGGGGTACTGAGGGAAAACTGGACTCCATGAAGTTGCGGACCAGCTCCCGATGACTCCCATGTGCGCTCTGCTCCCCGATCACGTCCACAATCGCGGATTCTGAGATGCATCCGACAGGCACCCCGTCAGACAGCACGGGTAGCTGCGAAATTCCGTTCTTCTCCATGATCTCGACCGCACGGCTGATCGAGTCCCCCGGGTTTACACTGTAGACCGGGCTGTGCATCACCTGGGAGGCGGTGATACGGGGCCTGGATACGGCGTTTAAGACCTGGATGATCTTGCCCAGGGTACTTACGCGGGGGTCAACGCTCCCGGACTCGATCCGGGCTACCATGGACTGGCTGATCCCTGCTTTCTTCGCAAGCTCCGCCTGTTTCATACCCAGGAGTTCTCTCCGGGACCTGATCTCTTCGGGCGTGGGAATATGCATACCGTGTATTACTATGAATCATAAATGACGATAAAATAGTTCCGCCTCATGCATAAACGGGAGACGTTCGTCGATATGGAGTGGGAGGAGTAAGCCCCCT
>DAEV01000008.1:0-250 GCA_002509495.1 Methanolinea sp. UBA473 | reverse complement strand
GCACCCGCAGGGATTCGCCGTTTCAACGTATCCTGCCCTTCCGCATCGGCGAGTTCACGTCGCGCACACAGGTGTGGCGCGACCTCGCCCCGTGGGGGGCTCTGTCGCCTCATCGCTGGGGGCAGACCGTGTCGTGTCTGTGCCATGACCGTGACTCTCGCCACCCGTACTTTTCGTTACGGCTGCGTGCTCAGCAGGTGGGGGGACTTTCCTCAGCGGCATCAAGTGCCACCGTCGGCCGCACTCTCCC
>DAEV01000019.1:14825-26527 GCA_002509495.1 Methanolinea sp. UBA473 | reverse complement strand
CTTGATGTTATTTCAGATTAATCAATGTGTATAAAAATATTTTAATGGAAAGAAAAACTATTAAATCTGTAGCAAAAACTCTTAAAAATAATCACAATTCCGATGATCACAAGCACCGCCCCGATGATCAATTGGGAATATAAATATGGATTCAATACAGGGAATAAGGATGAGGCGGCAAGTCTCGGTAAGGAAAGGATATTCGCTACCAGTATGACTCCCACCGAATAGGAAATTAATCCTGTGGCAATCATAAAAACAATGTGATCACCCTCATCAGGCTGAATCAGATGTTTTCCTCTTTCTGTCAGTTTATAATATATCCAAATGTTTCCTGTTTCGATTGGAATCACAAGATCACAATCGATTAGTTTTTTTAGATGGTAATACGTATTGGCCCTCGAAAGGGAAGCCATTTTAGCTAATTCACCAAGGGTCCGTTGCTGTCCATTCAATAATTTGAGAATATCGATCCTTGGGGATGAAGAAAGACTGAATAATGTATCTTTATTGATAATAATTTTCATTACAAAATGCTGTGTTGTACAAGTCCTATAAAAGTTTCTTTTTCCATAAAAGTCTTCAAATGGAGATTAAACAGCCATTGGGACCAGCATATTGTAGCAATTGAACNNTTGAACTTCATCATCACCTCACGCACCATTCCCTCACGGGAGGAGGCGGTTACCGATTCACCTAATATCCGTTTCACAGCGGAGAACACCCCCCTTGATCTTCCACCTCATCCTGTATCCAGTCTCATCAGCCCATTCAATATAGCCACCGATCTTCTTCATTTCCCGGACACATCCAGCGCGATAGGGTTACCCGGTGGATCTCTTGACGGCATTCTCCCGTGTTTTGGCTCCCGATTTGATCTTCCTTTTTCTCCATGGTGTTGAAAATGTGGATCCGAGCAGCAACTGCTGCAAGGTCATTCCTCCGGCAAGTGGTGAGACTGACAAAGTACCATGTGCAACCCTGCTTGCATGCTATCGCGTGAAGGGTGAAGTCCGGGAAAAAGGCGCCTCGCCCTGGAACCCGCAGGGTTGTGGTCCTCCCCTTCCCGTCAAAGGAAAAACCGCACAATTCTCAGACGCCCCAGGGGCTCCGCCCCGCCACTGTGGCGACCCCCCAACACAATAGGGCCAGTGCTGGGCTGCAGGAGAAAACCGCAACAAATGCAATAGAAGAAAGTAAGAAAAAGATTCACTTCACCCAGCGTTGTCCGTGGCCCGCTTCACCAGCGCCGCTGCCGCCCGCGACGCTTCCCTGATGATCTCGTCCTTTCCGGGGACGACGCGGTCTTTCATCAGCACCTTCCCCTGGCAGATCGTGGTCTTCACCGCGCTCCCAGAACAGGAATAGACCAGGTTCGAGGAGATGTGATGCAGGGGGATGTTGCACACAGCACGGGAGTCGACCAGGACGAGGTGCGCGGGCTCCCCCGGGGCGATGACACCCCTCCCGAACCCCAGCGCCTTAGCCCCTGCGGAGGTGGCCATCGCGAGTGCCTCCCCGGCCGGGAGCACCGTCGGGGAGTTCCAGGCGAACTTCTGCAGTAGTGCGGCCACCTTCATCTCCTCGAAGAGGTCGAGGTTGTTGTTCGAGGCGCACCCGTCGGTCCCGAGCGTGACGGACGCTCCCTCCTCGCGGAGCCAGTGGTAGGGCATCGCCCGGCCGGTGGCAAGCTTCATGTTGCTCGCCGGGTTGTGGGAGACGTGGACGCCCCTCCTGGCCAGGAGACGGCATTCGTCCCTGTCCAGCCAGCAGCAGTGGGCGGCGACCGTCCGGGGGGTCAGGATCCCGCACTCGTCGAGGATCTTGACCGGTCGCTTCTTCCACTGGGAGACCGCGTCATTGACCTCCTTTTCCGTCTCGGAGAGGTGGATGTGGATCCCGATCTCCTCCTTCTTTGCATACCCGGCGATCCACGAAAGACCCTCGGGTGAGACCGTGTAGACGGCGTGGGGACCGACGGCAGGCCTGATCCGCGGGTTGCGCATAGATTTCAGTGCGGTGACCAGCGTCTCGGTGGCCTTGATCTCCTGCTCGCGTTTCTCCTCGGAGAAGAGGTCGATGAACCCGTAGGACAGCACTGCCCGGAGCCCCATCTCGTCCACGGCCCGGGCGGCGTCCTGCATGAAGAAGTACATGTCGTTGAAGGCCACCGTGCCGGACCGGATCATCTCCAGGCAGGCGAGTTTCGTCCCCCAGAACACGTCCTCGCCCGTGAGGTGGGCTTCGAGGGGCCAGATCTTCTGCGAGAGCCACTCCTGGAGGGGCATGTCGTCGGCGTATCCCCGAAGAAGGGTCATGGCCGCATGGGTGTGCGTGTTCACGAGCCCCGGGAGCGCGAACGCCCCGTTCCCCTCGAGGACGAACTCGGCCTCCCCGGCAAGTCCTTTCCCCATGCCCGCAATCGTCCCCTGGTCGTCGATCAGGATGTCCGAGAGCGTTCCGTCCACCCTCACTCCCTTGAGGAGGAGGGATCGTTTTCCTTTGTAGATGTCGTCCATGGGTGGTTCCTCAGGCGTGGCAGCTCGACCTTCCGTGCGGTTCTCGCTGAATTCCTATAGATAATGACGCTTTTTACCGCATAAAACCTGAGTGCCCCGGGGGAGGCCCCGGGATAGGGAGACCTAATACCTTTTCACCAGGACTGATGCCGGCCTGTTCATCCCCGGGGTTCTATCTCAAAATTTCAGAGAACATCACACGACAATTCTACCTTCGGCATACTTAATTATTAAAAACAATATTCTACATGTGCCCGGGAGGTCATTATGGCATCAAATAATTCGATAAAAATAATCGCAGCTTGTATCTCGATCGGGATGTTGTTCTGTGCATCTGTAATGGCATATACCATAAGCAACCTGGATTTCGGCTCTTCCAATAAGTATGTATCAGGAGTAACCATCTCTCCCAGGGTTTCGGGAATTGCCTCGGATGTTCCGACTGCAGCTCCCGCGGTTTCGGTAACCGGATCGCGCTTCACGAAAGCGGGCGGTTTTTCGTTTTCCGATCTATCAGCAGGCGATCATCCTTTCCTGGACACCCCAATTACGATAAGCAATCCAGGCAACATGTCACTCAATCTATCGGATGAGGAACAGGATCCAGGAAGTAGATCACCTGATCCTGTTCTCGAGACTTCCGGATGTATGGTGGCCCGCTGGCCGATTACCCCGTATTTCCCTCTGTTCCAGAAGGACTGCGAGAGATATGCGGAAACCAACGATACAATCTGCGCGTATAATTGCAGGGAATGCAGGGAAAGTTGCGATCCTGAGACAGGCTTGTGCGTGAGTTGTGTGGAGACTATTATTCCGGTGATATGTGTCCCCAAACCGCAATCCGATGAACCAGAAGCACCCATCCAAAGAGGAAATAGTGTATTTTATCAATAGGACCTGACAGGATCTGGTCTATAAGTGTCAGGCCAGGTTCTTCATGATGCGGGAGAGGATCTCCCCGGTCCTCTCCTTGTTCTGTTCTGCAGACTTCACGATGTGCTCGTAGCTGGGGACCTCCTCTCCAAGCCCGTGGGCATAGTTGTCGACGGTGCAGAGAGCGGCGATCGGGATCCCGAGGTCGACGGCAAGTGTCGCCTCGCTGGCAACAGTCATGCCCACGATATCCCCGACCTGAGATCTCCCGGCCAGTACTGCCACATCCCGCTTCCCCGCAATCCGCAGGTAATTGATAGGGCAATGCCATATCCTGCCATTCCACGTTGAATCCAATGGTTGCCGGCATAACTGTCACCCGTAAATAAAAGAATGGACCAATTATGATCATGGACAAGAAGGTCCCTGCCCCGGAGCTTCAGAGCAGGCTGGATCGCTTCAGGGCAAGGATGGACGCGGACAATCCGGGCTGGGAGATCGCGGCTTTCTTCGGCAGGATCAACCAGTATTATTTTACAGGGACGATCCAGGACGGCGTGGTACTGATCCCCCGCGACGGGGAGCCGGTATTCTGGGTGCGCAGGAGTATGGAACGGGCGCAGTCCGAATCGGAATTTTCGGATATACGCCCGATGCGCAGCTACCGCGATGCAGCAGCGGCGTACCCGCATCAGTATGGCCGGTTGCATACCGAGACAGAGATCGTACCGGTCGCAGTGCTGAACCGGTTCTGCAAATATTTCCCGGTGCCGGATGTAGTTCCACTCGATCTATCGATCGGAATGGTACGGGCCGTCAAGAGCCCCTTTGAACTCGGTCTGATGGAGAAAGCCGGGGAGATCCACCGCCGCGTCCTGGAAGACCGGGTGCCGGGTATCCTGCGCGAGGGGATGACCGAGGCGGAGTTTGGTGCCGCTGTGTATTCCTTCCTCGTCGAGGAGGGGCACTTCGGGATTGTCAGGTTTGGCGGGTTCAATATCGAGATCGAGGTGGGACAGATAGGGTTTGGCACGAACTCGCTATCCCCCACCTACTTTGACGGCCCGGGTGGCTGCGTAGGTTGCTGCCCGGCAGCACCGGTCCTTGGAAGTCCGGAACGGAAACTGCAACCCGGCGACCTCGTGTTCATAGACAATGCCTGCGGTGTAGACGGGTACCAGACAGATAAGACCATGACGTACATGTTCGGGTCACCGCTGCCCGGCCATGCCATGAAGGCCCATGAACTCTGCGCTGATATTATGGATGAGACGGCAGCGCGGCTCCGGCCCGACGCAAAGCCTTCGGATATTTATTCGGATATCATGGAGAGCCTTGATTCGGAGTTTCTTGAAAATTTCATGGGATTTCGTGACCGACGGGCAGGTTTCCTCGGTCACGGCACTGGCCTGCAGGTCGACGAGTTGCCGGTGATCACCCGTGGTTTTGACGAGCCGCTCGTGAATGGCATGGCGATCGCGATCGAGCCCAAGAAAGGCGTGCCGGGTGTAGGAATGGTGGGGATTGAGAATACGTTCCTTGTCACCCCTCAGGGAGGCAGGAGCATCACGGGAAAAAGCCGTGGACTGATCCCGGTCTGGTGACATTTGCCGCATTTTACCCAGACCGGGTCGTGAAGCCCGAATCGGTACGGCCCGGGTTTCCTCCAAAGTGGGATCACGGAGGGATTTATCCGGGGATTCAGTGCTTTTTATCATCAAACCCCGACAGGACCTGACCACTAAGACTCAGGCGAGGTTCGCAACAATCCGGGAGAGGATCTCCCCGGTCCTGTCCTTGTTCTGTTCCGCAGACTCCACGATGTGCTCGTAGCTGGGGACCTCCTCTCCAAGCCCGTGGGCATAGTTGTCGACGGTGCAGAGAGCGGCGATCGGGATCCCGAGTTCGATGGCAAGTGTCGCCTCGCTGGCAACAGTCATGCCCACGATATCCCCGACCCGGGCCAGGGCACGCACTTCCGCCACGGTTTCAAGGCGGGGGCCCCTGGTCTGGACATACACCCCCCCGAATTTTGCCTCCGGCACGAGCGCTGCAAGCTGCCGGTTGAGATCTCCGGAAAATCCCGGGAGCACGTGGCGTACCGCGTGTTCGTGGATGGAGGGGATCGTTCCGGTCGAGTAATAGTCCGTGGGGATCACCAGGGACCCCTGCGGGATCTCCTTCCGGAGCGAGCCTGCCGATCCGAACACCACGAGCCGGTCGACCCCCAGGAGCGCCAGGGCGGAGAGGTGTGCCCGGTGGTTGATCCGGTGAGGGGGAGTGTCGTGCTGGTGGCGGAGGAGGAGAGCGATCTCACCGGCGAGTACCTCGCAGTGGCCGTAAGGGGTATGCACTACCTGCTGCTCCATCTCGGGCAGGCGGGAAAAGAGGAGGCTCGTCCCCCCTATGACGCCCAGCATCAGTGCGCCTCCCCGTCCATATGCGCCGTCTCCATGATCTCTACCCGTATAATCTCCGCGTGCGGAAGAGTTGTGGTTTTCGGTGGTGCCCGCCGGTCCCCGGGTCGGACAATACCTGTATGAACCTCTCCAGCCCATCATTGTGGTATGGGCAGGTTTGCCACGGTCGATGACGAACGGATCAAGCGGGGAGAGTGTACGGACATCTATTTTGTCAGGACCGAGGAGGTGCTCGGCCGGTCGGGGAGAAACCCTGAAGTGGTGATGGAAGTCACTGTCTCAGACCTCCCGGGCGGATACGGCATCCTCTGCGGGCTCGATGATGTCATCTCCCTCGCAGAAGGCCTCCCGGTCTCCCTGGATGCCATGCCTGAGGGGTCCCTCTTTCACCCTTATGAGCCGGTATTGCGAATCCGGGGAAGATACAGGGATTTCGGGCGGTACGAGACCGCAATCCTCGGATTCCTGTGCCACGCCTCGGGGATCGCCACCGCCGCCGCCCGGATCAAGGCTGTCGCCGGGGAGAAGGCCGTCTATTCATTCGGCTCCCGCCGGCAGCACCCTGCCATTGCAGCCATGGTGGAACGGTCCGCGTGGATCGGGGGGGTGGACGGGGTGAGCAACACCTGTGCACATGAGGGTATCCCGCTGGCGGGTACCATGCCCCATGCCTTCGTGATGTGCTATCCCCGCCCTGAGGAGGCGTTTGTTGCCTTTGACAGGTTTGCGGACCCCGCAGTGCCCCGGATCATGCTCTGCGACACCTACTGCGATGAAAAACGCGAGTCGCTCGCGGGAGCCCGATCCGGGGCGACCGCGATTCGACTGGATACCCCGCGTTCCCGGAGGGGGAACATGCGGGCGATCCTTGAGGAGGTCCGCTGGGAACTGGACGCGGCAGGATACCCCGGGGTGAAGCTCATCCTCTCGGGAGGGGTCACCGCGGACGACGTCGGCTGTTACCGGGATCTCGTGGACGCATTCGGGGTGGGGGGAGCCATCGCAAACGCCCCGGTCATCGATTTCGCCATGGATATCGTGGAGATCGAGGGGAAACGGTGTGCGAAACGGGGCAAGCGGAGCGGGGCCAAGCAGGTATGGGAGGCTGCATCAGGCGATCGGACCATCCTCCCGGATGGANNCCGGTCCGGACGGAGCCCGGCCCCTGATCGTGCCTTTCGTGCAGGACGGAAAGGTTCTCACACGACCTCTCACGGAGGAGTCCAGGGGACGTGTCCTCGCCCTCCTGGCCAGGGTGCGGTGATCTTCCGCGATACCCGCCCGGAGAGGGGAAACGTCGCAATTTCGGTTATTCCTGTTCCGGGCGGGAAACAATTCTTTTAACCAAAGGCAGCATACATTGTAGGAGCGGGCCGATAGATCAGAGGAAGATCGCTTCCTTGGCATGGAANNGGGTTCAATTCCCGCTCGGTCCATCACTGTTTTTTGCCGGATGAAATGATCAAATCAGAGTGTTTTTTACACCTTGTCGCAGATATCAAGGTGATCAATCGTGGGACTTCGGGAATGGATCATACCCCAGGACGAGATCTTCTTCAACCTCTTTGACAGGCTGGCCGCCGTCGTTGTGCTGGCATCGTACCGTTTGATGGACCTTATGGACAGCAAAGGGAACATCAGGGAGTACAGCATCCAGATCAAGCAGCTCGAACATGAAGGGGACAAGATCACCCACGAGATCTACGAGCAGCTGAACAAGAGCTTCATCACCCCGATGCAGCCGGACGAGATCTCCCACCTTGCCGCCTCCCTTGACGACATCCTCGACTATATCGATTCGGCCACCAGGAAAATGCACTACTACGAGATCAAGGAGATCGACTCCTACATGGTGGAGCTGGCAAAGCTGATCCAGTCCTCGGCGGTGGAGCTCGAGGAAGCAGTCAAGTGCATCCGGAGCATCAAGGATCCGATGATCATCGAGAAACGGTGCATCGAGGTCAACAGGCTGGAGAACGTGGCGGACGACGTTCTCGCACAGGCGACCAAGGACCTCTTCAAGACCAAGGGCGCCATCGAGATTATCAAGTACAAGGATATCTACGAATACCTGGAGATCGCGACCGACAAGTGCGAGGACGTGGCCAATATCCTCTCCGACATCGCGATCCGGCATTCGTAACCGGGGTTCCAGGCAGGGGGATCCCGGAAGTCCTTTCGGCCAGGTGGACGGGTAAGAAGAAAAGGGATCACCAGGAGCAAGGATGCAGCCCCCGACAGCGGATTTCATCGGCCTCATCATCCTCATCGCACTCGTGTTCGATTTCACCAACGGGTTCCACGATTCTGCGAATTCGATCTCCACCGTGGTCTCCACCAAGGTCCTGTCGCCCCAGAGAGCCGTAGCATTTGCCGCATTCTTCAATTTCATCGCAGCGTTTGGGTTCGGGGTCGCGGTGGCGAGCACCATCTCCAAGATTGTCAAGATCGATTTCCTGGAGACCGCGATCATCCCTTACGTCATCCTTGGAGCACTGGTCGGAGCGATCGGATGGAACCTGACGACCTGGTATTTCGGGCTCCCCACCTCCTCCTCGCACGCGCTTATCGGTGCGATGACAGGTGCGGGACTCGCTGCGGCCGGTTTCGGTGCGATCAAGTGGAGCACCTTCTCCCTGGTGGTAACCTTCATGGTTCTGTCACCGATCATCGGGTTCGTGATGGGATTCCTTTTCATGGCGGTGGTCCTGAGAATCGCCAGCGGGATCCAGCGTTCGACGGCCGAGAAACATTTTAAGAATCTCCAGCTCTGTTCGGCAGCGGCCTACAGCTTCAGCCACGGCACGAACGACGCCCAGAAGACGATGGGGATCATCACTCCGCTCCTCTTCAGCATCGGGTATTTCGGGACCTCCGTCGACCCGAACAACCTCCCGGTCCCGTTCTGGGTGATCCTTATCGCTCACGGCGCCATTGCGGCGGGAACCCTTGCCGGAGGCTGGCGGATCGTGAAGACCATGGGATTCGGCATCACCAGGCTTCGCCCGGTGGATGGGTTTGCGGCCGAGACCTCCAGCGCTGCGACGATCATCGGGGCATCTGCTGTCGGGATCCCTGTCAGCACGACCCACATCATCTGCTCTTCTATCATGGGGGTGGGCAGCACGATGGGCACGGGATCGGTCCGCTGGAGCCTGGCGCGAAGCATCGTCTGGGCATGGGTTTTGACCATCCCGATCAGTGCCCTCTTCGGGTTCGTTGCGTTCTCGGCTATCCGGGTACTGTTCATCCACTGACCGGGGGGCTGTACCCTGCCGAATCGGGCTGCAATGGAAGGATTCATATCTCCCCTGGTTATCCCTCATTAAGGAACACCATGAGAATCAGGGATGTGATCCTGCCCGAAGACCGCACTTTCTTCGACCTGTTTGATGAGATGGCAGCACTGATCGAGGAATCCTCGAGCCTGCTGGTCCGGCTCACCGGAGACCTCTGTGGGGGACAGTCCCCCTGCAGGGAGATCCGGGCACTGGAGCACAGGGGAGACGAGATCACCCGTAGTATCTACGAGCGGCTGAACCAGTCCCTGATTACCCCCCTGGAACCCGAGGAGATCGCGAGGCTCGCCCCGGGCTTGGATGACGTCCTGGACCGGATCGACCGGCTGGCCCACCAGGTCTGCAACTATGGGATCGTGGAACAAAGCGGGGAGCTGTCCGAGTTCGCACGCCTCATTGCCGCCAGCTCCAGGGAGATCCGGGCAGGGATCAGCGGTTTGCGGGATCCCGCGGGTCTCGAGGAGGTCCAGGCCAGGAGCCACGAGATCAACCGGTTCTGGAACCAGGGCAGGGATCTCCTCTCCACTGCAGTGCTCAGACTCTTCCAGTCCCGCGATCCGGTCCATATCATCAAGCACAAGGACGTATTCGAGAACATGGAGTCGATCCTGGAGAAGTGCAATGATCTCGGGCATGTTCTGGACGACATAGCCCGCAGCCACCGATGAGCGGCCCATGGATCCCATCGTCCTCATCGGAATAGGACTTGCCCTCTGCTTTGCATTTTTGAACGGGCTCAACGATGCGGCCAGCTCCATCGCGATCATTGTAGCCAACCGGGCACTTTCCCCCGGGCGGGCCGTCGCTCTGGCCGCGGCGGGTAATTTTCTCGGCCCGTTTCTCCTCACCACTGCCATCGCCCGGACCATTGGAACGGGAATCGTGGAAAGTTCCGCCCTCACCCCGGCCATACTCACTGTTGCGCTCCTTGCAGCCACCGCGTTTGTGCTTGCGGCAACCAGGTCCGGATTCCCTGTTTCCAGCACCCATGCCCTGGTGGGTGGGCTGGTGGGTGCGGGTCTGGCGGCAGGGGGACCCGGAATCGTGCTCTTCCCATCGATGGAAACGGTAGGGATCCTCCTTGTCTGCGCAGTGGCTGGAGCCGTTCCCGGTGCAGTCCTCTTTTATGCCGTTGCCCATCGGATCAAAGAAGATCCCCGCCTCGGGGCGCTGCTCGGCGGTCTGTTCGGGGCGGCGCTCGCAGTACCTCTCGGAATTCTCGCCGGGGTCGTCCATCCGACGGGGATCCTTGCCATCGTAGTGTTCATCGTGGTCTCCCCAATGCTTGGCTTATTTGGTGCCTTTGTCCTGGACGTCGCCATCTCCCATCTCTTCCGGTACTCGAGGCAGAACAGGATGCGGAAGGTCTTCCTGCCCCTGGAGGTTGTCGCCGGGGGGTTCCAGGCGCTGGGGCACGGCGGCAACGACGGCCAGAACGCGATCGGGATCATCACGGCGCTCCTCCTGGCAGGAGGTATGATACCGGGATTTACCGTTCCGATCTGGGTCCTGTGCGCCGGGGGAGGCGCGATCGCACTCGGGACCTTTTTCGGGGGATGGGAGGTGATCGGACGTATTGCCAGGAAGATCACGAAGATCCGGCCTTACCAGGGGTTCTCGGCGGCATCGTCCGCGGGGGTGATCCTCTCGGCACACGGCCTCTCCGGAATCCCGGTATCCTCCTCCCATGTGATCAGCGGTGCGATCGTGGGGGTCGGGATCACCCGGGGATTTCGGGCCGTCCGCTGGGACATCGTGCGGGAAATCGCGTTTACATGGATTACCACAATTCCTATTGCCGTGATCCTATCGTTCCTCCTCTATCAGGCATTCCGCGTTGCCGGGGGGTGAGGGAGAGATCAGGATCCGGGGTGGGAAGGCTGGTAATCGGTTGAGTAAAAACGGCAGTAGTTCCTGATGGGGCATACAGGGCAGGCAGGGTTTCTCGCGGTGCAGATCGCCCTCCCGTGCGAGATCAGGATGTCGGTGAGCATACCCCACTTCTCGTGGGAAAAGAGTGCGATCAGGTCCTTCTCGATCGACTCCGCGTCCCTGCCATCCGAGAACCCGATCCTTCCGGCGAGCCGGAAGACGTGGGTGTCGACAGCCACCCCCTCGTTCCGGGAGAACGCGTGATAGAGGACGATGTTCGCGGTCTTCCTTCCGACTCCCGGAAGCGTGAGGAGATCCTCCATCCGGTCAGGGACTCTGCCTCCGAACCTCTCCTCGAGGGCCTGTGCAGCCCTGATGATATTCCTAGTTTTCGCGTGGTAGAACCCGGTGGTGCGGATGATCTCCTCGACCTCCATGGGATTGGCTGTTGCCAGCGCCGCGGGTGTCGGGAACCGGGAGAACAGGTTTCCGCGCACGGAATCGACCGCACGATCGGTGGTCTGTGCGGAGAGGATCGTGGTGATCAGCACCTCGAACGGCGGGCCGAAATACCGGTCCTTTGCCCAGGCATCGGAGTAGTGTCCGGAGAGGATGGAAAAGATAGTGTCTGCGGTCTTCCGGTCCATAATTCCAGCACCCCTGCCCGTATACGGGTTCGTTCGAAAGGATGAAACATGGGGTAGGGCAGATTCGAACTG
>DAEV01000019.1:0-14780 GCA_002509495.1 Methanolinea sp. UBA473 | reverse complement strand
GGGAAGGGGAGAGGAACCCCCGGTTGATACGAGGGTGCCGATCTCCACCCCTGTAAGGAGGGCCCGTTCCAGGTTAGCAGGGTCCCTGCCGTCCAGGACCAGGAGAGGGATTCCGCTCCTCTGGACCACCTTGGCCGCGACCATGTCCATCACCGTGTTGGACCCGGCCGAAAGAGAATCCCTGCCCACGATCTCCAGAAGTTCCGCGGGGGTGAGGCGGGCGAACTTCCTGGCAGAGGGATCCTTTTTTGGGTCCGCCGAGTAGATCCCGTCCACGGACGTGAGGTTGACCAGGAGGTCGGCCCCGGCCCGCTCGGCCAGCACGGCAGCAACTGCATCCGTTGTCTGGGCGGGTGTGACGCCGCCCATCACCACGATCCGCCCGCTACAGGAGTATTCCAGGGCTTCCCCCTGGCACGTGGCGATACGGGTGCATGCGGCATCCCCAAGGGCGCTGGCGAGGAGGGTTGCGTTCAACCGGGTTACNNAGAATCCCGATCTCGTCGCAGGTGGCCTCGTCGACCTCGATCCGTCTCGCGGCGGCGATATAGCGGCGGGCTTCCCCGCCGCCTCCCACCACCACGAAAAGCCGAATATGTTCTGCAAGCCGCCGGAGCACCGGGGCGTACGCAGCCAGGGTGTTGCCCTCCAGGGAGGGGAAAAGGATGGAGCCCCCGAGGGAGAGGACCACGGATGTCATATCAACCATTCATTTCTCCACGGGGCCACATATAGGTGTTCTTTCGCAGGGCATTCCGCCTCTCCTTATTTTGGGCCAGTTTGCGGTGGACGATNNGGGGTGGTGCAAGGAGGGGGTCGGAATCCCTTCATGCCAGTTGAAAACCGCGGTGGTCAGGTCCCGGTGCTACCTAAAGAGTTGCCAATGTGGGGGCTGTCGCCCCCATCCCCCCACTCGAAACAACCCGCCGCCCCCGCGGGGGCGCTCCCGCGGCGGGATCCACTTAATTTTAAGGGAAATTGTTCGGGTATACGAATTCACTTCTATCGATGTAGCACTATCCCTATCTCGCCAAATTCCTTGATTCTCGTTCATTTTTTTATTAATCCTTATATATGGCGACCGGATGGTCGCCCCGGTTTCGAAAGGCGAACCTTCGCGGTATAACCCCTCCTGTCTGAGGATTGCCACAGTCCGCAGGCTCCGGCCCTGAATATTTTATGGACATAAAACTCTGAATGTGGGGGCTGCCACCCCCACGCCCCCGCAAACGATTCACCCCCGCCGCCCCCGATGGAGCGCCCCGGCGGCGGATTCAACCTAATTCCCCGAGGTCTCGCAAGACGATTCGGACTCGTCGATCATCGCGAGTCCAGGGCCGGACCCTATCGCAATTCGGGGTGGTGCAAGGAGGGGTCTTGACCCCTCCTGTCTGAGGATTACGGCGGTAATCAAGGCCCGGCCCGGAATTCAATCGACCAGCTCGATTGTAGGGGCATTCAAGATAGGAAATATTGAAAGAAACAGATGTGGGGGCCGCTGCCCCCACACCCTCGACACGATGGACACCGCCGCCCCCGAAGGAAGCCCCCGCGTCGGATCAACCTACTATGCGGGGAATCTCAACATTCTATCGAGTGGATTAGGAAGGGTCCAGGGCCGGACCCTATCGCAATTCAGGGTGATGAAAGGAAGGGTCTTGACCCCTACTGTCTGAGGAAAACCGCGGTCCGCAGGCTCCGGCCCGGAAGGGCAATCCCAAAAAAATTATATGAGTTCCGCTGCAGCTTCAAGGGAAGCAGGGACATACTGCAGGAATTCCGCGGCCGAACCGTTGGAATACACCATGCCTTCGATCTTGTACACGGGGATCAGGTAGTCGAGTTCCTTCGAACGGGTCTCCCCAAGGTATCCGATCGTGATATTCCTGACCGTTGCATAATCGGGCGTTGAGATATCCCCGAGTACGACGATGCCTGTCTTCTGGAGGCAGGCGACCGCTTCTTCGGGACGTATCGCCCGGTACTCCTTGTAGGGTGTGTAGCGGGTCCATTTCCAGAAAAGGCTGTTGACTGTGCCCATGAATGTCACCCGGACGCCCAGGTCTTCGTTGAATATCTCGTGATCTCCGATGAAGTGCCTGTATACAACCGTCAATTCTTCGTTGTCCTTCACTTTTACATCCTTGTAGGTGAAGTATCCGATCCCGTGGTTCACTCCGACAAATCTCCTGCCTTCAGCCCGGATATTATGGCGGACCAGGAATTCATCCGCAATTTTCCTGGCTTCCTCGTCACTTGGAAGGTGGGAATCGATGAACTCCAGTTCATAGCTTGGCATGGGGGTCTCATTTACAAATGATATGGCACGACCTCCGGGCTCGGATAAGAATTTGCACGGCCCTTTTTTAACTGATATCCAACCTGATTCTTCCGTTGGTTCACCGGTAATACCCAAATCCGATGCGATCTGTAGGATCTCTTCATCGGACATCTGCTGTTTGGAGTACACCATCAACCTCTCGGGAACCATTTGGAGGGATTGCTCGAACCTGATATCGGATACGAAGTGCGTGCCGGGATTGATACTTTTAAGCTCAATCGTCGAGAAACTGGTCTCCGGGGATTGGGAGATATCGCCTGTATCCGATGTTCCCAGGTGCCAGATTATGCCTGTTGCTCCTGCAACGGCAATAATAAGGGCAGCGATTAGAATCGTTCGATTCGTTGTCATGTTGATTACCCCTTTTTAATAGCTAAGGACAGATTCATACTTAAACCCCGGATCATAGCCAGGCGGACTGAACCAGGTGCCCTTCCCATAAATGTGGTCATCGATACACTCACGAGTGTTAGTATTCTTATCAATATCAACCGCAAGAATAGCCACTTTATACTTATTCTGCTCCCATATGCAGTAGTTGGCAGCCCGTTGCCATGATTCCCAAATCGAATAGTCTCCTTGTTTTAGATAGTATGCAAATCTCCACCCAAAATCATCATGTGCGAGTGAGATGGTATCCCATCCGACGATCGAGTGCAGCCCTTTGAAGGCAGATTCCCAGTTCTGATGACTCGACTCGTTCAACACATTGCATGCTGCAAGGGCTATCCAGTCGACGCGGGTGTTTCCCCAGAGAGATTCATCGTACGTGAGGACCGTGGAGGAAAGCCCGTCGGAAAATTCAATCCCTGTGGAACCCCCATGGCCTGAGAAAAATGCAAAATGAGTCTCATCGATGTAGTCATAATCCTGTCCGCCATAATCGGAATCTTTCCAATGGTTCTCATTTGCATCGTCGTTTCCATAGATAAAGCCTGGACTACTACCTGCCCATCTTGTGTCAGCATCTAATCCATTATAAAAATCTATAGCTTCATCATCGCATGGCTCACAGTCCCTATCCGGATTTGCCGGGGGATAATCGACAATATACTCTGCTGAATGGTAGTATGTATGATCGACAGTGAACGTCCAGCTGTGTTGTGAATCCATCCATATCCAGTATCCCTTTCCAGGATACATCAACCGGTAATCGGAATGGATATCGGATCCGCCATTGATGATGCTGGTCTGATACTGCTGGGTTATGGGATTGAATCCCTGGATTGACGCCCAACTGCCACCTAATTGCGCCATTTCATCACGGGCCATGGCTGCATGGAAGTAATCGTCTGCCGGATTCCCCATGGGATCGAAAAACCCGATCATATTCCAGCCTGGATACAAGGTCGTGGATGGATTCGTCTGGTATGTATATACTGTTCTTAAACTTGATTGCCCGATTGAATAGACAAAATATCCTTGTAGTTGTTTAACCTCCGTGTTATAAGCCATGGCTTCCCAAAATTGAGTTTGTGTATTGAAATGATAGATCGAATGCCCACCTGTGTCTACATCTCCAAATACATATCCGGCATAATTGTAATTTGGGTCAAGCTTCTTGGGAATGGAAATCAAGTTCCACCCATCGAGCAGTTCGACTGTTCCATCGGAATAGGATGTCGTCAACATCTTTTCCTCCGACAGTAGTTTTTCGTATCCGGGGAGTTACCAGACCGCCAGGTTCTTCCTTACTTCATCAGGAAGGGCAGGGGGTGCGCGATAGTAACCTTCCGGAGTAAAAAGAACTGCTTCTTCTTCTATTTTCAATCCTGATTCTTTTTCACCTGTACTGGTGGAAAAAACCGGTGGGATTAGTATGCACACAATCGCCATTATGACGAGTACCAGACCGAACCGGTTTTCATCTCCTGATTTTTTCATTCTTCACCTCTGTATTTCTCGAATACAAGGCACGAAGAAATCCTTTTTATCCTGAAACGCAGATTACCTCATGCCTTCGGGCCACGTGGGGTTCGACATCATGCTCGTGAGGAGAACCCCAGGTGACTGTCGTCCGTTTAATCTTGTATTTGAAATACTTTCCTAATTGATATAACAAATTGAATAACAGTTATAATTAATCTGTTCTAGGAATATTAATCGCAGCGATGAATGTTCATCCTACCGATTAACATTCACCGCATCGATGAATCTTCAGGTTGTTCGACCGTCTCACCACCCCTTTATCATCCCGTCCGCCACAATCCCCATGTACACATGATCCGCTGTCCGGTCTGTAAAAGCGACGAGATCTACGCGATCGTGGGAGGCTATATCGGCCAGATCTACCGCTGCAAGTCCTGCGGGTACCGGGGGTCCCTGGTGGTGGAGTGCCGGGACGAGAAGGGCAGGGACAGGGAATGTAAATAGACCACTACAATTATTACCCTTCCCTCCATGAGTGGAGCATTGGAATGACGGAACTGCACAGGGCGCTCCAGTGGGAACCGAAGGAGGAGAAGGCGGTCAGGTGCTCGGTCTGCAACCACCGCTGCACTATCAAGGACGGGAAGACCGGGATCTGCGGGGTGCGGCTGAACCAGGGGGGAACCCTGTTCGCTACCACGTACGGGAAGGTGAGCGCCGAGGCCGTGGACCCGATCGAGAAGAAGCCCCTCTACCACTTCCTGCCGGAGACCCCGATCGTGTCCGTGGCCATGGGCGGCTGCAACCTGCGGTGTCCCAACTGCCAGAACTGGCAGATCTCCCAGNNACTGCCAGAACTGGCATATTTCGCGGGCTGATCGGGGGTTCCCCGGCCTCCTGGATTTATCCCCCGAAGAGGGTGTGAGACGGGCCGGCGAAAGGGGGTGCGCAAGCATCTCCTGGACTTACAACGAGCCCGCGATCTGGCACGAATATCCGCTCGATATGGGGGGGCTTGCCAGGAAGCAGGGCATCGGGACGGTGTACGTGACCAACGGGTACATCACGGAAGAGGCGCTGCGCGAGCTATCCCCCATGCTCAACGCCTACCGCGTGGACATCAAGGCCTTCCGCGACGAGTTCTACAGGAAGGTCTGTGGCGCGAAGCTGCAGCCGGTCCTCGACTCCGCGGTACTCGCCCGGGAACTCGGCATGCACGTGGAGGTGGTGAACCTCGTTATTCCCGGGGAGAACGACGGTCCGGAGGAGACAAAAGGGCTGATCTCCTGGATCATCGAGCACCTCGGACCGGAGACTCCCGTCCATTTCACACGTTTCCACCCGGATTACCACATGCAGGACCGCGGGGCGACCCCTGTCGCGACCCTGGAGCGCATCTACCGCCAGGCAAGGGATCTCGGACTCCGGTTCCCCTACCTCGGCAACGTCTTTTCCCACCCGTTCGAGAGCACCTACTGCCCGGTGTGCGGGGAGATTCTCATCGAACGCCGAGGTTTTTCAAGCACCTTCCGGAACCTTACCGCCCACAAGTGCGGCAAGTGCGGGGAGACGATCGAGTATGTCGATGCCGTCGGCTGAACCGGGTGAACCGCCGCGTTTCCTCGTGGACAGGATGCTCGGCACCCTCTGCCGTTACCTTCGGTTCATGGGGTACGATACCGCGAGTGCAACGAGCTGCCGCGAGGGGAACCGGAAAGAGGATACCCTCCTCCTCGAACGGGCTCTCCTGGAGAAGAGGATCCTCCTCACGCGGGACCGGGAGCTTGCCCGGCGCGGGGGAGACCGGGCTATCCTGATCAGGGGAGAGGAGGTGATGGACCAGGTACGGGAGCTCTCGGACCTCGGGCTCATCCGCGCCGAACTGCGGCTCAACCGGTGCTCGCTCTGCAACGATGTCCTGCGGCCGGCAACGAAGGCAGAGGTGATGCGAAGCCCGTACGCCCCCCGGAGAACCGCGGGACTTGAGTTCTCATGGTGCAGAAAGTGCCGGAGGCTCTACTGGATGGGATCGCATGGGAAAAACCTGGCAAACCGTATAAAAGAAAAGTGACCCGGGAATCCGGGGACTCTAAGCCGCCTTGGAGGCGACCTTCTCGCTCATCTGGGACCTGCGTTTGAGCCAGATCAATTCCTTGTCCTTGAACCCGAAACTCTGCATGGGAAGGACCAAAACCTCCCCTCCCGCGGCCGCGGTGTCGGTCCCGCGGGGGACGACGAGGATCATGCGGGGGTTGGGCGCTCCCCCGAGCGGGGTGTCCCGTGCCATTGCCTTCAGGGAGTCGACGGTATCCCTGGAGATCTTCTGGTCGAAGGAGACCAGTACGAACGCTCCCTCGAATTTTCCAAGCAGCCTGCGGGTGATGATGAATCCCTGTTCCTTCCCGGCGCTTTTGGCCTTCTTAATCTGCCATCCGTCCACACTGGGGTAGAGTTTCTTGAGTTCTTTCAGGACGAACTCATGCATGATGTCTTCATTGGATCCCATGGTGTTTCACAACAGGAATTGGTTAGTCACTCGGACGGTAAAACTGTTTGGGAATGTGAATCCGGGAGACCGCGAAGATTGAAACGAGACCGTTCAAAGAACACCCAGGGCTCCCCCGGAGCGAAGGTGCGATACGGCCGGATTTCGCCCCCGCCTGGCAGCTTTATCACGGCAGTTCCGGGTATTGTGAACAGGGAAGCCGAATCGCCGCAGTCAGGCGATGGAAAGATATTTCACGGTTATTGGACCATAGATGCATAGAATAAAGGATTATCTTTGTTTTTGGGAAATATGATCGTGATGGGTATCGATCCGGGGTTGGCCACCGTGGGGTACGGTATCCTGGAGAAACAGGAAGGCAGGACCCGCCCCCTGACATATTCCTGCATCCGGACAACCGCGGGCCCGGGCGGTACCCCCGAACGCCTCGGGAAGATCTATACGGAAGTGAGCCGGCTGATGGACGAGTACGCCCCGGGGATCGTCGTGCTGGAGAAACTCTTCTTTACCAGGAACGTGACGTCGGCCATGGCTGTTTCGGAGGTGAGGGGGGTGATCATGCTGGCTGCACAGCAGAGAAAGATCCCGGTCGTGGAATATACCCCCAACCAGGTGAAGCAGGCGATCACGGGTTCCGGGAGGGCTGACAAGAGGCAGATGCAGGAGATGATCAGGAGACTCCTTTCGCTCCCGGAGATCCCGAAGCCCGATGATGTCGCGGACGGGCTATCGATTGCGCTCTGCCACATGCATATCATGAGAGGCGAGCCATGATCTCGCATCTCAGGGGCAGGATAACAGGCAGCGGCGAAGGTTATGTCGTAATCGAGGTGGGAGGCGTAGGATTCCTGGTCACCATGCCCCGCCCGCTCGCGGCGGAAACGGCAGGGATGGAGGGAGAGGTGACCCTTCATACCCACATGGTCGTCCGGGAAGATGGGATCTCGCTCTACGGGTTCCTCCGTCCAGGCGAACTCGAGATGTTCCGGCTCCTCATCGGTGCAACAAGAGTGGGCCCGGTCCTGGCGATTAATATCCTCTCCCAGATCGCCATCCCGGATCTGGCTGCAGCGGTGATCGGGGAAGACGAACAGATCCTCACCCGTATCTCAGGGGTGGGGCAGAAGAACGCCCGGAGACTCATCCTCGAGCTGAAAGACAAGATGAAGAAGAAGGCGAAACTTCTCCTCCCCGGGGTCCCCGGGAGCAGGGATCCGGTCCGGGAAGACGCGGCCGGTGTGCTGGTCTCCCTGGGCTTCTCCCCGAAAGAATCGCGGGAGGCGGTGGATGAGGCGATCGCGGGGGAGAAAACGCCCGAGATTCAGGCAGTGATCAAGGCGGCGCTCCGATCTATGCGGGATGGAGGCCAGGGATGAGCGTACCGGACAGCGTGATCTCATCCGAGCTGAAGGAAGGGGATCCGGACGAAGAACCCATCCGGCCGGACCGTTTATCAGATTTCATCGGGCAGGACTCGTTAAAGGAAACGCTTTGCATTGCGATCGAGGCGGCAAAAAAGCGGGCAGAGCCACTGGACCATATCCTCTTCTCCGGCCCGCCGGGGCTTGGAAAGACAACGCTGGCTCATATCATTGCGAAAGAGATGGGATCCTCCCTCCACTCCACGAGCGGTCCCGTCCTTGAGAAACCGGGGAACCTCGCCGCGATCCTCACCCTCCTTCAGAAAGGGGACGTGCTCTTTATCGACGAGATCCACAGGCTGCAAACGGTGATCGAGGAGATCCTCTACCCTGCCATGGAGGATTTCGAGATCGACGTGATGATAGGGGAGGGGCCGAGCGCACGGTCGATCAAAATCACCCTTGAGCCCTTCACACTTGTGGGAGCCACGACAAGGGTCGGGCTTCTCGGCTCGCCCTTCCGCGACAGGTTCGGGATGATCTCCCGGTTAAACCTCTATAATGTGGAAGAGATCTCCCGGATCGTGCACCGAAG
Organism: Methanolinea sp. UBA473; assembly: GCA_002509495.1. Taxonomy (GTDB): domain Archaea; phylum Halobacteriota; class Methanomicrobia; order Methanomicrobiales; family Methanospirillaceae; genus Methanolinea_A. The sequence goes on along the minus strand of DAEV01000019.1, from coordinate 6,108 downwards.
CGCCTCCATCATGAAAATTCCCGTTACCCCTGAAGGATGCACGGAGATTGCCAGGCGGAGCCGGGGAACCCCCAGGATTGCCAACCGTCTCCTGCGAAGGGTGGGGGACTTTGCCCTTGTGCGGGGGGACGGCCTGGTGGACCGGGAGCTGGCCGACCGTGCGCTCACCCTGCTCGGGGTGGACCAGATGGGGCTCGATGAGGTGGACCGCCGGATCGTCAGGGTGATCGTGGAGGAGTTCTCGGGTGGACCTGTCGGGTTGAAGACGATCGCGATTGCAGTGGGAGAAGACACCCGCACGATTGAGGAGGTGCATGAACCCTATCTCATCCAGGCGGGCTTCCTCAAAAGGACGCCTCAGGGAAGGGAAGCCACCCCCAATGCCCGGGGGTACCTCCACCACCAGTGGTGGTAGATCCGCTCCCGATCGCATTTACGGGCGTCCCCTTAGGAGAGCACAGGGCGCGGTAGTCCATCCGGGGCCCTTTGTGCAGCCCGGGATATTGCTCCTAAAAATTTCTCCCCGATTCTCACTCCATTCTTAGGTATATTATAAATACACGGAGAGATTATCCAAAAATATACCAGTATCTCCCTGATTTCTAACGCGGCCACTGCAGGGCCTATGAGGCGGATCGGGGGAGGATATGGGGGGTAGTCATGAAAAGAATGTTCAAAAGGGGAGTGTGGGAAAAAGTTCTCATTTCTGCAGTGGTTCTCTGTGCGGTTCTTTTTTGCAGTCATACGACGGGGAGCACCATCCAGGCAGGCGACTGCACCATCTCCGGCCCCGGAGGGTCTGCGGAATGCTCAATCATCCTGGACCAGGTGGCGCCAGGGGGTTTTTCGGGGTACGAGATCACCGTCGGCCTTACGGATCCCGGGATCGCGGAGATTACAGCCGTGAAATTCCCGTCCTGGGCAGGCTTGAACAGCCGCGGGAAGGTGCCGTCCGATTCCCTGATGCTGAAGGGCGCCGACGGGGTCAATAAGATCAAGGACGGGGACCGGAATATCCTGCTGGCCACCCTCACGATCCGGGGGGATGCCGAGGGCGAAAGCGGCCTTTCGGTCAATGTGACCCGTGTGGAGGATGAGTCGGGAGCGCCCGTATCGTACGAGGGAAAGCAGGGAAAGGTGACGGTGAAAAGGCCGGCGGAAACGGGGGGAACAACGGACTCCGCCATGAGTCCAACGATTACTTCCACACCCGTTTTCTCCCCCGTCGCAACACCTGCGGAGAATTCCGGGTACGAATTGCCCCTTGTTACCCCATGGCCTACCGTTACAGACGAACCGGGGGTAACCCCTCCACAGGAGGAGGGAGGGGAAGGAACAGGTTCGGGCGGACAATCGGCTCCGGTTGATACCATCATCGTGGTGATTTCCCCCACAACGATCCCCGCACCTCCCGAGGTTCCCACGCACCCCCGGAGCGAGGCAACGCCTGTCCAGACCCAATCCCCCCAGCAGACCATCTCCCAAGTAGAAAAGGGAGAAGAAGGGGAAGGGACCCTTACGGGGGCACTCTCGCTGGATTCCATTCCCACCGGGGCGGGGGTCTTCGTGGACGGGGAACTGAGAGGAACGACCCCCCTCGTGATCAGCCTTGCCCCGGGAACCTATACCCTCCTGATCGAAGCCGATGACGGCCGCCGGTGGAAGGAGGAGATCACCGTGTCCGCGGGGAGAACCCTCGCCCTCCCGCCTCTGGTCCTGGAAACTCCGAGATACTTCACCATCGCCACCAGTTCCGGTCCGAACGGATCGGTTTACCCTGCAGGGGAGACAAGGGTGATGGAAGGGGAATCGGTGACGGTCACCTTCCTGCCCGAAGCCGGGTATACCCTCCAGAATGTCTCGCTCGATGGAGTCTGGATCGGTCCAAAGGACGAACTCGTTCTTTCGTCCATCTCTTCGGATCATACTGTAGAAGCGATTTTTACAAAAATACCCCCACCCGTTGCCAATTTTTCTTTCAATTTAACCGCGGGGAGGGTCCCCCTGGCGGTGCAGTTCGTTGACCTGTCTTCAGGCCCGATCACCCGCTGGGACTGGAATTTTGGCGACGGCAACAGGTCCGGCAGGAACGAGCCCGTCCATATCTATTCCGAGGCGGGTAATTATTCCGTATCTCTTGAGGTATGCGGAGGCGGGGGATGCGACGAAATGATGCGCGATCACCTCCTCCAGGTGCTGCCGGAGGAACCGCTCGAAGCGGGTTTCACTGCCAACATGACGTGCGGCCGGGCCCCGCTCCATGTCCTCTTCCACGATAATTCCGCGGGCAACGTTGATTCCCGTGTCTGGGAGTTCGGGGACGGGACCAATGCGACTTCTGCGGATCCGCTCCATATCTATTCAAGCCCCGGTGTCTATAATGTCAGCCTGACGATCCGGACGGGGGACCGTTCCGACAAAGTGGAAAAACCGGGATTCATCGATGTAGCCCCCCCGGTAATCGGAGGATCCGTGGGATATATCCGGATCATCGGCAATGTCGAGGGGGCAAAGGTCTACTTTGACGCAGATTTCAAAGGATCCGTCTACAAGGGGGTACTCGTAGTGCCGGTCTACATTACCGCTACCCCGTATCGCATGGTCAATGTCCGGGCCGAAGGGTTCATCCCCTACAGCACCCCGCTGACCCGGTACCCCGGGGAGGGCGAGACGATCGACTATACGGTGACACTGGAACCTTATTTCCGCGGAGGGACAAGTTTCAACCGGTCCGTGGGGAACAGCTCGGTCCTGAATCTCACAACAGGCCGTCCCCTCCAGGATCCGGATGGCGGATCTTCCGTATGAGTTGGTAGAACCCCAAAATTTTTTCTCTTTCTGTGCTCATTGCATACTGCAGATGATGATGCAGTCCGACGGTCTCGATCTTTCCCCAAGGAAAGTGGAATACCTGAAATATTTAAGAGAAACTGGAGATTGCCGAAAAATTGGAGAGTTGGCCGTCCATTTTTCCGTGGATCCCTCTACCGTATCCAAGGTGGTGCAGGAACTGGCCTCGGCAGGGCTGATCACCCACAGGCCGTACGGGAGAGTAATGCTGACCAGGGAAGGGACGCTTCACGCGGAGTTCCTTCTGCGCAGGCACCGCATTCTCGCACTTATCCTCACGCATTATGGTCTTAAAGGAGAAGAAGCCTGCCAGGAGGCCTCGCGGTTCGAGTCCTACGTTTCCCGCGGGGCGGTGAACAAGATATGCCGATCCCTCGGGCATCCCACAAAGGGGATATGCGGGTCGATCAGCCACGAGCCGGGTTGCGAGCTATGAGATATATTTTGGTCATGTACCAACTTCCGGAGGGTCGATCCTGCTGAAACGATCGTGGCCTGCCGTGCTCCTGGCTGGAGCGACGATAGGGCTTCTCCTGATAGCAATGGGGATCGGAGGATGCACGGATCGCCAGCCCGTGTCCGGTCGGGCGGCCCCCCTGGAGGTTGCGGTCACCCTCCTCCCGCAGGCAGAGATGGTGAAAGCGGTGGGGGGGGAGCGGGTTTGCGTAACCGTGGTGGTCCCCCCCGGCGGAGACCCGCATACGTACGAACCGGCGGCCGGCCAGATGGTGAAGCTCAGCCAGGCAGGGATCTATTTCAGGCTGGGTCCGGGGCTTTTACCGTTCGAGGATACCCTTGTGGACCGCATCAGGGAGATGAACCCGGAGATCGTCGTGGTCGATACGTCCGAGGGTATCTCCCTGCTGTCGGGGGGCGAGGAAGGGGAACGATATGACCCGCATATCTGGCTCTCGCTCTCCAATGCAGGAAAGATGGTGGAGAACATACGGAATGGATTCGTGCTCACAGATCCTGCGTTTGCGGAATACTATGCCGGCAGGGAGCGGCAGTATCAAAGCAAGATCAGGGAGGCCGATTCGTTCATTCGTGCCACCCTGGCCGGAAAACAGGGTGCAGCCTTCCTCGTGACGCATCCTGCATGGGACTATTTTGCCAAGGATTACGGGCTTGTCCAGATCGCAGTGGAGGCCGAAGGAAAAGAGCCCTCTGCCCGGGAGATCTCCACGCTCATCGATCGCGCCAGAAGGGAGGGGATCCACGTGATCTTCGTAGAGCCACAGTTCAGTTCCAGGGAGAGCGAGGTGATTGCGAGAGAGATCAACGGATCGGTCGTATTCATCGATCCCCTTGCACCTGACTACCTCTCCGGTCTTCAGAGAGTGGCTTCCGCTCTGGCAGAGGGGGCTTCCAATGGCTGAACCGAACATAGTGGAGGCAAGGGACGTATCGTTTTACCACCAGGGGCAGCCTGTGCTGGAGAACGTAAGCCTCAGTGTGCAGAAGGGAGATTTTTACGCGATTCTCGGTCCGAACGGCGGGGGAAAGACCACGCTCCTTCGCATCATCCTCGGGCTCCTGCCTCCCTCTTCCGGAACGATCCGGCTTTTCGGGGGAGATCCCCAATCAGGCCGCAGACTCGTCGGGTACGTCCCACAGTTCAGGACGTTCGACTTCCACTATCCGATCACGGTCGAAGAGATGGTACTGTCGGGAAGGCTTTCGCATCTCTCCGGACTCCGGAGGCGTTACGGTGCCGCGGACCGGGATCTCGCCCTGGCAGTGATGGAGAAACTGGGGCTCCGGGAGCTCTCGGGGAGGGCAATCGCCACTTTATCAGGAGGAGAGCAGCAGAGGGTGATCCTTGCACGGGCTCTCGTGGGTAAGCCCCGTTTGCTCATCCTGGATGAACCCACGGTGTACGTGGACGCACCCACCGAGATGCAGTTCTTCCAGGTGGTGCGGGAACTGCGGCAGTCCATGACAATCCTCCTCGTCACCCACGATATCGGGGTGATCTCCCGGCAGGTGACAAGGGTCGCCTGCCTCAACCGGACTCTTCACACCCATGATTCGCCCGAGATCACCGAGGACATGATCGCTGCCACCTACCATTGCCCCGTCGATCTCGTCGCCCACGGGATCCCGCACAGGGTGCTCGGTGACCACAGGAAGGGGGGAGAATCGTGATCGGGGCAGGGATCCTGGAGTACGAGTTCTTCAGGAATGCACTCCTGGCCGGGTTCTTTTCCAGCATCGCCTGCGGGATCGTGGGGTCGTTCGTGGTGGTCAAGAGGATGGTCTCGGTGGCCGGGGGAATTTCGCATGCAGCGTTCGGCGGGGTGGGGCTGGGCTACCTGCTTGGATTGGACCCCCTTGTCGGGGCGTTTTCGTTCACCGCTGCCGTTGCAGCAGGGATCGGGGTCCTGAAAGAGAAGGCCGCCCAGAACCTGGACACCCTCATCGGGGCGGTCTGGGCGGCGGGAATGGCCATCGGGATCATCTGCATCGGCCTGGCTCCGGGGTTCGCGCCCGATCTCTTCAGTTACCTCTTCGGCAATATCCTCCTGGTCCCGGGGCAGGACCTGTTGTTCATGGGCTTCCTGACCCTGGTGATCGTTTCCGTGGTATTCCTCTTCTACCGGGAGCTGCAGGCCGTCACGTTCGACGAGGAGTATGCAAGGGTGATGAACCTCCCCGTCACGTGGCTCTCGCTCCTTTTTCTTATCCTTATCGCCATCACCGTGGTGATGCTGATCCGGGTCGTTGGTATCATCCTCGTGATTGCCCTCCTAACCCTGCCTGCCGCATCCGTTCGCGAGCATGTCTCCTCCCTCCGGTCCCTGATTCTCTTCTCGGTTGCCGCGGGCATGGTCTTCTCATTCGCGGGCCTCTGGCTCTCCTATCTCCTGGACGTTCCCTCCGGGGCGACCATCATCCTGGTCGGTGCTGCGGGATACATCCTCTCGCTGCTCGTCGCCCATGTGAAAAAGAGAGGGAGGGGGACTGTGGGAGCGCGGGAGTAACATGAGGGAGAGATTTGCACTCTCCCGGTCCTTTCTATCCACGGGGCCTCGGCCGGTGTGGGATCCGGTTAAGGAAAATCCTCAGGGCCGGCCCTCTATCGCAAACGAGGGGGCTTCGCCCCCTTCTGTCCGAGAAAAACCCGATTCTCAGGATCCGGCCCAGAAAATTTTGCGGGAGGGTGTAATAGGTGTAAAAGGATAATCCAGAAAAATCTTTAAATGCGGGGGCTGTCGCCCCCAAACCCCCCACGCGATAAATCCCGCCGCCCCCGCG
>DAEV01000082.1 GCA_002509495.1 Methanolinea sp. UBA473 | reverse complement strand
TTCACTCTTTTGTGGCGAAGTCAGGGTCCTGCTTATCTGTTCCTTGCGCTTCTTTGCGAATACCGTCGTCTCAGAAGAGTAACCCAGCGCAATGGTCTGGAAACAAATGGATATAGTTTTTCATATGCATCTTAATTAAAAAAATACAATAATAAAAAAAGAAAATTTAAATATACAAAATAATAATTTAAAACTATGATAAAGAATATAACATTTGCTTTATTGATTATAATCCTCCTGTCAGTAGTGATACCTGCTACCGCAACTGAAAATCTTGTTTCACTTGGAAGCGATGAAGAAAGGCAAAAATGGATCGAGGAATTAGAGAAAGACGGGTTGTCAACCGAAGAAATAGCGAAGAGAATTATCGATCAAATATCCCAGCTTGGGGAAATAAATAGCTCCCCGGATCCGGTCATTGAAGAAAAATTCCTCTTAGAAAAGAAAATCCAGGAAATGGCGAACAATATTGACGTGATTGAAGTGGATGATACTTTTCAATCAACCGTTCCGTATTACTGGGTAATCCTGATCGCCGACGACAAACAAAAAAAAATCTTCATCTCTGAAATTGAAGAATCCGAAATTTCCGTGAAGGATAAAATTGAATTGAAATCCAGACTATTGGAGATTTGGAAAGCATATCCAATGAAATTTGAAAAAATCGGGCATACCACATACATATCGCCTGATACGAAAAATAAAGAAATTATTCTGACGGAATCAGAGAATTTAACGCTCCAACAGGTTGATTTGATCTATTCCTTCAAGGATAATATTACACTGATTACGCCAAAATGGGCTTGCAGTCCATCCCATTACGATTTGGTGTATTATGCAGCTTTGAATAGTGGGTATCCCGATCCGGTGACCGCTGCCCAGCATAGTGGGGATCCGGATGATAATTTTCCCTGGGATGCACCAGAAATGTGGTATAATCCAGATTCACAGATCGGAGGGGCTCCAGGTATGGCTCAGCAGTCTTTCGATTATGCAAGAGGGTATTACCAATTGGGAAATGTTTCAGGGGCTTCGATTTGGATTGGACGTTCTAGTCATTACTTGACGGATGTCGGCAATCCGCTTCATACAGGTCGTGAATGGGACCAAATCAGAGATTATCTTTTACATTTCCTTACTCATGATGATGTGCATTCATTGTACGAATCGTATGTTTCAACTCATTGGGATGACTTTGATTCTTGGGTAATGGGGAATCAATATATTTATAAATGGGATTGGAATGATGGTGCGGACGATTCAACGATTGCTGTGGCAACGAGTTCTCATCGGTTCGTTGATACTCTTTGGACGAAAATTTACAATAACCGAGCAGGGTTCTGGAACGAGGATGACTGGACAAGAGAAATTACACGGATCTGTTTCATGACTTCGTCGCAATACAATAATGGCCTAATCGATGCTGTCATGCTTAAACCAATACCAGGTTGTGAAAACCTGCCAACCGATCCCGATCTTGACCGGGATATTGAAGACCTCAATGGAAATGGTGGAATAGATTACGATGATGTGGTATTATATTTCCACTACCTTGAGTGGATTCAGGAGAATGAACCGATAGTACCGTTTGATTATAATAACAATGGTTTCATTGATTTTGATGACCTTGTAAGACTGTATAACGAACTATAATCCACTCATAATTTTCTTGCCTATGGAGATCGAACGCAGAAACAAATGGATTGGAATCATTATCGGTGCTTGTTTTGTAGCGGCAAGCTTTATTATTATCTTTTATTTCACAAACCTATATCCCTTTTATATCGTATCCCCGCTAATCGGAGGCTTCCTCGCCGGTATGTTATCTTCAGGTAATGTGAAGGACGGCATCAAATCAGGTGCTATGAGTGGCTTTTTAGGGAGCGTGATCCTTGCCGTGCCGTTTATGATGATTTTGGGTATTGCATTAATGGAGGGGTCAGCGGGTTTTGTAGCAGGGATGGGGATACTGTTCGGCCTGGTATTCACCGCTCTGGCAGTTCTATTCGCCTCCGCCGGGGGAGGCGTCGGAGCGATCTGTAAAAAAGCAGTCCTCGGAAATAGAAAACAAGATCGCCAGGAGCCGGACCAACCTTCCGGTTGATTGAGAATCCAGGTAGCATGGAAGCCGAACGCAGGAACAGATGGATTGGAATCATCATCGGTGCGTGTTTCATAGTCACCGGACCAATTATCGGTTATTTCCGTTTGGATACAGCCACATACTCAATTATTTTTTTCCTCATCGGAGGTTTCGTCGCAGGACTATTCTCGTCGGGAAAATTTAAGGACGGCATCAAATCGGGCGCCTGGAGCGGATTTCTCGGGAGCGTGATTATCGCTATTTATATTGCAGGGATCGTGGTAATTTCGTTGCTACGAGGTCCTCTTGATTTTGTAGCAGGGATGGGGATACTGTTCGGCCTGGTGTTCACTGCCCTGGCGGTCTTGTTCGCATCAGCCGGGGGAGGCATCGGGGCGATCTGCAAAAAAGCACTCTTCGGCGATGGAAAACAACGTCAACCGGAACAGCCTGCCGGTTGATTGAGAATTCAGGTAACATGGAGATCGAACGCAGAAACAAGTGGATCGGGATTATAATCGGCGCTTGTTTTGTGCCAATCGGCACCTGGATAGATTATTCCATCCAGGACTCGATCAATTATACGGTTATTTTGATTATAGTCGGAGGTTTCATTGCCGGTATGTTATCTTCAGGGAACCTGAAGGACGGCATTAAATCAGGTTTTTTAAGCGGACTTATAGGGAGTGTCCTCTTTGCCATACCTTTTATAGTGATGCTTTTTATTAGATTGCAACAGGGGACTGCCGGGGAAATGGAAGGAATGATCTTCCTCGTCGGTCCTATGATTGCTATCCTGGCAGTCCTGTTCGCCTCAGCTGGGGGAATGATTGGGGCGATCTGCAAAAAAGCACTCTTTGGAGAGGGAAAAGAAGGTCGCCAGCAACCGGACAAGCCTTCCGGTTGAGTGATAGTTCAGGCATATCCGTTTGTTGAAGGCTGTTAATCCGAATCTCTTTCCATCGCGGGCGGGATTCTTCTCCTCTCGAATTTAAGAAAAATCCGAGGGGATGACCCGACTTACCCCGCCTTCTTCTTCCGGTCCTTCTCCCGGTATCCTTCCAGGAGGATGGTGGAGACGTTCTTGACCGGCCGGTCGGTATGCTCCGAGATGTGGAACTCGCAGAACGGGCAGGAGCTGATCACGATCTCTGCGCCGGTCTTCTCGATCTCCTCCCGACGCTTCTCGGCGAGCGCCGCAGCCTCTTCGGGGATTCCGGAACGGACGCCGCCCCCCGACCCGCAGCAGACGGATGGCATTTCCACGAGATCAACCACCTGGGAGATCAGCTCTCTTGGCTGGGCCCGGATCCCCTGGCCCCTTAGCAGGTGGCAGGGGTCGTGGTAGGTGGCCTTCACCGGGAGGCGTGCGGGCGGCTCGATCTCCATCCTGGTGAGCACCTCGTTGATGTCCATCACCCGGAAGGGGGTCTTGTAGTCGTTTTTCAGGGTCGAGCCGCAGCCTGCGCACATGGTCATGACTGTGTCGATGTCCCGGAAGACGAACGCATCGATGTTCCGGCGTTTCAGGGTCTCCAGGAAGTCGACCTGCCCGGTCCTGATCAGGGGGGACCCGCAGCAGACCTGCTCCTTCGGGATGATCACCCGGATCCCGTTCCGGCGGAGCACCTCCATCGCGTCGAGGGCTGTCTGGGGGAGGCGCTGGTTGTACATACAGCCGACGAAGAACCCCACCGTGCCCTTCACTGGGCCGTAAGGCTCGAGCACCTCTCCGACCTGTTCGAGGAACGTGGGTTCGGTCCTGGATACGCTCCGGCCTGTATCCTTGATCATCTGGGCCACCTCCTGGTGGCGGGGGAGGGTCAGGCCTTTCCTATTTGCGAGCGCCCGGAGTTTCTCGATCGCCTTTCCCGGGATCTCGATGTTCTTCGGGCAGACCTTCCAGCAGGCCTGGCAGGAGGTGCAGGTGAAGAGACCTTCCTTTACCGCTTCGGTCACCCTGTCGCAGGAGTCCCTGGGATCGAGGGCCAGGCGGATATCTTCCCGCATGGCCGTCGGGCCGGCGAACTTCGTCACCTTCAGGGCCGGGCAGGCGGAGACGCAGGCCAGGCATTCGATGCAGCTCCGGAGCGGTTTCATCGTTTCCACCACGTCGGGGGTGGGCATTGAGAACGATTCCCCGGGGGCCAGCGCGGAGATGGCGGCAAGGTACGGCCCCATGTCCACGACGAGGTCTTTTACGATCGGGAGATCCAGGGGCTCGATCGTGATTCCGTCGCGTGCCTCCTCCATGCATGCCAGGACCGGTTCGCCGTTCACCCGGACCGCACAGCTCCCGCACTGGCCGGATCCGCAGCAGTACCGGTAGGAGAGGGAGGGGTCGTGCTCATCGTGGATGGCGTGCAGGGCGTGCAGGACCCTGGCTCCCTCATTCACGCGTACGAGATAGGTCTGGTAGTGGGGTTTATCGTCCGATTCCGGATCGAAACGGAAGACCCGGACTGTCAGTTCCTTCATGGCTTCACTCCGGTCTCGATCCCGGTCCTCTCTTTCGAGAGGAACGTGTGCCCGTACGGTGAGTTCGCAGCATCCCAGGCCTGGGTCACATCCTTTCGCACATGGGCACCCCGTGACTCCTTGCGAAGCAGGGCGGCCCTGACCACGAGGGATGCCATGGTGAGCATGTTCTGGACGATGCAGCACTCTGCAAGGTTGGCCGGCCCGGAGGCACGGAGCGGGATTGCGGAGAGATGGCTGATGATCTCCAGGGTCTTTTCAAGATCCTTCGCTGTCCGGAAGATCCCGGCCCCCTCCCACATCGCAGTCTGGAGAGACCGGGTCACGGAGGATGGGTGCACTTCCCCGGAGAGGAACGATTCAAGCCTCTTTGCCTGGTCTTCCACCTGTTTTGCATCGATCTTCACCTTCCGTTTCTTCGCCTTCCCTGCAGACTCACCGGCCCGCTTGCCGAAGACCTGGGTATCGGCGAGGGCGTTGCCGCCAAGCCGGTTCGCCCCGTGGACCCCGCCAGCCACTTCCCCGCAGGCAAAGAGTCCGGGTACGGTGGTCTCTCCGCCGGACCCTATCCGAAGGCCACCCATCACGTGATGGGCAGTGGGCGCCACCTCCATGGGCTCTTCCCGGATGTCCACCCCGAATTTCAGGAACTGTTCCAGCATCACCGGGAGCTTGCTCTCGATCTGTGCCCGCGGGAGGTGGGTAACGTCGAGGTAGACTCCTCCGTGGGGAGTCCCTCTCCCTTCGAGGATCTCGGTCGCAATGGCTCTTGCCACAACATCCCGGGTGGAGAGATCCATCCGCTCGGGATCGTACCGGGCCATGAACCGCTCCCCGAGGGAATTCTTGAGAACTCCCCCTTCCCCGCGGACCGCTTCAGTGACCAGGCGACCACGGGCATCGTAAGGAAAAACCGCTCCCGTGGGATGGAACTGGATCTGCTCCATGTCGATCAGTTCCGCACCGGCCCGGTACCCGAGGGCATACCCGTCGCCGGTCCCGCTGGAGGAGTTGGTGGAGATGTCGTAGATCCTCGTACCTCCTCCGGTGGCAAGCACGGTGCTCCCCGCACGGAGGGCTGTCATTTCACCGTTCCTATCCAGCGCGAGGGCTCCGGCGACGCTATCTCCACTTTTCAGGAGTTCGATCACGGTCAGTTCCGAAAAGATCCGGACCGGAGAACAGCCAAGCCGGTCCATCAGGGTCAGCATCATCTCGTGGCCGGTGCGGTCGCCGGCATAGCAGGTCCGCGGGAAGCGCTGACCACCGAAGGGGCGCTGGGCCACTTCGCAGGATTCGGTCACGTCAAAGACCGCTCCCCAGCGGAGCAGGTCGCGTATCCGTTCGGGGGCTTCCTCCACAAGGATCTGCACGAGTGCGGGGTTGTTCAGGTAGGCCCCTCCTTTCATGGTGTCCTCGTAGTGGACCTCGCATGAGTCTGCCTCCCGGAGGACTGCATTATATCCTCCCTCCGCCATAGGGGTGCATCCGCCCTTGCCGGGGATCGTCTTGGAAAGGAGCACGGTTTCCCCGTACCCGGACGCTTCGATGGCCGCACGTACCCCCGCTCCGCCGCTCCCGATGACCAGGACGTGGCAATCCACAACCTCAGCTGACCGCATCTTATTATCACGTGCGTCGTATACTAACATAAATAGTTAGTAAGGACAGCGTGAGCCCGAATGAGGTTTTTAATGAAGTTTGGCGGCACTTCCGTGGCCGATGCCGGAAGTGTCTCCCGCGTGGTGGAGATCGTTTCCCGATCGCATAATGCGGGGAACGAGGTGGCAGTTGTCGTCTCTGCTCAGAGAGGGGTCACCGACCAGCTCATCGCCATCGCGTCGGAGCTTGCAAAGAGCCCGGATCCCAGTGCGATCGGACCGTTCATCAACTCCCTGCGCCTGCGACACGGGAAGGTGCTGATCGAGTCAGCCGAGGACTACGCCGACGAGGTAGGGCTGCTACTGGAAGAGCAGCTCTGCAACCTCGAGAACATCCTCTCCGCGGTTCACAACCTCCGGGAGCTTACCCCCCGTTCCCGTGACTACATCATCACTTACGGGGAACGGTTAAACTCCCTGGTGGTCTCGGCCGCCCTCCGCCAGAAAGGGATCCCGTCATGTGTCATGGACGGGTGCGAAGCCGGGATCCTCACAACTGCCCAGCACGGGGAGTCCATGGCACTTCCCGAGAGCGAGGGAAGGATCAGAAGCCGGATCCTCCCTGCCCTGACCGGGAATGTCCCTGTGATCATGGGCTTCATGGGTTGCACGGAGAAAGGGATTGTCACGACACTCGGAAGGAGCGGTTCCGACTACTCCGCGGCGATCCTCGGGGCAGCAATCGATGCGGACGAGATCTTGATCTGGACCGACGTCGACGGGATCATGACCTCGGACCCACGCCTGATCCCCGATGCCCGGGTACTCTCCACGATCTCGTACCTCGAGGTCATGGAACTCTCCTATTTCGGGGCAAAGGTGATGCACCCGAGGTCGATCGAGCCGGCCATGAGGAAGGATATCACGGTTCGTGTGAAGAATACCTTCAATCCCGATTACCCGGGAACTGCCATCGTCCGGGACGAAAAAAGGGATAACCGGGTCGTGAAAGCCCTCACCTACATCGAGAAAGTAGCACTCGTGACGATCTGCGGAGCCCAGATGATCGGGAGACCGGGGGTTGCCAAAGCGATCTTCACGCTCCTTGCCGACAGGGAGATCAACATCATGATGATCTCCCAGGGGTCGTCGGAGGCCAACATATCGCTCGTGATCGACGAGGCCCAGCTGGACGCAGCTACCGAAGCCCTCTCGACCCTTGTCAGACAGGGCATGGTCCGCCAGGTATCCTCCAACAGGGAAGTCTGTGCGGTGGCAGTAGTGGGGGCAGGGATGGCAGGGGCAAGAGGTGCCGGAGGCAGGATCTTCACCGCACTTGGGAACGGCGGGGTGAATGTCATGATGATCTCCCAGGGCTCATCCGAGGTGAACATCTCGTTTGTGGTGACCCAGGAGGACGGGCCGAAGGCCATGCGGATCCTCCACGACGAATTCAGGCTGTCCGAGGAGGACGATGAGTAATCCCTTCACGTACCGGGAGTCCGGAGTGGATATCGACCTCGAGACAGAGGCAATATCCGCCCTTGTCCGGAACCTCACCTACCGGAGGAAAGGCCGTTACGGGATGATGGGCAAGGTGGGCCACTTTGCCGGCTTGATCGACTTCGGGAGCATTGCCCTCGCCCTCACGGTGGACGGGGTCGGGACCAAGATGCTTGTTGCGGACCGGCTCGCGGACTGGAGCACGGTCGGGATCGAC
>DAEV01000076.1 GCA_002509495.1 Methanolinea sp. UBA473 | reverse complement strand
CCGTCGCCCCCCTTCGTGGGATTCGTGAGGGCCTGCGGTGCAAAGAACGGGAAGAAACGGAGGTGAAGATCACAATGGTCAACGCAGAGAAATTCATCCCACAGGCAATTCAGGAGATTACCCGGGATGCGGGTGGAGAGAAGGTGGTGATCGCCCTCTCCGGGGGCGTCGATAGTTCGGTTTGTGCTGCTCTGGCCGCGAAGGCAATCGGAGACCGCCTTATTCCCATCTACGTGGACACGGGTTTGATGCGGAAAGGCGAGACTGAACGCATCGCCCAGATCTTCGGGCATCTCAACCTGAGGGTCGTCCCTGCAGAAGAGGAGTTCCTCTCTGCCCTGAAGGGGGTAACAGACCCGGAGGAGAAGCGGAAGGTCATCGGCGAGCGGTTCATACGCATCTTCGAACGTGAAGCCAGGCGAACGGGTGCAAGGCTCCTCCTCCAGGGGACCATCTATCCCGACAGGATCGAGAGCGAGGGCGGCATCAAGAGCCACCACAACGTGGGAGGGATGCCCCTCGAGATCGAGTTTTCGAAGGTGATCGAGCCCCTCCGCGACCTCTATAAAGACGAGGTGCGGGAAGTTGCAGGAGCACTCGCTCTGCCGCCGGAGATCCAGCACCGTATGCCGTTCCCTGGTCCCGGCCTTGCAGTCCGCGTGATCGGGGAAGTGACGAAGGATAAGATTGAGGTCGTCCGGGTGGCGAACTGGATCGTGGAAGAGGAGATTGTCGGGCAGTTTCAGCCATGGCAGTGTTTCGCAGCCCTCCTCGGCCTCGGGACCGGGGTAAAGGGCGACAACCGGGTCCATGGCTGGATCGTGGCGATCCGGGCGGTAAATTCAAGAGACGGGATGACAGCGGACCCTGTCCAGATCCCCTACAAGGACCTTGACAGGGTGGCGTCCCGGATCACATCCGAGATCCCGAGCGTGGCCAGGGTCGTGTACGATATCACCCCGAAACCCCCTGCCACCATCGAATATGAATGAACAGGTGTCGAATACAGCTGATCTGAGGATACTATGAAGGAGACGATTGGGTACCGCGAACTGGATGCCAGGTACTATATGCCTGCATTCTCCCGCGAAATCATGATTGAGCGGGGGAAAGGGTCAAAAGTTTGGGATGCGGACGGGAAGGAATACATCGACTGCGTGGCGGGTATCGCGGTCTGCAGCACGGGTCACTGCCACCCGGACGTGGTCAGGGCAATCTGCGATCAGGCTCACCGGCTCATCCATTGCTCGAACCTGTATTATGTTCCGAACCAGGGAGAGCTGGCAAAAAAAATCGTGGAGATCACCGGAATGCACAAGGCGTTCTTCTCCAACTCAGGCGCCGAATCAACGGACGGGGCACTCAAGCTCGCCCGTGTCAGGACCGGCAAAAAGAAGTTTGTTGCCTTCACCCATGGGTTCCACGGGCGCACCGTCGGGTCTCTTGCCGTGACCCATAAACCGGCAATCCGCGAGCCGTTCGAGCCGCTCGGAATGGTCAAGACCTTCGTCGAATACGGGGATGTGGACGCGGTCCGCAAGGTTGTTGACAACGACACCGCGGGGGTCATTGTAGAACCCATCCAGGGGGAAGCCGGCGTGATCATCCCTCCCGACAGTTTCCTCGAGGGAATACGCGAGATCTGCGACAAGAACGGATCCCTGATGATCGTGGACGAGGTGCAGACCGGTATGGGACGCACCGGAAAATGGCTCGCCATGCAGCACACGAATGTGAAACCCGATATCGTCACCCTCGCCAAGGGTATTGCCAGCGGCTTTCCCATGGGAGCCCTCGTTGCCCGGGAAGACCTGGAATTCAAGAAGAGCGAGCACGGCAGTACGTTTGCCGGTGGCCCTCTCGCGTGCGCTGCAGCCCTTGCAACAATCGGAGTGATCGAGAAGATCCTGCCTGATGTAAGCCGCAAGGGAGATCGTTTCCGCGAAGGTCTGGAGAAGTACAGCCCGCGTGTCCGCGGGCTGATGATAGGGATGACAATCGGCGACAAATGCCCGGAGATCCAGAAGAAATGCGCAGAACAGGGCGTCCTCGTCAATTGTGCCGCGGACGGGAACCTTAGGCTGGTCCCCCCACTGGTCATCACGAACCAGGAGATCGACAGCGTTACATCGATTCTGCGGGATGTCCTCGGGTGAGGGCAAAAAAATACTTACCGATTTTTAACACTTTTCCAAAACCGCTGGTTCACGAAGTCCTTGTCAAATTTTTCGTTAATGGCATTCCCCCTGTTCCACGTTCCCCTGGTGATGCCTCTGATGGGTATCTTCAGATGTTCCTCGGACTATGCAGGGGGCAAGGGCATTGTAATCGTAGGGGAGTGCAGGGAGGGTGTAAAACTTGCATTATTCCTTGTGGATCAGATCCTTTTTCGCCTTGATCATGGCAGAAAACATCATCCATTGCATCATGCCCACGGGTCGCGGGTCGGTGCGATCGCCCCGTTCCTCCTGCACCTTGCTTATTAATACGAACGAGCTTATAGAGGATGGCAGCATGGAGAAGCGATCGGTTCCAGACTTCCCCGGACTGGTAAGGGAGTGCTACCGTTCGGGGGGGTATGTCTTTGCCAGGAAGGCCGGAGAGATCGAGAGGGAGGGAAAAGTCCTTCGTATCGCCCGCCTCGCCAGTAATGAGAATCCGAGATCCCCCTCGCCACTCGCGGTCGAGATGGGCACAAAAGCCTTGCATGAGGCCAACAGGTACCCGGACGAGCGGACGGGATCTCTCCTGGAAGCCCTTCGTAGTTACCACGGAGATTACCGGTTCGTCACAGGAGTGGGTATGGATGGGGTGATCGAGACCGTAATCAGGACTCTCGTCAACCCTGGCGAAGAGGTGGCGATCTCGGTTCCCACGTTCTCGTTCTATGGCCTTGCAGCCACAGCGCAGGGGGCCGATGTGGTATACATATCCCGGAATCCGGATTTCTCAGTCGATGTCCGCAGGTTTATACGGGAGGCCAGGAGCTCCAAAGTTTCCTTTCTCTGCTCACCCAACAATCCCACCGGGACTGTCACCCCTGTAGATGAGGTGGAGGAGATCCTCGCTGCCATCCCGGGGGTACTGTTCCTCGACAATGCCTATGTCGAGTTCTGCGATACGGACTATCGCCCCCTGATGAGGGAGTACGAGAACCTTATCCTCGGGCGCACGCTCTCCAAGGCATTCTCCCTCGCAGGCCTCCGGGTAGGATATGCATTTGCTCCGGGGTGGATGGTCGAGTGCTATCAGAGGGCTGCCACGCCGTTCACCCTGAACTCGGTCTCTTCCGCCGCTGCCACGGGCGCCCTCCAGGACATTGGACACGTGGAGGAGGCGGTCCGCAGGGTTGCTCACTGGAGGGAGCGGTTCCTTCGCGATTGCCGCTACCCTGTACATCCCTCCGGCGCCAACTTCGTACTGATCGACGTAAGCCCCCGGACGGGCAGTCAGATGGCGGCGGACCTGGCATGCAGAGGCGTGCTGGTCCGGTCCTGCGAGAGTTTCCCGGGTCTTGCCCCCCATTTCATCCGGGTCAGTATCGGGGACGATTGGGAATGCGAACAATTCCTGGAAGAGATCAACCGCATATGATGGACGGAATCACAGGAACCCCCGGCACCGGAAAGACCACGATCGCTGCGGAACTCAGGAAGAGAGGGCATCCCGTTCTGGACCTCAAGACGACCATCCAGGGTTACATCCTGGAACAGGATCAGATCCGGGACACCCTCGTCATCGATGAGGAGAGGTGGGTTCGCGAGTTCCCCCGCATCGAGGGGTTCGTGGAGGGGCACCTTGCCCACCTGCTACCCTGCGATCGGATCATCATCCTCCGCTGCCGTCCTGATGTCCTCGCGGATAGGCTGAAGGACAGGGGATACCCGGAGGCAAAGATAGCCGAGAACGTCGAGGCAGAAGCCCTTGATGTGGTTCTGATCGAGGCCCTGGAGGAGTATCGGAAGGACCAGGTACTGGAGATCGATACCACCGCACGGAGTGCTGCGGACTGTGCCGACACAATCGAACAGTTTGTTCGTGGTGCCGTACGGTCCTCGTTCGGGCAGATCGACTGGTCGGACTACCTGGAGGCCCAATGACTCTCGATAAGTTCCGCCCGCATGTAACAAATATTGTTCATCCCTTCGCAGCAGCGGCCATGAAACTGGGCCTGACACCAAATTCGTTCACTATCGGTGCATTCCTGGTTGCAGCCGGGGCAGGCACCGCATTCTTCCTGGGAAGCATTGTTTTGGGAACGGTTCTCGTCGCAGTGAACGCTGTATTCGATGCCATGGACGGGGCGCTTGCCCGTGCCCGGAACATCCAGAGCGTGAAAGGAGACTTCCTGGACCATGTAGTGGACAGGTATGCAGACATTTTTATCATAACAGGTATTTTTGCAGGCGGATTCGCCCCCTGGCCGGTGGGAGTCCTCGCCCTCACAGGGGTGCTGATGTCATCCTATCTCGGGACGCAGGCACAGGCGGTCGGGGTTGGACGCTACTACGGCGGAGTCCTCGGGCGGGCGGACCGGCTCGTCCTGATCCTCGTGGCAGGAGTCCTTGACATGCTCGTTCCCGTGAAAGTCGGAGGACTCCCCTTCCTCGGATGGCTCCTCGTAATCTTCGGGATCATGGGGCACTTCACCGCAGCACAGAGGTTCGCGTTCGTCTGGCGAAATATGCCTGAAAAATGAAAGGATATCAGAACCAGGAGTCCAGGGTCCGCTGGCCTGAACCGGCCCCCATCCCCCCAAGAGCTTTTTCAATCCGTTCGGGTGAGAAATCGTATCCGTCGCAGAGCATCTTTCGGATCCCTTCCTGGTCTGCGGTCCTCCATTCCATCGAATAGTCCGTAGCAACGGGTGGATGGAGAAAGAACTCCATGATCTCACCGCTGTCCGTATCGGGAAGTTTTTCCTGCATCACATGCTCGAAGTCCCCTTTCTGAACGATTTTCAGGGCGGTCCTGGGTCCGATACCCCTGGCGCCCGGATTGAAATCGGTTCCTACAAGGATGCCAATCTGGATCAACTGTTCGCGGGTCAGATTCAGGCCGCGTTCAACCTCGGAGAGGACGATCCTCTCTGGGGAAACGGTCAAAGTCCTTCCGTGCACCTTCCTCTTCCCGCTCACTGTGAGATTCCTTACCAGGGTGGGCGCACCGAAGAGGAGGGTGTCGTAGTCCTGGGAAACCACGTAGCGTGCATCACCCCTGAGAACCATGAACGCTGCCTGCGCTTCTCCCTCGCTTGGAGCCTGGATCCAGGGAAGTCCCAGAAGCGAGAGAAGGGCCTGGGATGTCTGAATCACATCGGCATCGATCCTGGAAGAGGAACGGGCATGTTTGTAAGCCTCCTTCAGATCCCCGCGATCCAATGCCTCCTGCCACTTCGTCCCGGCCTCGCTCCTGACCAGATGACGCTGCGCAAGGGTATCTCTCTTGAATTCAGGAGGCTTGCCGTCAAAAACAAAGACGGGCTTTATTCCCTTTTCAAGGAAATTGACCGTCCGGAACAGGATCCCGGAAAGGTGGGAGGTGATCCTGCCCCGGTGATCCATCAGCGGGGTCCCGTCCGGCTGACGGATGATGGAGAGGAACTGGTAAATTGCATTATGCGCATCCACGGCCGCCGTGCCGGCCAGGGACTCCCATGCCACCGGTGTTTTATAATCCGCGAGTATATCGCGGAGTGCGACACCCATTGCTGCTGATTCCGAATCGAACCGGGATATATCCTAACGGTAGACCCGCTTGGCGAATTCTTCGACAACCCCATCGATATGATCGACAGTGCTGTCATATTTCTGGGCCATCTTCGTGGCGATCTCTTCCAGGTTCACCCGGATCATCCTCTCCCGGTTGATAAGATTCTTCTCTATATTCCTTACTTTCCAGTGCACGAGGAAGATCATGCCCCCCAGGGAGAGCATCATCAGGGCGACAGCAATGGAGTTCATAAGGTCGAAATGCAGATTCATTACCAGGATAAGTGTGGAGATGACCAGGATGAGCAGGAGGAGTATATCTCCGATGTATTCACGGATATCCATGCTTTTAGATGATGAGCAACCAATAATTAAAGTAGCTCAGGTAATCGGTGGAATTCCATGGATTGGTCCCGCATAATCCCCCTTCTGGCCATGCCGGTGATGCTCCTGCTCGTGGAAACGGGAGCCATCCTGCTCTCCCTCCCGATGCAGGCAGCAGGTGTTGCAGCTTTTGAAGATCCTGAATCGGTGGCCAATCCCCTCATCTTCATCGTAATCCTCCTCATCTTTACTGCGTTCCTGCTGCTCCTGATCCGGTGGCGGTTCCAGAAGTTCATCGGGGTGATTATCGGGGTCTCCATCTTTTTTACGTTCGTGTATATCTTCGGTTCGATTTCATTTCTCCTGACCCAGGATCCGATCCTCGGCCTTGCAGGCAGTTTCATCCCGGCACTACTTGCCACCCTGGTCCTCCATTTCTACCCGGAATGGTACGTGATCGACATACTGGGGTTGCTGATTGCCGCAGGGGCGGCGTCCATCTTCGGAATCTCACTCGAAGTCATTCCCGTGATCATCCTGCTGATCCTGCTGGCAGTCTACGATGCGATCTCGGTCTACAAGACAAAACACATGATCACCCTTGCTGAAGGTGTAGTGGATCTGAAAAGTCCGATCCTCTTCGTGGTCCCGAAGAAGCGTGGTTACAGCTACCGGGCCGAGCGGATCGGCTCGATCGAGGGGGGAGAACGATCTGCCTACCTCATCGGAATGGGCGATATGATCATGCCCTCCATCCTGGTCGTATCCGCAAATGTCTTCCTCCAGGGTACGAAAATCGGGATCTTCACCCTTCCCGCCCTGGGAGCCATGGCCGGATCGGTTGCAGGCCTGGTATTCCTTCTGACCTACGTAGTGAAGGGAAAACCGCAGGCAGGCCTCCCGCCGCTCAATGGGGGGGCCATTTTAGGATTACTCGCCGGATACGCCCTTACTCTCGTCTTCTGACCTCTCCCTTGAACGGAATGCGAGCAGGGTTTCGAGGACTTCGTCCACCCCTTCCCCTGTTTCGGTGGACATATTGACATAACCGTCAAAAAACGAAAGATCCGACTTGTTCACCACGGCCAGGACCGGAACGGGGACCATGCCCTCGATCTCGTGGAGCAGCCTGATCTGGTCTTCGAGAGGATACCCGCAGTGCTCGCTTGCATCGATCATCACCAGGATTACATTTGCCAGATTGACCATTGCGCTGAGTGCCTGCCGCTCGATCGCATTCCTCTCTTCGGAAGGGCGGTCCAGGACGCCAGGAGTATCGATGAACTGCATCCTGTCCCTCCCCACTGTGCGGTGGCCGACAAGGATACCCTTGGTCGTGAACGGATAGGACGCCACCTCAGGAGTGGCCGAGGAGACCAGTCTGATAAACGAGGACTTCCCCACGTTGGGGTATCCGGCCACCACCACGGTAAACTCGTTCGTCACATGGGGGAGTTTCCGCAGAACATTACGGACATCGTTGAGGAACCGGAGTTCGTCATCGATCTGGTTCACCACCGATGCAAGACGAGCCACGGTCCTCCTGCGTATCACCGCGGGATCCTCTGCCTTGCGGGCCTGGTAGCCGAGTCCCGGGCCATGGGTTCTTGCCCATCGGGCTGCCCATCCGACGGCCCCGAGTGCCTTTTTTATCCGTTCGGTTCCCCAGAGAATATCCACGATCTCCTGGTAGAATACAGGTACGGTCTCGAGTTCCGGGAACGACTGGATGATGCGGACAAGCCGGTCATGAACCGCCTGGCTAACCGCCCGGACGAACTCTTCATTCGCACGGTCTTTGTTCTTCTTCAATTTCATCTTGGATGCGGCACGCCGGAAGGCACGGTCCAGGATCTCCTCGGCAGTGGGCACCGTGGGTATCGTCTCAAACTCCACGGAAGTTCAACCTGATAACCTATATATGCCCATGCAGATGATAAACCATTATGGATTTGTCCCTAATCCAGAAAGATATCCTAATTACGCTTATTACGCTGTATCACCAGCATTCCCACCCCATCAAGGGGGAGGAGATTGCCGAGGTGATCAGGAGGAATCCGGGGACGGTCCGGAACCAGATGCAGGCTTTGAAAACCATCGGTCTCGTGGACGGGATCCCTGGCCCGAAGGGAGGATACAATCCAACCGCAGAGGCATACAAAGCCCTGAACCTGGATATGTCGGATGGGGAATACGATGTCAGCATCTCGCGGAACGGAGAGACCGTAAAAGGCGTCAGGGTCGTGGAGATCGCGTTCACAACCCTATGCCACCCCGACGTCTGCCGGGCGAACGTCAAACTGATCGGCAGCGTGAAGTCCTTCGAGATCAACGACCAGATCACGGTAGGGCCCACTCCCGTGAACAAGCTTCTCATCAGGGGAGAGGTATACGGCAAGGACGAGGTCTCCCAGACCCTCCTGATCTCGATCTTCGAGATGATCTCCCTCCCCAAGAAACCTATCCGGTACTACATGAGCAGCCCCCTCATCACCCTGGAGGGAAAGGACTCTATTGGAAAAGCCCTCCACCTGTTCAATACCCACAAGATCCACGGTGCCCCGGTGATGGAAGGGGGGAAGCTCGCGGGAATCGTGACCATGAGCGACCTGGCGAAGGTGATTGAGGATAAAATCCCTATGGACCGGACTGTCTCTCTTATTATGACCCCGGACGTGGTGATCGCTCCAGCCACGATCCAGCTCTTCGAGGTGATCCGCCTCTTCAAGGAACGATCGATCGGGCGGCTCGTCGTCATCGATGGCGATATCCCCGTCGGCATCCTGACCCAGTCGGATATCATCAAGGTATTCCCGTCGCTCTGAAGTGGGGGCTGGTGAATTCACGAAAAATTGGCTCTGTTGACCTCCTAATCCACACGCAGGATTGATTGGTTTTTCAGAAACCGATCAAGTGAATAAGCAATGCATTTGAGTTTTATCTCCTTCACCTGATTTCGAAAACCGAATCCTCTCACAAATCCTCCGAATTTTCTTTTGACTACAGAAAATACGGTCTCTATAAGATTCATTTTCCGGTAGACCGTTTTATCGAATCTTTTAGCCATTTGCTGCCTGTAGAAACCACTAACGTAAGAAGCCTTCCAGTTCCGAACCGGAATAAACGAAATTGCCTGTAATTCTTCGCGGATTTGACGATGAATCTCTTCAGAATCGTATCCTTTATCGAGAACATAATATCGGGCAAGCTTGGTTCGGGAGGCTTTTCTCAATAAAGATTTGACATGTTTACTGTCATGCTGTCGGTTTTAGTAATTTTAAGGGCCAGAATCGTTTGTTTATGCGTGTCGACTGCAAAGGAGATCTTCAGAAATCCTTTCCGGTTTTTTTGAGCTCTAACAGAATAATAGTAACTGAAATACGAAGTTTGAAATCCGGTAGAATCAAGGCGATTGTTGAAATACGCCCAGAAGATCTGTAAAAAAGTGAAGTAACCATATTCAGGACCCTGGATATTAATTTAGAGCTGACCCGGTGTGAAAATCTGCATAATGTTGTATAATGGGGAATTCTCGAACAACCTGAAATCTCTTTGAATTCCTTCGTTAATTCGAGAATATCGCACAGTTGCCGGTATTTGACTCCAAGATATTCTTTGAATATTACCAGTGAAAGAAGCTGGTGTTGAAAAAATCGTGTTTGGAAAATTTCATCCTGTAAATCGGTACATTCGCAGATTTATCTGCATTCATAGTAACAGTCGGAAAACTGATATGCTTTCGATTTGAATAGAAATACGGCTGCTTGTTGACGTTTAGTTGCATATTCTCTGCAAGGAGCCAATAGGTCTTAGATCGTTTGGTGATTCTGTTGTTTATAGGATGTCAACAAGGCCAAAAAATTTAAAACATCGATCTGGAACGGCCCATCGGGTTAATAGGGCCGGTTGAGCATAACACGGGAGAAGGCTTTTTTCCTGCTGTAAAATTATTATTAAAAAAGCATTGGTTTTAAGGTATACCCTTCAGCATAACACATTTACGTAAAGGATTTCGCCTGTCACCGCATCAATGATGACCTCGCCACCATAGGGGGGAAAAGCAGTATAACTATCTTCCCAGTCCAAATTATTCGGATTATACAAACCAACAAGCTCGATAACCCAGCAAGGATTTGTTGCAAGCGGATATGCAGGAGCACGAATTCGTTTTAATGATGCTGTGATGGGTTCTGTGAGCTCAATCCCTGCGAACCTTGATAACGCAATCTCAATTGCTACTTCCTCTGTAATATATTCATTA
>DAEV01000089.1 GCA_002509495.1 Methanolinea sp. UBA473 | reverse complement strand
AGGAGCGGGCCGGGGCAGCAAGCCCTGAAGCGAGCGTGCGAGTGAAGGGGTGCGTCTTTGTCTGCCCGATCAACCGGGAAGAGCAGTGAGGCGATGTGAAGCGAGAACGAGCGAGCGCGGATTTGTTGGTCTCTGCGCCCGCGAGGATTCGCGAACATGACCGAGCGTCTGTACTTCCCGGACAAGCAGCAGGAGATGACCGGAATTCACCGTTTCCGTGATGTTTTTTTACCTTTACGCAATACCACTTCGGAATCGTGCGGTGCATTGAAAAACATGCTTGAAGCCGGCCCTTCTTTGAGGACCTTCCGGTTGTATGCTTCAATATACTTGTGGACAGCTTTGGGATTCATGATATCGATCCCGTCAGAGCGGGCCGCCATCACAAATCTTTTTGACATTCCCCAGTTGTCAGGATTGGATGACCGTTCCATAATACGTTCGTGCAGGTTTTTTATCTCGCGGACCAGAGCCCCGGCATTTTTTTGAAGATGGTGTTCATCGAGATATGCAAAGAACGCTGATAGTACCGGAACAACGCATCGGAAAAATTCAGGACCTTCTGACATCTTTTCAGGGAAAATGTGAATGCAGCATTCTTTCATCGCATCAGCATCCCATTCCTGCGGGACAAGCCCAAGATAACTGAACATCATATCGGTAAAGAACCCGACAATGCTTTCCGACTGCAACCGTTCATCCCCACTCAGATTCCTGAAATGCTGACTTGCACAAAAGCCTTCGCCCCACTCGAAAATAACCTGATCAAGACACGCATTGAGTGCGGTTTCTGATAATTCTTTAGGAGAGATTTTCCGTTCGTTTCGTTGTTTCATACAATCTTCCCGAACTCCTTAACCAGTTCCGATTTGATACGTTACCAGAACTGGCGACCTCACTTTTCCTTCACCAACCGGGTCTGGATATCCGATGCAGGGGATGCCGGGGCAATCTTTGAAAGCAGGGCTCCGTTGGCCTGCTTCCATGCGACTCGTGCCTGCCGGTTTTTTGGATCCTGTCTGATGACCGCATCAAACACACGGATTGCCTGAGTATACTTTCCAATCTTCATGAGAGCAAGTCCTTTGTTGTAAAGCGCATCGGTAAAGCCCGGTTCAATGTCTGCGGCCTGAGCAAAGCAATTGACAGCGGCGATGTAATCCTCCTGGTTGTAATGGATGAGGCCCTTGTTATACCAGATATTAGGATTGTTGGAATCTGTCCTGATGACCGAATTCATTACCTGAATTGCCTCATCGAATCTGCCCTGCTCTGCGAGTTCGATTGCGCTGTCGCAGAGTTCCCGGGCATCAGGCATACATTTTCATATTGCGGTTGGTGCCGATGAACGTTATGGAAAAATGATCGGAAGGCCGGGACCCCCGCGAGGGCGAGCGAACATGACTGAGCGTCCGTGGCCCACCCGGTATTTTATCTCCATGCACATCAACAGTCAGGTATCAGAAGGGAATAACAATGGGCGTTTTCCGATATGCCGATAAATATGCTGCCCCGACAAAAGAACAGCGGGAACGATACATGACTGGGAAGAGTGAGGAACATCACTTAGGACCTGAAGGCCAGATCGTTCTTATCGAATATCGTGAAGCGGCATATCTCAAGGATGATATTGACGATATCCGTATTCTCTTTACCGGCTTCAAGGACAAACTGAAGGCCCGTGAAGAGGCGAAACGGCTGGCAGACCATCACGAGCACAAAGCACCGCATAAAAATCTGTTTATGACGGGACGGACGGCTGGTGAAAACAGGAAGTCTGATGAGCGAAAATCCGAATGACTGCCGGATTATTGATCGCCGCCCCGCTCCGCATGCTTCGTGCACCTGGCGGCGTACTCGCACTCGCTTAGCGGACCGGCTCCTCTCTCTGTATCAGTCAATACTGGGAAAGGGGGAATCTCATGCAGTGGGGACTGCCGCAGGCAGTGAAGAAGATTTTCGTCAGAAAATCTTGGATTGCCGCGGCCCCGTTGAGCGTAAGGAAAAAAAAGCGCGTCATGATGATTTTGCCATGCCAGTACCAGCAGTCTGTTCGGCCTTCTTATGCTCGACCCATGAGGTTATGGCATCGAGGTTGTTCATCACAGTCTGGTGCATCGTATCGACCTGTTTTGCCGCGATATCCGTCAGGGTTGCCGAGCAGATCTTGCAGAACATCGAGTCGTGGGCATTGATGGTCCTGCACCGGGGGCAGCGGATGGCCTCCAGTGCTGTTTCCTTGAACTCCTCGTCTTCGCACAGGCCGGCCTTCTGCAGCACCTTGCGCTCCACATCGGCCCCGGACATGTGGACGTAGATCGCCGGCATCCCGCTCGCCGCTTCCCACCCGGCAATGATCCGCAGTTCCATCTCCGAGAACCCCTGCTTTGCGAGGTCGGTAAGCCGGGCGTGGCGGATGGCGTGGGGGTGGACGGGCTTCTTGATCTTCGCCAGCTCAGCGAGCACCTTCAGGCGGTTTGCGACGGTGTGTTCATGAACCCGCTTGCGCCCGAACCCGTACCGGTTGTAGGTGATGAAGAGCGGGGCCTCCGGGTTCTCCTTCATCGGGTGGGTGTTGATCCAGGTCTGGAGATCCCCCACGCAGGCCGTGAGCCGGAGCCGCCGCTGCCCGGTCTTGCCGTCCACGACCATAACAGCCCCGTACCGGTCGAACTCGATGTTGCCTACATTCCTCGACAAAACTTCATTGATGCGGCAGCCTGAGTCCCACAGAAGCATGACCAGGGCCCGGTCCCGCTGGGTATCGCAGGCAGCCACCAGCTTCTCAATGTCGGACCGGCTGAGCAACCGTTCAACCGGAAGGCGGTTCTTCTGTCGTTTGATTTTAATGTTCTCGAATAATTTCACTTCGTCAGCTGGCCGAAGATACCGGAAAAATAATTTTATGCCGAGCATATCACCCTGGATGGTTGCATGCGAGCAGGGCCTTCCCCGTTTAGTCGGTTTGGTTTTGCGGGAGATGAGGAAATCTTCGATATCTTTTGGCGTGGCCTTCATCAAATCCTGAAATTCGAAGAAGATGAGAAATGCATAAACCCGTCGGAGTTTGTCGTTGATACTGGTTGTGCGAAGCTGCTGCAGTGTGAGAGCTCGGATGTATCCTTCGAGGTATTTGATATTGACCGGATCGAGTCTTTTCATTTTACAGAGCTCGGGATACATAGATCTAACTAAACCTTAAAATACTTTAATGTATCTTATACTATTTGATGGTATAAGACTCAAGATCCGTTCCCGAAGGGGTTCGCGGGTTCAAATCCCTCCCCTCGCATCCAGACAAAATGTCGCGTTCCCTTCCAAATGTTTATCAGCTCGTTTTCTGACCTCTTTTCATGGAACCTACCACGTCCATTCACGAAGTTTTTCATTCGATCAAACACGAATACCAACTTCGGGCCATTGACACCGCTCTTTTGACCGAAAGAATCACATTACGCGATGCCCAGCTCATCCGCGAATTCATTGCCGAGCGCCGTTCCTGTGTGGGTATCAGCGTCGGCAGGGCGAACAAACTGGTCTTCACCCTCCTTGGATGGCGTCGTTTCATTGGTGAGTTCTCTGAGAATACCATCACCGATCTCTACGCTGGAGTACCGGCCCTGAAGAGTGGTTTGAATCTCCGGGGGCGGCCGTTCAAACAGAATACGATCAGCGATTATGTGGCGATTCTGAAACAATTTTACCTCTGGCTCATCGAGAACGAGTATTCATTCATCTCCGAAAAAAGACTGCGGAAACTCAAGACTCCCCGGAAGGACCCCATGACAAAGACGGCCTCCGCTCTCCTCACTCCCGATGAAATCAGGGCTATGATCAAGGCCTGCAGCCGCAGCATGGACCGGGCAATCATCACCATGCTTTACGAGGGGGGATTTCGTGTCGGCGAAATCGGGACAATGCGGTGGGGAGACATCAAATTCGACCACTATGGAGTAATTGTCAATGTCAATTTCAAAACCGGGATACCCAGATATGTCCGGATCATCATGGGGAAAGAATACCTGGCACAATGGAGACACGATTATCCGGGAGTAGCTGAGGGAGATTCCCTGGTGTTCCTGAACCGGAATAAGAAACCGCTCACTCATGCGATGATCTGAAACAGCTCGATCGGTTAGCAGAACGGGCGAAGATTACGAAACATATCACTCCGCACCTCTTCAGGCACAGCCGGATTACCCACCTGATCCAGGAAGGGGTTTCCGAGAGCGCAATCAAACTCATGATGTGGGGCTCGATCAACTCGAAGATGTTCGAAACCTATACCCATCTTACCGGCTCTGATATTGATTCTGAACTATTGCAGGTCTACGGGATCTCCCCCGATGACAGAAAGGGGAAGGACTCCCGGCTGGAGCCACGACAATGCGCCCATTGCCAGACGATCAACTCCCCTATCGCAAACTACTGTGTTGTTTGCGGGCACTCATTCACCGAAGAAGCAGAGAATGAGGAAGAAAAGATCCAGAATTACATTTTGAAGAATCCTCAGGCATTGAAAGAATACGTTGACCGATTGGTAAGGGAGTCGATCAACTCTTCCCAATAATCTCTAACCCATTTTCACTGCATGCACGAAAGTCAAATATGGCCTCAAGAGGATTCCTCCTAGG
The DNA here is from genome assembly GCA_002509495.1 of Methanolinea sp. UBA473. Lineage (GTDB taxonomy): Archaea > Halobacteriota > Methanomicrobia > Methanomicrobiales > Methanospirillaceae > Methanolinea_A. The sequence goes on along the minus strand of DAEV01000089.1, from coordinate 15,772 downwards.
AGCACTGTATCAAGTATGAGGTTCAATTTAAATCTGGAAGAGCGGATTGTACTTAAATTTCTTCAAGGAGAAGAATATCCCCTCCCTGCGACAACCGTTGCTGATAATACAGGGGTTGAAACCTACAGAGTAATGGAAGCCTTTGCATCTCTTGCGGAAAATGAACTTTTTATCATGGTGGACAGAACCGCAGGTGAACTGTCTTCTTTGGGAAAGGATTACAATTTGTTCGATGATGAAAGCGTCGATGAATTGTCCGGTAAAATATTACCTGAAACAGAAATTTTCCTTCAATATTTCTTGGACGATCCAAATGCAACTCCTTCCTACAAGAGACTGGAAGTCGTTGATGGTCTGAAGGCAGAAGAGATAGAACGGGCGATTGAAGAATTAGAAGCCTTGGGATACCCTGCGAGGTCACGGATCAAGCCTTAATTATCCTCACTTTTTTAATATTGCCACTTTCACAGAGTCCAACCGATTACCTATTATGAAAGGTCGTACTAGTGTATGCGTGCTGAATAATCTCACTTTCGGGGAGGCCTCATGATACTGAAAGACCGAATGTATGGGCACAGTCTCTCCGCAATCGAGAAAGAATTAATCTTTTACCGTGAGGACACGGGATTCGTCCGTCCCATTCACTCTTCCGGAACCGTGTTCTATCTCGATCCATCTCCGTTCTTACAAACCCCTAAACGGGAGGTTTATATTGCGCACTGCGCACCTCCTGAAAAAGGTACATTGGTCAAGGCTTCCGTATCGGCGGTGCACCAGGATCGCATGAAAGACCGGGATGGGTTTTACACACTCGTGGTAAAAAATGTGGATGCCTGGTCTCCCATCGATCCCAATACCGTTCTAACAAAACGAGGCATTCTCAGTCCGGATGAGATTCACGATTATTTCACAAAACCCTATCAGGGGGAAGAGGAGATCGTTGATAGCGTTGCTCTCTGCTCAGCTTTGTATGCAGTCTCTTCCCCTCCTTTGCACGAAGAGAAGGGCGGTGTGTATGCAGCTATCCTCGGGAAAAAGAAGCCATGGCTCGGATTTAAAAAGAGTTTGAATATCATTCCGAAGGAATTCCGGAAAACCACCTCCCCCTTTTACTACACCATATCAGAACAGGAGAAGAATATCGAGAATACGAAAGCCAAGGAGATCAATCTTGCCTACCTAAATCCCGAACGGCTCGCTATGCATATTCCCGTGGTTTTAGATGACGTCGAGATCCGTTCCACCAAGAGCTATTCCCTGGATATGCAAAGCCTCAATCCTATGGTAACGGCATTTATTCTGGATTCCCTCATTATTAAGCCGCAGATTCCCTCCAACCTTGAATCGTATGTAACCGATACTCTTTATAAAATTGTTGACGAGTTCAAAGGGTCCGGTTGGGTTCCTTATACGCAGGATTTCGGTTCACTGGTACCTCGTTTAAGCCTTTCTTTTGCCCGGTATCAGGCTCATTTGAAATTGTCAAAAAAAGATGTTACTGAGGCCGTTGATCTCTGGTCGGACATGTATTATCGGGCAAAGAAGGTTGTGAGCACACAGTACAGCGTATCGCGTCTCTACCGTCTTGATGATAAGTCCCGGAAGCTCTACATCGAACTTGTGGATTCCTACGGGCTAGAGATACCGATTCCTCTCAACGAAGTGCGTAAGCAGATAACCTCTTTTAGAAATGAAAGTGATTTCGAAGAGGCACTTGATACACTTAACCGGCATGGATTATTGATAAAACCCGGGCATGGCAGCATTAAAATTCTTGATAACCGGTCCGTGAAAGTCTAATTGTCATACAGTGTTCCCTCCACTCTCACCCTCCTCATGCCAGCTTCGCATATTTCCCCAAGGTGCAGCTGCCTGATCATGCCCTCTAGTATTCGTGTCACCTGTCACCGCTGTGGGTATGAGTGGACCTGCATGGGGTGCTGGGTGGAGAGAGTTCATCGGGGAAACCACTGAAGAAGACCGGTCCGGATCTGGTGCCCCAGGTGCCGGGCCGCCATCCGCCTGGATAAAGTAGTCGAATCCAACTCGGATGTTGGGAATTAATTTCCCCTTTTTTTTGCGTGGCTTCCGTACTCTGAACGCCATTTCCTACGGATCCTATTTTAAATCGAACTGTATCAAGCCGTTATTTTCACCCTGCACGCTCATCCCCGTTATTCATCCTTCCTCCGACCTTTGAGACGGCATGCGACCGTTCAAAGGTCCTGTTCTCATCGGGTCGCATGCCGGAGTAGGAACATGAAACAACTGGAAATTTCCCTTGAAGGTCTCGATGCCTACGAGAAACGGACGGGGTTCGCCGGTATCGGGCGGTTCCTGGCCGAACGAGGATACGTCCTCCTAAAGGAGAGTCAGCCATGTCGAGAAGAGCAATAAGTGGCCCCCGCCCAGAATTTCGGAACCTACCACAGTTTGAAACCCGGGGGAGCCAGAATCACGTTTGCTCTACGAGGGCATTATGGTTTTTCCGCCCGGAAGGAGGGGCTCCGATGACCGTCCCGCCCGCGCTCCTTCCCCATCGTACCGACGAACACTCAGAACTGGCCCGAAGGTCCTCCATCGTAAATACTGCCTCTCCCATCGGGGAGAGGAGGAACACGGCCCGGTCTGCGAGGAGCGGGATAGAACAGCCGACGGCGAGAAGTGTAGCGACGAAGCCGTGGGCGTCATCACCTAAAATCAGAAATGAAGAACAGGGGCATGGTGTGAGCGAACGACAGTCCGGAGCACCGGACGAAAGGAGGAGCGGACGGTCTGGAAGTGAGCGGAACACGATGTCCCGTCAATTGAAATTATGGGAACATAAAATTTCAGGGATATTTTTATCCTGACAGGAGCTTCATTTTCAACCATATGATGAAACCCATGAAGTGATATACGGTGATACCCATGAAAAAAGTAATTCCTGCGTTAATTTTTGTCTTTCTTCTCTGCGTTCCCGTGGTTTCTGCAGCGAGAATAGACTTCTCCGGGATGGATCTCCACAGCCGCCCATCCCCCCCGTTAACTGATCTTACAAATAGTTGTACAGCAGTTGCTGGTCCAGGTATAAATTGGCAAGGACCTTTTGAGTTGATTTTTCGAGATCTTATCGATGAACACTTTTCGAAAAGCGTAATTTTTAATTAAAAGAAAATTTCTTCCGATAGAGGCCCGCCCCTTCGGCTTGGTAGGGGCGGGGTCGGGGGGAGGGGTCGGTCGCAGGGGCAAAAAAATGCGCGGTGAACGAGATAAACGCATAAAACTCTCCTTTCTGGTTCCCTCCCCTCGCATACCGTTTCTCATTTCAATTTCAGATGGAAAAATCACGGCCTGGTGATTTTCCTCGCTCATGATGTGTGATGGAGGAGGTAAGCCCGTATCGTGAAACCCCCGGGCGCCTTCCGGTCCTCCTCAAGTGCCCTGCCTCCCTTACAGAAAGGGTTTAACACATGAGCCCTAAAAAAAGGTTACCGGGTGCTGCGGCAAACGCATACATCACCTTTATTCCGATTCCTTGCGCGGCACCCTCACCTGTTCTGTGTACCAGGCAGGACAACCACCACGAGGTGCATACATGAACCCGAGATTCATACATTCCATTGACGAACTCGACAACCTTGTCGGGCTCGAACCGAAGGAACGCCAGGAGCTGGACGAGGTCACCCGGACGTTCCCGTTCCGTGCAAATGATTACTACCTGTCCCTGATCGACTGGAAGGACCGGCAGGACCCCATCCGACGGATCGTGGTCCCCGATCCCCGCGAACTGAACGGTGGAGGATCCATGGATCCCTCCCGCGAGAAAGACTACACAAAACTCCCGGGACTCCAGCATAAATATGCGCAGACCGGGCTTCTCCTTCTGTCAGATGTCTGCGGAGGTGTATGCAGGTTCTGTTTCAGGAAAAGGCTCTTTGTCGGTTGCGAACGCGAGACGATCAAGGATGTTTCCGCAGGCCTCGAGTATATCCGGTCCCACCAGGAGATCACCGACGTCCTCCTGACCGGGGGAGATCCGTTCACGCTGGAAACGAGACGGCTGGAGTCGATCCTCAAAGAGCTGCGCGAGATCGAGCATGTCAACATCATCCGTATCGGCAGCAAGATGCCGGCCTACAATCCCTACCGTTTCCTCAACGATCCCGGCCTCATCGATGTCCTATCTAGGTACAGCACGCCGGAAAGAAGGATCTATGTCATGGCCCATTACAACCATCCCCGGGAAATGACGGAAGTATCGATGCAGGCGATCGGGCAACTCCACCGGGCCGGTGTCGTCGTCGTCCACCAGACTCCTGTCTTAAACGGGGTGAACAGCGATCCGGAGGTCTTCACCCAGCTCTTCAGGAAACTCTCGTTTGCCGGTGTCTCTCCCTACTATGTCTTCCAGTGCCGTCCGTCACTCGGGAACCGGCTTTTCCAGACACCGGTCGAGCGATCCTACGAAATTATCCAGCAGGCATGGAAGGCCTGTTCCGGCCTGGCAAAACGCGCCCGGTTCGTGATGTCGCATGCGACGGGCAAGATAGAGGTCGTGGGAAAGACTGCCCACCACGTCGTGATGCGGTACCACCAGGCAGCGGATTCGGCCAATATCGGAAAGATGCTTGTATACCGGAGCAACCCGATGGCACGCTGGTTCGATGATTACCGCAGCCACGCTGCCCATATCGGAGATCTGCTTCCTGTATCGATCCCGAAGATGCGATGGTTGTTCTGAGAGGGTTTAAGGACGGGAGGATCAGGAGTCAAGGAACATCCCGATGAGAATGTGGTGTCCAGCAGCACCCTTCATTCTGTCCGGGACTTAAAAGAGCAGGTGAAATCGTATCGGTGATGAGGGGCTACTATGAAGGCGGAGAAAAACCGGACTCCCGGATCCCCCTCCTCCTGTCCTTCTCAAACACATCCTTATCACGATGGAAAAGAAACAGATGTCCGCATGTGGAACGCGCTTGATGTGGATCGCTGGGTGATGGATCGGCGCTCAAGCCTTGAGGAAGCAAGGGAATCCGTTGCCAGGATCATCAAAACCGTCCGGGAGGGTGGCGATGCAGCCCTGCTCGAGATGGCAAGGAAGTACGAACCCGGGGCCCAGTCGGTCCGCGTGACCGATGAGGAACGGGAGGCTGCGTATAACGATGTCGAAGACCGGGTCGTCGAGAGCCTGATCGAGGCGGAGGCCCGGATCACGCGGTTCCATGAACTCCAGAAGGAGAAAAATCTCTGGCTCGAAGAGGTCGAACCGGGGATCATCCTTGGAGTGAAGACGACACCGCTCGACCGGGTCGGCCTGTATGTCCCGGGACGGCGAGCTGCCTACCCCTCAACCGCCCTGATGAACGCGGTCCCGGCAAAGGTCGCGGGTGTCCCGGAGATGTGCGCCTGCACTCCTCCCCCCGTGCTCCCGCTCACCCTGGTCGCCCTCGATATCGCAGGCGTGGATGAAATATACCGGATTGGCGGTGCACAGGCGGTTGCAGCCATGGCGCTCGGGACACATACCATCAAACCGGTCCAGAAGATCGTGGGGCCGGGAAATGTGTATGTCACCGCCGCGAAGATAATGCTCCGCGAACACGCCGAGATCGATTTCCCGGCCGGCCCGAGCGAGATCGGGATCCTCGCGGACAGTTCGGCAAACCCGACATTCATCGCGATCGATATCCTGGCCCAGTCAGAGCATGACCCTGACGCAGCATGCGTGCTCATCACCACGGATCCGGCGATGGCAGAGAAAGTGGGCCTGGAGGTGGAGCGCCTGGTACAGGTTGCCCCAAGAAAGGAGATCATCCTCAAGGCCCTTGGAAAATCGGGATATGTAATCGCCCCTGATATCGATTCGGCGGTCCGGGCGATGAACGAGATCGCCCCGGAACACCTCTCCCTGCAGGTCGAGGATCCATTGACGGTCCTCAACGCAGTGAAACACGCGGGGTCCATTTTCGTGGGTGCCTATGCTCCGGTGGCGGCCGGTGATTATGCGTCCGGCACCAACCATGTCCTGCCCACGGCAGGCTATGCGAAGACCTACTCCGGGCTCAACGTCGGCCATTTCTGCAAGGCCTCAACGGTGCAGATCATCGACAGGACAGGCCTTGGCGCGATCGGGGATGTCATCGAGACGATCGCAGAGGCCGAAGGCCTCTTCGCCCATGCGGAATCGGTTCGCATCAGGCGGGCATCGCGTTAATTCCACCTGGATTTGATCGGTATCACGGTCGCGGTCAGCAACAGGCTGTAGTTCCCATATCTATCAGCATTTCCAACGGGAAAACCGGAAAAGGAAACCAGCCCTTTTTCCAATCAATGCCATCAAGGTTGTGGAACATGATGGACGCGGGAATCAGGATTATATTGCTTCAAGCCTATCAGTTGCATAGGAGATGAAGCGGATGGCGGAATTCAACATCGAATCCCCAAAAAAACAGGATGCAAAGAGAGGCGAATTATTGGGCCGCGTCCTCTCCTTAAAAGACCTGGTGCAGTACCAGGATGGGACTGTTGCCAGCCGGATGATCGTCAACAGGAAGTCCGGCAGCATTACGCTCTTCTCCTTCGACGAGGACGAAGGGCTCTCCGAGCATACCGCCCCCTTCGATGCAGTGGTCACCATCCTGGACGGAGAATGCGAGGTCTGGGTTGCGGGAGAGACCCATCAGATGAAAGAGGGCGACACAATCATCTTCCCGGCCAATGCTCCCCACGCCCTTTCTGCGATCACGAAGTTCAAGATGATGCTGATCATGATCAGGGAGTAATCCATGACAGGCGATGAGAAAGACGGGAATTACTGCTCGATCTGTGGAGGAATTCCCCCCGACAGGATCAAGACGAAAAGGATCCTGATCGATGGGAAGGAGACGGGCATCGATCATCTCGAATATATTCTCAAGAATGTACAGGAGCTCAACCTCACGGACGATTCGATGATCACCGCCGAGATCATGAAGAGGGTTAAGGAATTCAATTACGTGCCGACCAAAAAGGAATCCCTGTACGCGGAGGCACTCCTTCGCGAATATAAAGAGCAGGGATAAGGGAAAGGGCGGGCAGTGGGACGGTGGGCGGAGGATCCTGGAATGACCCGGGGGGCAATAAACAGCCCCCGGGAACGGGTGAACGTTTTTGTACCCCGCGTCCTACACTATACACAACGAACAACCATGAAGCAGAACACCTTCTATCTCCTGGCGGGAATCGTGGGATTGGCGGAAGTCGGGATTTTCTGGCTTTCGGTTGAGTTACATCAGCCGTTCCTGATCACGTTCGCTATTATTGCAGGAATCGCCCTGCTTTATGTGTTGAAGGATCGGATCACGGATCGCAAGGATGACGAACGATCGTCCCTGATCACCCAGAAGGCAGCGGTGAGGACTCTCCAGGTTTTCTGGGTGCTGTTCTTCGCCATCAGCCTTGGAGGTGCGGTCTTCGGCCTCGGGGCACCGGGATTTCCCCGGCCCAGGCCCCGTCCTGAGGGCGAAGGACTGATCCCGCTCGGGAACCTTGGTATCATGCAGATGGCGCTTCTTTGCGTCATGCTCGTCCTCTACGTGGTGTTCAGGATGTACTATGCCCGGCAGTACGGGGAGTGGGATGTGGATGAAGAACAGGATTAAGGTTTACCGGGCGATGCACGACCTCACGCAGGAGGCCCTGGCAAACGACCTCGGGGTAACCCGCCAGACCATCCTGGCGATCGAAAAGGGCAAATACGATCCTTCCCTTGACCTTGCCTTTAAAATCGCCCGCTATTTCGGTGTTGGAATGGAAGAAGTCTTTCTCTACGAGGAGAAATAGCCCGGCCAGTGATCGATCCGGCCACCATAGTTCGTTGATCTTGCCGGCTCTGCGGGATGGTCTGGAATCCTGCCCGGGAGAGTGTGTCTTTTAAACCATACCATAAGAAAAAAATATATAACATAATGTAAAATATACTATACGTGTCGGACATGCCGACACGAAAATCCGAGAAAGATGAAGGAGCAATCGCAGAGGAACAGCAACGACCGCAGTCTGAAAGGAACTGGATCGAGAGGGAGCCGGACATGAACGGATGCCACCCTGAAATAAATACACTCTGCCCGGAAACAAGCGTTTCAGAGGACGCAGTTTCCGGATGCGCCTCCCCCCAGGGGTGTGGTTACTTGACCGCGCATCGTTCAGGGACTGAAGAGAGGGGAAGCCATATGCTTCCGGATTTCCAGGCAAGCTTAAAATCGCACTGGAAAACTCCGATTCCGGAAATAGCGTACCGATAAACCCCCCCTATCCTCCCCTAAAGGATGAGGTGCTGTCAAAAAGTCCCTCTCTTTTCGGAAATATCGGACGATCCGGTGACGAATTTCTGCCGGGACTCATGGTACCAGTCGGGATAGTGTGATAAGGAATCCCCTGCAATAAATCCTGGACCTGCAATGTTTGCCAAGACCAGTCGCGGGGGATATATTCCCGTTTCTCCCGGGATCGTGAGGAAAACGCTCGTGTTCGGCGACCACACCCTGATGACGGAGTTTCTCCTCGAGAAAGGTTCGAATCTCGCTTCGCATCGTCATCCACACGAACAGACGGGCTATCTCGTATCCGGGCATATGCTGCTTACGATCGGAGAAGAGAAGGCCGAGATCCGCCCCGGCGACAGCTGGACGATCCCGGGTGACGTATCCCATCATGCGGAGATTCTTGCCGATTCGTTGACCATCGAAGTCTTTTCACCACGAAGGGACGAATACCTGCCGCAATAGAGAATAGCCTTTTCGACCGGAAGGAGGACGTACGTTCGATCGCAGGAACTCCCTTGCAGCGTTCGCGATCTGAGGCAGGTATTGTTCCATAGAGGGATCCTGGACCCCGGGAACCCGACCGAATCGAGATGCCTGGTCATGGCATATTCTCCGTGTGCATGGATCAACCATATTATCAAGCCCGGCATATCTATGACCGGGAGTCTTCATTATGCAGGGTGATGGGGAGGGTGCAGCACGGCCGAGGGGGAGGCCCCGGGTCCAGCGACGCCTGGATCCCGAAGGTCCCGTCCGCTGCTACGCCCCCCAGTGCCAACTGCAGGGCGAGGAGGAGGTGGTGGTCCTTCTGCCGGAGGAGCTCGAACTCCTGAAACTGATCGATCTCCGGGGGCTCGAACAGGAAGAGGCCGCCAATATCCTCGGAGTATCCCGCCGGACGGCATGGCGGGACCTGCACGAAGCGCGACGGAAGATCGCGGATGCGCTGGTGAACGGAAAGGGGATCCAGGTTGCAGGCTGCAGATTAAGAAGTTCCGGGAACTGCCCCCGCCTGTCGGATGCAACCTGCCCGAAGCGGGGGGGTGGCCCCTGTCCCAAACACTGGCGGCGGAACGGGCAGACCACGGAATAAAAGCGTTGAAACAGAATTCATCGCAGGTGGCGCCGTTGTCCTGATGCAGTCACGAAGGGGGGAGGATCTCTCAATAATCGCCGCAAACCATTTCCCGTGTTTCCTCTCCATAACCTGGCTCCCCAAACCGGTTTTGATAAAATCGCCGTTCCCGAAACGTAAGGCATGCGAACATCTCCTTCAAGCCGAAGCTTCAGCCTGGGGATCCTGTTTCATTAATTTTAAATATTTATGCACATACGTGTAATTATTCAAGGTTGAATGTTTCCGGAGAACGAAACGCGAACAATGTTCGGTCCGATCGGAATCCGGGCACGAGAGGAGCGGGGTGGCATACTTCGATGGATCACAAAAATTGCAGGAGAAGATCGGACCAAACCCTTTCTTCCGGGATGTGTGCAGGGAACGTGGCATCATGACGTACCCTCTGGTAACGGTCGAGGACCTATGCATGGACTTCGACGGCAAATCGGTTCTCAAGGGGATCTCGTTCCAGATCGGGGAAGGGGAGATCATTGGAATCATCGGAAGGAGTGGGGCGGGAAAGAGCGTTCTCATGAACCTTCTGCGCGGGATCGAGGAGCCCCCGACAAGCGGTTCCATTATCTACCATGTCGCTCCCTGCAGCAGCTGCGAGTATGTCGATGTCCAGAGCAGGGCAGGGGGAAAATGTCCCCTCTGCGGGTCGACTCTCCTGTCTGCCGATATCGATCTCTGGGACGAAGCAAGCGACGGGATGAAATCGCGGTTGATGCACCGGACCGCCATCATGTTCCAGCGGACCTTCGCACTCTACGGAAACGACCGCGTGGTAGAAAACGTGCTGCATGCACTCGACGATATCGGGTATCCCCAGGAGGATGCGATCAACCGGGCAGCAGATCTCCTCGACCAGGTTCGGCTCTCCCACAGGATGATGCATATCGCCCGCGACCTCTCGGGCGGGGAGAAGCAGAGGGTTGTCCTTGCCCGCCAGTTGGCGAAGGAACCTGCCCTCCTATTTGCGGATGAACCGACCGGCACCCTGGACCCGGACACCGCACGGCTGGTCCATGAAATGCTGATCGAAGCCTCTCAGACCCGCAGGATGGGCATGGTGATCACCTCTCATTTTTCCGGCGTGGTGGAAGATGTCGCACACCGGGCTATGCTTCTTGAAAACGGGGAGATCACCCTCTCCGGAGCGCCCAGGGAGGTAATTTCGTTCTTCCTTGCAAACCTGCACGACGATGAATCCATCGAACGCGGCGACATCGGTGAGAAGATCGTGTCCTCGAGAGATGTGGCCAAACGATACATGACGGTGGACCGCGGGGTGGTAAAGGCGGTGAACAACGTCAGTTTCGACGTGGCCGAACACGAGATCTTTGGCATCATCGGGACAAGTGGTGCAGGAAAGACCACGCTCTCACGGATGATCGCAGGGATCATCGAGCCTACCAGCGGGGAGTTGAACATACGAATCGGGGATGACTGGGTAGATATGACCAAACCGGGGATTGAGGAACGGGGTCGGGCCAAAGCATACATCGGGCTCCTGCACCAGGAATACGATCTCTATCCCCACAGGAACGTTCTCGATAACCTGACAGACGCCATCGGGCTCGAATATCCCAAGGAGTTCGCGGCTCATAAAGCCAGGATCAGCCTGCACATGGCGGGATTTCCCGATACGGTCATGGATGACGTCCTTGCCAGGTATCCCGGGGAACTCTCTGAGGGGGAGCGGCACAGGGTCGCCCTCGCGCAGGTGCTGATCCGGGAACCCAGGCTGGTCATCCTCGACGAACCTACGGGAACCATGGATCCCATCACGAAGATGGATGTGAAGCATTCCATCCTTCACGCCCGCCAGGAGATGGAGGAGACGTTCATCGTGGTTTCCCACGATATCGATTTTGTCCGGGATGTCTGCGACCGTGTAGGTCTGATGCGATACGGCAAGATGATCCAGATCGGCCCGACCGACGAAGTCCTCGCAAACCTGACCTCCGAAGAGCGGGAGGGGATGGGGGGACCCCGGGCACCCCCCGTGAAATCCCCCACCGCCGTACGGTGAGTCTGAAGATACCAGCAAGACGGGTTGTTGTGCCATGGTCCACTATTCCGATATTCCCGAACTGGTTGCCCAGTACCTGGAAGAAACAGGCGAATTTCCCCGGTGGGTCACGGTCAAGGATATCAGGACCCGGTTCCGCCTTGAAAGGGAATGGTCATCGACCGTAGCGGGGTTCCTCCGGCGGATTGAGAATGGCCCGTTCATCAGTTACCCGTTCATGGTGGTAAAAAGCGAACGGATCCGGGATAAGACCCGTTCGACCGGGGTCCTCAGGCGGTACCTGGTTCAGAAAAGGGATGCTGTATACCCCAGATCGCAAAAACGCGTGAGGTCTCCCCCGGTCTCGTGAAATAACGGGGGTCAACGGACCTTGGCCCGGAAGGCGGTTATCCTGGCCTGACGATGAAGGGAACAAAAGAGCTGGAGGGAAGATTAACGCGTCGACTCCCGGCCCTGCTGGAGCGAATGCAGTTTTTTTAATCCGTTGCAGGAATTGCAGATATAGAATTCCCCGGTCCAGCAGGATTCGCAGGTCCACCTGCCGCAGAGGGTGCACTGCCGGAGTCCGGAAAGGGGGTGGGGGGTATTGCAGAGATCGCAGAGATATGCGGCAAAGCTCGTGGGATCCTTCTCCGGAGGATTACCCTGATCCCTGATCCTAGGGACGTCGCGCCGGATCCTTGCGATGAGGTCCTCGGGGGTCCCCCTGGAGCGATCAGCGTGCTTTTCCTTTTTTTTCCAGAGCATCGAGCCTGGCCTCCAGGTTTGCCAGCGTCTCCTCCATGGTTCCCTTAAATTCTAAAAGAGCCGCCATCCGGGCTTCTTCCCTGACAAGATCAGGTTCTTTTTCATGGGAGAAGGCCTGCACATCCTTCCTTGTAACCAGCGACCATTGCTGCACGAGATCTTCGAAGCGGCGGTCCAGGTACTCGTCCACCCGGCTCTCCACAGGGTGGGAAAGCGAGATCCTGCCCGAAGATCCGCGGAAGAAGTAATAGAGGGCAAAGCCGATTACGACCAGGATGAGGATGAGCAGGAGCCATTCGATAAGGGTCATCTCCTCGCCCCCTTAAGGACGGCAAGCCGTTCCTCTAGATGATCGAGCCTGACACCGGCCCTGGCCTCAAAGAGGGCAATATCCCGCGTATCCTCCTCGAGGGATCGGATCCGTGCTTCCATGTCCGCGAGATCCCTCCTGCCTGCGAGGTCCCACTCCTGGATGAGCGCCTCCATCCGGCGGTCCATGTAGGCATCCATGTACGAGTTAAAACCCTTCATAGTCGCTCCAACTCCTGCAGTTCTACGTCGAGGGCACCTGCACGGGTCTTGAGATTCTTACCTGACGTCTCCAGCTTCCCGATCTCCATGCTGAGGCGGTCCAGCCGCATCTCCATGCTCTCGAGATCGTTCCGCGTAAGGATCCCCCATTCCTCCAGGAGAGCGTCCCGGCGGCTTTCAAAGTAGTTCGAGAGCCGCTTGTCCATGGTTGGGAGCTTCTCCTCGATCGAAGAGGGCAATCCGGAAAGCGAGTCATAGATCTGGTCTTTTTTGGGCAAGTACGCAGTGGGTGTCGAATACATCGGGGTCACTCCAGTCTCTTCTCTTCCTGGTCGATCCTGGAAGAGAGGCGGTCGAGGTGGGCCAGTCTAACCTTCTGTTCCAGGCGCTGGATGCGCCTCTCCACTTTTCCGTGGCTTGCAAGGAGATCCCCCTGCAGGGCAAGGTTCTCATCGTCGAGTTGCCTGATCTCCTGGAGCTTCTCAGGGGGGATCCGGGAAAACCCGAAGTCCCGCGACCCGAGATCCTGCTTCATGACCGCAAGTTTCTCCTTTTCGAGTTCTATCTGGGCCAGCCGGGGAACATTCCACATCAGCCGGAACTCCCGGATGATCAGGTAGAGGATTGCCAGGCCGAGGAAGAAGAGAAGGAATGGAAGACTGTCGGCCAGGGCTGTTCCCAGGTCCATTCTATCACTCCTCCTTCCTGGGTTTCCGGATGGCTCCGCTCACCCGGGAAGCTCCTTTTTTTACCGACGATTCTGCTTTTTTTAATTCTTCCTTAAGATCGGAGGCTGCGGTGCCTGCCTTTTCCTCGACTCTGGCGACCCCAGATTTTACCGACGTCTCCGCCGCATCGAGGCTTTCTTTCAGATCTCCTGCTGCAGATTTCGCCGCTTTCCGGATCTTCTCTCCTGGAGGCGGTCTCTTTGTTACCGTGACTTCGGATCCCTCCGCAAGGTGGAACGAGGCCATATCCTCCGAGCTCAGACGTATCTCGCCCTCATCCACCAGGGAATCCGCAAACGCGGCGACCGGGTGCGGGACGGCGTCTCCCTCTATTGTAAGATCCACCAAATCCCCCTCTGCAATCTGCAGATTTTCCAGGACAGATTCGTGGATCCTGGCCCTTCCCTGGCTGGGGAAGGCCCTCTTACGCACGATCAATGTCACTCCAGTCATGAGAGTGTGGTTATCTGAACGAATCATAAGACTTTGCTTCTTACGTCAGGAAACCAGGCGAATTCATCTCAAAACCTCTGATCCGCGAATCCTGCCACAAAGGAAGATCTCTCCCGGTTGAAGCGAGATATTGATTAATGAAGGCAGTGCTAAGGGAATACTCATATGACTGACGAGCCTGCATCTGCAAAGCCCCCCGGGTGGCTCCGGGCGCTGGAACTGATCGCCGGGGTGATCCTCATTCTCGTGGCATTCCTGGTATGGGTATATCCCCTTGTGGCCATCCTTGCCGTGGAGACGTTCTTTGCCGTTGCGCTGATCTTCCTCGGGTTTGCCCGATTATTCGGAGGGATCAACGCCAAAAACCTCAACGGAGGTCTCCGGGCCCTGATGGTCCTTGCAGGGTTGATTTTACTTGGGGTAGGGATGGTTGCTCTCGCGTTCCCTGTAGCCGGGGTTTTGACTCTTGTGTACTTCTTCGCCGTGGCACTCCTCTTCGCAGGGATCGAACGATTGGCCGTGGGAGGAATGGCCGGAACGGGCCCGGCGTGGATCAAATACCTGACCCTTGCCATCGCTGTACTGGTCCTTGTGATCTCGTTTGCAATCCTGGTCTTCCCTGCCTTCGGCCTGGAGTTGATCTTTATCCTGATCTCGGTGCAGCTCCTCCTGCTGGGGATCGAGCTCCTCGCTGCAGGAGTTACCGGGAAATCCATCCCCTGCATAAGCCCCGGATAATCCCTCCTCCTTTCCTTTCTCAGGGTTCGATCAGGGTGCCGGCAGTCCCTGCGATGATGGCTTCCAGGTCGGCAAGAGATCCGATGGCAGCCGGCTTACCGGTCTTTTCTACAAACTCGCAGGCTGCCCCGACCTTGGGGCCCATGGAACCGGGCGCGAAGCTGTGCAGCCGGAGTTCGTCCACGCGGGTCCTTCGCAGCATCCGGGCATGGGGGGTTCCCCAATCCAGGAAGACACCGGGAACATCGGTCGCCATGATAAACAGGCCGGCCTCCAGCTCCCGGGCAAGGAGGGCACTGGCCAGGTCCTTGTCGATGACCGCTTCCACCCCGGACAATATGCCGCGATTATTCGCCGTGGGAATCCCGCCGCCCCCCGTGCAGATTACAACTGTCCCCTCGGCCAGGAGCCACCGGATAGGGCGGATCTCCAGGATTTTATGGGGAACCGGCGAGGGGACGACCCTTCTCCAGGAGTCACCGTCCTGTCTCACCACCCATCCTTTCTCGGAAGAGACACGGTCCGCCTCGTGCCGGGTATAGACCGGACCCACGAACTTGGTGGGATCCCGGAAGGCGGGGTCGGAGGGGTCCACCTCCACCATGGTCAGGATGGTTGCGAGCGGGATATCCGCGGGGAGGTGGTTCCTCATCTCCTGCTCGATCAGGTACCCGATCATTCCCTCTGTCTGGGCCCCGAGCACATCGAGAGGATAGGGCTCCACTTCATGGTAGCATGCGGCCTGGAGTGCGAGCAGCCCGACCTGGGGACCGTTTCCGTGCGAAAGCACCAGCCGGAACCGCTGTGCCAGGGGGGCCAGGGACCGGGCGGCAAGCCGGACGTTCTCCCGCTGTACCTCCGCGGTCATGGGCTCCCCCCGGCGCAACAGTGCGTTGCCTCCAAGGGCAACCACGATGAGGAGATCGTTCTCCTGTTCTCCACTCTCCAACGGGATCACATCCGGTGATCACGGAATGGACGGCGTCCTATATGAGGGTGGCGGGACGCCGGCCAGGGCAGGGCAGGTAAGGAGCAACCGATCCGAAAAAATCACATGATTTTCATCGAGAACACAAGTATACAAAATTAAAATTGCGGGGCCATTTCCATATTAAAAAAGGGGATGTGCCGCAGGTCA
>DAEV01000056.1 GCA_002509495.1 Methanolinea sp. UBA473 | reverse complement strand
GAAAAATTGTGATACCAAATCAATATATTAAATACGCCACCTCCCTCCCTTCCCGTACCTACTACTCCTTCCTCGCCTTCGTCCTCGCCGTCTACCTCGCACTGATCGCATTCCAGACAGCCATCGTAAGCATGGTAATCCCGCAGGACTTCACCCTGCACTACCTCCTCCTCGACGTGAACAACCCGAACCTCTCCTCCATGTTCTTCTGTAATTTCATGCACAATCCACTCTCCATCACCCACATGACCGACAACGTCTCAACCTTCGTCTTCCTCATCGTGCTGGTCTTCCTGGCGGGATTCATCCTCCTGCCCGCGTCCGGGTTCCCATTGCCGAAGCACTTCTTCCCGGCGATGTTCCTGGTCTATCTCGCCGGGCTGCCGTTCGCCCTCTCGGGGATTGCGATCTGGACCGGGAGGATCTTCGATAAAACCTACGTGTCCGGGTTCTCGGGGTATAACTTCGCGCTGCTGGGGCTGTTCTTCTTTCTGCTCCTGTTGTGGTTGTATTCTATGACTCTCCGGGAACGGCACGAGAACCCGATATCCCCATACGCACTCCTGTTCGCGGCTTTCTTCATGATCGCAGTGGCCGTCGGGATGATCTTCCTCGACCTGGCGAACCCGGCCGTAGGTGTCTACGTGCACCTGGGAGGATTCCTGCTCGGGCTGTTGCTGCCGGCGATCGTGGGGATGGTGCTGGTCGGAAAGAAGAGGGAACAGAGGGCGGTGTTCTCGCTGTTTCTCGTGGCGGTTCTTGCGGTATGTGCGATGGTGTGGATGGTGTTGTAGAAGTGAAGGGAATCGCGACGGCGTCCGTTTCTAAAAAAGATCAATGGCATTTTGATAAAGGCATGTTTCTTTTTCAGAAACAAACCATTCCCGTTTTGGTTACAACTGGTGGCCGGAAAAGGATGAGATACTTCTAATCCGCCTGGACTGCAACAAATGTCGCCGAGGACTGTGATTTCGGAACCGGGATCCCATCTTCGATGAGGCCTTTGATATGCATCTCGATCGCCTCATGGATCCTCTCTTCCGTCTCTTCGCGGGTCTTCCCGGTGGCAATGCAGCCGGGGAGATCGGGAGAATAGGCAGAATAATTTTTACCGGCTTTTTCTATGACAACAAGGAACCTGTGCATACGTGTATCACTTTTTAAGTTGTGCCTGTTTAAAAATGCTGTTCATGGTGCCTGGAGCAAGATCATCTGCAGGATGACCGGCTATCGTGATTCTCCCGGGCTTGATCGGATGCTTATACTGACGATGACTCCCTTTTGATGCCACGGGTGCCCATCCATCTTCTTCGATAATCTTAATGATTTCTCGAACTTTCAGAATGAATCCTCCGGGATTTATTGATTTCTTTTGGATAGTTCTGGCACATTATGGTTCCCACTTTATTCTGGCCGTAATGTAGTGTCAAGTATGCTCCCGGTTGCCGACGTCATCGTTATCGCAGTCCCCTCACAGGTCCTCCCTGTGACAATTCGGGCAAGTCCGGGGAAACAGGCAGAATAATTCTTACCGGCCTTCTCAATCACGATAAGGAACCTGTGCATACTTGTATCACCTCTTACGTGGGATTTCGTGGAATTTCTGCATCCCGGGTCCTGCGGGGCGATCAGGGGGTTCTTCCCTCGTCTCCCGGAAGGGAGAGAAGCCATTTCCAGAGGGGAACCAGTTGGATTACTCCCTGCATGCCGAACCAGGTAAACTCCTCTTCCCCTTCCTCATCCCTTGTAAGCAGGAGCAGTCTGTCACAGTGCAGGTCTCTCCCGGCCTTGAGAAGCCCTTTCATCTCTCTCTGGCGGGTCTCCCGGTTCCCTGCATCCACGCACACCTGGATGAGGCGGGATACCTGCCCTGCCTCCCGGACCACAAAGTCGACCTCCTCGCCTGCAACATTTTTCCAGTAAAAGACAGACAAGTCCCCTTGTAACTCCTGGTGTTTTAAGGCGATTGCGACAAGATTTTCGTAGCGCCTTCCCCTGTTTGCGGAAGATAAAAATCCCTTTGCGGTGAGGAAGCCGTTATCGATGCAGTAGATCTTCCTTGGAGACGACACCTGCTCCCTGACCTTATAGGAGAATCGTGGAATAGAAAAGAAAAGGAACGCTTCTTCGAGATAGCTCAAATATTTCCTGACGGTGTGATCGCTTTTTACCCCGGTGACGGTGGTCAACCGGTGGACCGAATACTCGGTTGCACTGTGGGAACAGAGGTAGGCCGCAAGCTCGGAAAGCCCCTGGTGCGCCCTGATATTGTATCTCCTGATAATATCCTTGAATAGGATGGCATCAAAAAGCCTGGCAAGATACTCCTTCCTGTTGATCTCAGTCACCAGAGGCTCCGGAAAGCCACCGATCTCCGAATAGTCCTCGAGAAACTCCCGATATTCGCTCTCCGTATACTCTCCTCCTTTCATCCGGATAAACTCGCGATACGAAAAAGGTAGAATCGTTGTCAGGGTATGGCGGCCGGTAAGGTGGGTTGCAAGGTCTTTGCTGAGCAAATGGGCGTTACTCCCGGTGAGGTAGAGATGATACCCCTGTCGGGATAACCGGTTGACAAACAGTTCCCATTGGGGAAGATTCTGGATCTCATCGAGCAGAAGGGTCGATACCCTGCCATATACCATCTCGATGGCCGGGCCAATCTCAGATCCGGTCTGTTCCCCCATCAGCGCTTCATCATCAAAGTTCACGTACCCGAACGGACCGGCACCCATCAGTGAGTGGAGGGCAAAAAAGGACTTCCCTGCCCGCCGTGGTCCGATGATCACGTGGATGAGCTTGTTGTCCTGTCCCGGAAGCGTTGCGTCCCGCGGGATGTACCTCTCCTGAATCCGGAGATCGATCTCCCTTTTTTGAAGGAGGATTGCATCTCTGACAGTCATGATTCCCCGGTAAATTCTTGCAAAACAATATATTGTAATACAAAGAAATAGATAAAACTTTGTATTAGAATTATATAATTTTGAAATCCTTATCCTGTTCGACCTGGCGAACCCGGCTGTTGGAGTTTACATGCACCTGGGAGGATTCCTGTTCGGGCTGACTGATGCCGGCGATTGCAGGCACATGCACCCGTCGATCCGGGAGATCTCCCCTCATCCGGCAATCATTTTCCCTGATCCCCTCCCTGATAATCTGCCAACCGGGGTAAGGCGGATGTACCGCCAGGGACAGCGGTTCAACACCGGGCCCGCAGGTATATCGGCAGAACACCTCTTCGACCGGGAGAGGGAATGGGGCGGCGGATTGGTTCATTTCAGGGAAAGGTCCGGATGGACAACGATTCTATTCTTACTGTGTGCCGTGGATCGACAGGATCCGGAGACAGAAAGACACCGGCCAGACATTCGCATTTCAGCAGGATTAATAGCGTTTAGAAATAAGTCTGGGAGATGATCGTATGCATAAGTCCTGTATGATTTTGCTGGCCGGAATCCTCTGCCTCCTGCTGATCGCGTCCGGTTGTACGAATACCTCTCCTCCCGCTTCAGGAACGACAACAACTCCGGGAACGACTCCTCCGGTGCCGTCTCCCGAAATCCCGTCCTGGTCCGGGACCTGGAACACCACCTGGCTCGAGAGGGATGGCAACCGGACGGCCTCAGTGATCGCCATCACACAGTCCGGTCCGGAAGTGTCCGGGAACTACAGCTACACCTACCCTGAGGAAGGCACCTTCACCGGACGTCTCAATGCCACCGTGAAGGGGCACACCCTGGCCGGGATGTATTCCGAAAGCGACAATGATGTCGGGTATTTCATCTTCGAACTGTCCGGGGATGGGAAGTCGTTTACCGGCCGCTGGGTGCACGCCGAGAACCAGAGTACGCTTGAAAATTCGACGCTCTTCTGGAATGGCATCCGTATAGCCCCTTAAAAAAATTTACGCTTTTTTTCTTCTCTCCTTCTGCGACGGCACAGGCCTGGTGAAAAAGAACCCGAGCGGTTCAGAACCCATTTCATGAGCAATCTTCCCGGAAGAGATCGCGGGGAGGATGAACCGGAAGAATTCACTGGTGTACTGCTCGCAGGAAAATCCCTCCGCTTCGATCACCAGTTTCCATTTCTGCTCCAGGGAGAGGATCCCCATGAAGGAGATCATGAGATACATGGAGGCCAGGAACGGGTCGAGATCGGCCCGGATCGTCCCGTCCCCGATGCCCTCCCGGATCGCATCCTGCAGGATCCTGCGGCAGGTTCCGTATCCCTTTCCAATCTCCGCGGTATAGGGATTTTCCCTGGAGAAACGTTCGGACCCGTAAAAGTGGATCAGCCGGAGATACTCCGGGTATTCTTCTGAAAACCGGGAGTAGGCCCGGCCCATCAGGGCAACCTTGGCAATTCCGGGAACCTGCATTTCCATGCATTCCCTGTAGTGTTCCGTGAGGATCCGGACGCCGCGGAGGACGACGGTTGCGAAAAGGGCCTCCTTGTTCTCAAAATACAGGTAGAGGGTAGCCTTGT
>DAEV01000085.1 GCA_002509495.1 Methanolinea sp. UBA473 | reverse complement strand
CCCTGCCATGCCGCTCTCTTCTTCTTCTTTCTTCTCTTCCTTGGAGGCTTCGGGTGCTGCGGCATCTGCCGGGGCTGCGCCTGCCGCTGCTGCGGGGGCTGCGGCCACGGCGACCGGGGCTGCTGCGGCCTTGCTGATGGCCTCTTCGATATTGATCCCGTCAAGGGCTGCAACGAGCGCCTTGATCCTGGATTCGTCCACGGCGATACCGGCAGCAGTAAGGACTGCCTTTACACTGTCTTCCTTGATTGCCTTTCCTGCCTTGTGCAGAAGAAGGGCTGCATAGATATACTCCATCTCATACACCTCGTCAGATTCTCGAATCACTTACCCTCAACCATACTCCGGAGGGCTGTGCTTTGTCTGTAGGCTTTACCAATAATCGCATCAATGACGTCTTTTTCGTAGACATCGGCTTCGATTGCCAGTCCCCGTGCCTCCCTGACCGCTTTCGTCAGGATGGGCATCGCGGTCTCACCCGTGAGGATGACCGCGTTGACCGAGAGGTTGAAGGCCTGGGTTGCCGCAAGGGTCAGCTGGTTTAAGATGACGGTCTCGTCGATGGCCAGCACGGACGACTCGTACACATCCCCCTCAAAGAGCGCTGCCTGGAGTTTCAGGCCGACGTCCATTGGCTTGATGTTGAGTTTTGCGAGCACATCCGCAAGTTTTGCGTTGACGACCGCTCCCTTCTTCACCACGGTCCGGGTCTCCCTGATCTTCACCTTTCCGGCTTCGATCGCTGCGGGAATCCCGGCCTGCTGGAGCTCTCCTACGATGGGGCCGGGTTTGAAACTGGTCGGTCCCTTCTCGACCACGATGTCTTCAGGGGCGGTCTCCCCCGGCTTTGCTGCCATCTTGGTCTTGGTCTTCTCCAGCATCTTGAAGAGCTTAAAGGGGTTATCGTTGGTGAAGATGAGCGCCGAATGTCCGGAAAGATGCTCCGCCAGGGTTGCCAGCGGACCGCCGGCCTCTTTGAAGGCATGTTCGATCAGGGTGTTCCGAGTCATCCTGATCTTGGCACTCCCCCGAAGGTTCCTTCGGATCTGCTGGAGCTGGCTCGCAGGGATGCCGTACATGTCGACAAGCCCGATCAGCGAGTACTTCGCGGCATCGGCCTTGATCTCCTCGACCTCCTTCCGCTTCCAGGCGGGGAGGTGATGGGTGTACAGCGACATCCTATACCAGCCTCTCTGCAGGTCCCATGGTGGTCTTCACAAAGACCGACCGGACGTTCATCGGGCCCTGTTCCAGGACCGATTCCACCCTCCGGAGGACAGCATCTATGTTGTCGGCGATCTGTTCAGGCGGCATCTCGGTGGACCCGACCTTGACATGGAATGTCTTCTTATCCTTGGTCCGGATCTTCACGGAGTTACGCAGACGCTCCACCATGGGACGGATATCCGTCCCGGCGGGAATCGGTGTGGGCATTCGCCCTCGCGGGCCGAGCCTGGGTCCCAGGAACCGGCCCACCTGGGGCATAACACCTGTCTCGGCCAGGAAGAAACGATACTTACCGGCTACGGTGCGGGCTTCACGCGGAGCTCCGCCCAACCGTTCGATCTCTTCCGGTCCGATGATCAGGTCAACCCCTGCCTCCTTTGCCTGGGTGGTGATATCACCCTTGCCAAGGACGGCAATTCCGACTTTCCTGCCGGTACCATGGGGGAGGAGAATTGTCTCGTCGATACGATTTTTGGGCTGCGCCATGTCGATATTCTTGAGATTGACGGTAATATCTACGCTCTCAGAGAATTTGCGTTTTGGCGCCTTTTCAACGGCCGTTTTCACGGCCTGGATAATCTTGGCCCGTTCTACCATTGGGTTCCTCCATAGTTCGCGACCATACTGATCTCCTATGGTTCTCTCTCGTCTATTCTACGAGGAGCTTGTCGTATGAGCCAGCGTCGATTGCGGCAAGGACCTCTTTTGGTCTCTTTCCATCGACGTTGACGCCCATACTCACGCAGGTACCCACGACCTCCTTGACCCCGTGCTTGAGGTCATAGGAGAGCATATCGTCCTGCTTCATACGGGCAATCCTGACAGCGGCCTCGATAGGCAAGTCCCCGACAATCTTGGTGTTGGGTTCAGGGGACCCCTTCTCGACATGCACCTCTTGCTTGATGAGGGCTGTGGTTGGCGGAACTCCCACCGAGACGGTGAAGTTCTTTTTATCGTCGACCTCGATCCGCACAGGGACCTGCATTCCGTTGAAACTGCCGGTCTTCTTGTTGATCTCTTCGACGANNCTAATACCTCGACCACTTCTGCCATGTTCGTATCACCATGCTGTCCCTCTCGGGTCCTCAGCGTGGGTTAAAAAAGGTTGACGGGAACGGATTTAAATGTATACACCGTGAGAAGTGGGATAGATCCGGATATTATTTTCCGTCTCCCTTGTCCACGACCCTGACATTGTCCCCGCGGACGGTGATCGGGATGGGGAGGACGCTCTCATAGAGTTCCACGGTAATCTCCTCTTTCCCCGTATCGATCCTCTTTACGACCGCTTTTTCCCCTTTGAAAGGTCCGGCGATCAGCTCTACGATAGTGCCCTCCGATATGCCGCTGACCACGGGTTTCGGTACCAGGAAATGGGCGACCTCGGACAGGGTGGTCTCTCCCTTGACCACGGTGCGCGCATGGGCGACTTTCTCTGCAAGCTGCTCGACCCTCGGCAGGCTCTCGGGCGTCTCGACCAGGACATATCCTTTCAGCTCGTCCGGGACGATGATCGCCACGACTTTTACGTCGCTTGCACCCGACTCGATCGCCTTCTTGATATTATCCGCAACCGTCCTCTCCTGCTTGGACGTGGTCTTAATGGCAAAAACACGGTTGTGGAGTTCTTCCATATCCATCAAGGCAGTAAGAGCATAAGCTCGTAGATTATGAATCCGATCAATCCCACGATCAACACCCCGGCTGCTGCGACCAGGGCAATCTTCTGGAACTCCTCTCGTTTCGGGGTCCGGGCGAGTTTGAGGATCCTCCAGTATTTCCGGAAGAGTTCCTCGTTGATATTGAATTTAATATCAGGTTTTGCAATCTCCATCTAAATCACTTCAAGAAATCAATCTCGAACTGTTTCTGAACTTTGGGGGTAATTTTTTCATTCCTACCATATATTTGTGGCGACCGCACACCTGTCACGACCAGCATGGTCCGCATCTTGTTCTGCATCGAGGAATCCACCTGTGCTCCCCAGATAATGCGTGCATCCGGCGCGATGCGGTTGTAAACCTCCTGGATTACTCCCTCGGCCTCTTCCATGGTCATGTCCGGACCCCCTATGACATTCACCAGCGCGGCAGTAGCCCCGGAGATGTCCACGTCAAGCAATGGCGAACGTATTGCCTTTTTTACCGAATCTGCGGCTTTTTCCTCGGAATCGCTCTCCCCCATCCCGATCATCGCGACGCCCCCGCGCTCCATCACCGTGCGCACGTCCGCAAAGTCCAGGTTCACGAGCCCGGGCAGGGTGATTAGTTCCGTGATCCCTTTCACGGCACGGATAAGGACCTCGTCGGCCACCTTGAATGCGGCATAGAGAGGCAGCTTGGGAACCACTTCCAGAAGACGATCGTTCGGGACCACGATCACGGTGTCCGCAACGTCTCGAAGCCGTTCAAGCCCTGCCTCTGCGTTCTCCATCCGGATCGCTCCCTCGGCCGTGAAGGGCAGGGTGACGACGGCAATGGTGAGGGCGCCTTCGTCGCGGGCCGCCTTGGCGACAATAGGGGCGGCACCCGTCCCGGTCCCGCCGCCGAGTCCGACGGTGATGAAGACCATATCCGCACCGGTCACCGCCCGTTTGATATCCTGTTCGTTCTCGAGCGCCGCTTCCTCTCCGATCTGGGGGATGGAACCTGCACCCAGGCCCCTGGTGCGCTGCCTGCCGATGAGGATGCGGTGATCCGCTACCGTGCGGGAGAGGTGCTGGGCATCGGTATTGAGGGCGACCAGCCTGGCCCCGAAGATGCCTTCCTCCTTCATCCGGGTGATCGTATTGGACCCGCTACCCCCGCAGCCGATTACCGCAATTTCAGTCTTTAATTCCTTGAGGATCTGGTCCAGATCCTCATTGTTCTTCGAGACGTCCAGTGCGTCGTCTTTCGCCTTGGTCAACGCCACTTCAACAATGGACCTGTTCATACGTAATTCTCCAAACCCGGGATATGGATACGTGTTTCACTGCAGGTCTGGACCATCTCGGGTGTGATCACCCTCTCGCCCAGCTGCACAGCCTGACCGTTCCTCAGCTGCCCGAAGAGCGGTCCTTGCGGTACCCCCAGATTGCGCGCCTTTCCGGGGTCAAATCTGTGCCTGTGGATGGTGAGGTGGTCACCTGCAACGGCAGTACGTTCGCCTCTACGTATGATGTTTACGCATAAGCTTATTAAATCATGCCGTACTCCGGCGCTATCTCCCTCCATGGTGATAAATCTCGATAATACTGCCTTTTTTTGGGTCGAAAGGCTGACAAGGGGGAGGGCCAGCAGACCTTTCCGAAGATCCCCCAGGTTACACCCTGCGGCTTCGTCGAGAAGGTCCGGAGACAGATCAACAATCACTGGGATGCCGTCGTTTCCCATCGGGGAGAGCCGGACTTTTGCCTCCGGCATGATCTCTTCTGCGAGATCAAGGATCCTGCGGTAGGTCTCCCACGAGAGGTTCCCCATGGCAACGAGGTCCCCCTCCTGGACGATCGGGAGACTTATTGATCCGAGAATCCTGTGGAGCGTTTCCACCTCGCCGGAGGACAAAGCTTTTTTATCGATGTACGCGGCCACCGCACCGGTCTTATCCCGCATCTGCCTGATCATCGGTTCGTTCAGGGATTGGATCTCCCGGCTGTGGGCGATATGCCCGAACGCACCCTGCGATACGAGGGCGATATGGGTCTGCCTTGGTGCATAGTGGGTCCCTCCAAAACCGACGAGCGGGATAATCTTGGATGGGGAGGCATGCAGCACACTCAGTGCGACCGCCTCCCCGGCAACCGGATCCCTCCATTCCTTCTCAGTGCTTCCCACCTCCACGAAGAGCGAAGGGGTGACGATCTCGGAGGGTCCGTGATGTGTCACCTCGTATCCTGCCCGGAATCCTTCCGGGGCGTTCCTGGACAGATTCCGGAGGATCGAGTGCATCCACTCCGGTGCGGCAGTGGCGAGGGATCGTTCAATTCCTCCGAAATCGGCGTTGCCGGGGTTTCCCGTGACGTGGACCGTGAGCACAGGGACAGGGTGCACACTCGAATGGCGCGAGAGAAAAATGATGAGTTCCGCATCGAGGGATCTGTCGAGATGGTCCTGGTAAATGAGACGCTCGTCTACGGTGATTATCTCCAGCTGGTGCACTTCCAGGGGATACGGGCGGTCGCTCCGCTCGTCAAGGAGCCGGACCAGGGCATCGTGGATCGTACATCCACCCGGATCGCGGCGTGAACTGACCAGTGCAATCTTCATCGAGGTCCCCCGGATTCCGCCGGTTTATGAAATTATAGTAAACACTATGACCGTGTATACATACTATTGTTACTATGGATGAGGAAGCAATCAGAAAAGCATTCGAAACCGAAGGAATCGAGAACGAGATCAAATGCCCGAAGGCATTTGCCATTTCGAAAAAATACGGCATCCCCAAGATGGAGATTGCCGAGTACTGCAACACTCACGGTGTCAAGATAAAGGCCTGCCAGTTGGGCTGCTTTAAATGAGCCTCTTTTTACGTACGATATCGGTAGAAGAAGCCAGGCGGATCGCCCGCGATATGGCCCCGCCCCCGGTGTACGAGGAAGTCCCCCTCGAAGAGTGCTGCAGGAGGGTGCTTGCGGATAATGCCCTCGCGGATGTGGATATCCCCGGGTTCGACCGCTCCGTGGTAGACGGCTATGCGGTGCGGGCCTCCGATACCACAGGCGCCGGTGAAGCGATTCCCTCCCTTCTTGAACTTGCGGGAACCGTGACGATGGGGAATCCCCCGGGGTTCTCCCTCGCCCCCGGACAATGCGCTTATATCCCTACGGGCGGTGAACTGCCTGCAGGGTCGGATGCGGTGGTGATGATCGAGCAGAGCGAATCCCTGGGTGACCAGGTCCTGATCAGGCGTCCCGTGGCACCCGGTGAGAACATGATCAGGCGAGGGGAGGATTTCATGCAGGGCTCCCCTGCCCTCCTCCGGGGACACCGGATTACTCCTCAGGACACCGGTGTCCTGGCGGCGGTGGGATGCAGCAGGGTGAAAGTCTACCGGAGACCGCGTGTCGGAGTGATCTCGACCGGCAACGAGCTCATTCCGGTCGATGCCCTGCCAAAAGGATCGGAGATCCGGGACAGCAACAGCGTGATGATCGGGTCCTTCCTGGAAGAATCCGGGTGCCTCCCGCGTCTCTACGGAATTGTCCGCGACGATCCGGCAACACTCCGTTCGGCAATCGTGACTGCGCTGGACGAAAATGACGCGGTGGTGCTCTCCGGAGGAAGCTCGAAGGACGAACGTGACCTCGCAGCCAGGCTGATCGGTGAACTGGGACAGGTTCTTGCCCACGGCGTGGCCATAGCCCCCGGCAAACCGACGATCCTTGGCAAATGCAAGGGGATACCCGTCATCGGTCTTCCGGGCCATCCTGCATCTGCCTTCGTGGTTCTCGCGGTGATTGGAAGCGCTCTCACAGAGGCAATGACAGGGGAGGAAGGTCGGATTCCCTGCACGAGGAAGGCGGTGCTGGCCGAGAACGTACCCTCGTCGCGGGGCAGGGAGGATTATGTCCGTGTATCTCTTGAAGGAGACATTGCCCGCCCGCTGTTTGGAAAGTCCGGGCTCCTGAATACCCTGGTGGCAAGCACCGGCATGGTCCGGATCCCTGCCGGACGGGAAGGGCTGGAGGCTGGAGAGGAGGTCGAGGTGATCTGGTGGTAAAACGCTACCTCTCGGTTATTTCACTGGAGGAAGCCCTCGACCTCCTTAACCGGGAGTTCTCTCCCTCCCCTTCGGTGGAGATCGTCCCCCTCGAACAAGCCGCAGGCCGTGTCACTGCCCGGCCTGTCTTTGCCACCTATTCCGTACCCGAGGTACACCTGGCGGCCATGGATGGAATCGCGGTTCGGAGCACCGATACCGCCGGCGCGAGCGAACAGACCCCCGTCACTCTGAAAACGGCTGTCCGCGTCAATACCGGCAACGTGGTCCCGGCCGATTACGATGCAGTGATCATGATCGAGGATGTCTGGATGGGGGATGGCAGGTTCACGATAAGGAAACCGGCGAGCCCCTGGCAGCATGTCCGTCCCGCCGGAGAGGATATCGCGGAATCGGAGATGGCACTCCCCTCCCGCCACAGGGTGAGACCCTTCGAGACGGGCGCCCTCGCGGCATACGGGGTGACCAGCCTCCCTGTCCTCTCTCTCCGGGTGGGACTGATCCCCACGGGAAGCGAGCTCGTCCCCCCGGGTACCAGGCCCGGGCCGGGGCAGGTGGTGGAGAGCAACACCGTGATGGCTGCTGCGTATCTCCGATCGCTCGGCGCCTCCTGTCGCCGTTACCCGGTGACGCCCGACGAACCCGGACAGATCCGGGATGTGATCACCCGGGCGGTTGAAGAGAACGACCTCGTGATCGTATCCGCGGGGTCTTCTGCCGGCACACGGGACTACACGGCGGAGATCATCGCGGAACTGGGCGAGTTGCTGGCCCATGGGGTGGCCATCAAGCCAGGCAAACCGGTGATCATCGGAAGGATTCGCGGGAAACCTGTGATCGGGATGCCAGGGTATCCCCTCTCTGCCCTTACTGTGCTCCGGGAGATCCTAACCCCCCTTGTCGCTGCGCATGGCCTCCCGGCGCCTGCCGTCGAGCTTGTGGCAGCCCGCCTGACGGCCTCGCTCCATTCCGATGTCGGGATCGACGAGTTCGTGCTCCTTGCTGCGGGTCGCATCGGTACGGCATGGGTCGCCACCCCGCTCTCCCGCGGTGCCGGGGTACAGATGAGTGCGGTGCGGTCCAACGCGTATCTCCGAATCCCCTCCTCCCTCGAGGGATTCGAGTCCGGAGAAGAGGTCCCGGTGCATCTCACCGTACCCCTGCAGCATGCGGAGACCGCCGTTCTTGTGACCGGCAGCCACGACCCTGTGCTGGACCATCTTGCCGAGGTCGCGCAGCGCCAGGGAGTCGAGGTCCATTCCACGCATGTGGGAAGCATGGGCGGCCTCATCTCGCTGAAGAAACGGGACTGCCATGCAGCTCCCATGCACCTCCTGGCTCCCGACGGAAGCTACAACACATACTTCCTGGAAAAATACCTTCCCGGAGAGGAGGTCTCCCTCATCTGCATCGCCGGAAGGGAACAGGGGATCGTCTCCCGGGAACGTCTCTCATTCGATGATATCCCGGGCAGGCCGTTCATCAACCGCCAGAAAGGATCGGGGACCCGGATGCTCCTGGACCACGAGCTCGCGGTCAGGGGTATCGATGCTGCCCGGATCCCAGGCTATGACCGGGAGGTAACCACACACCTGGCAGTAGCCCTTGCGGTGAAAACCGGGGAGGCGGATGCAGGAATGTGCGTCTATTCCGCGGCGAAAGCCATGAATCTTGCCTTTGCCCCTGTAGCAAAGGAACGATATGAACTTGCCTTCCGGAGGGAGACCCTGGAAGACCCCCGCATAGAGTCTGTGATCGACGCGGTCCGCTCCGTGGAATTCAAGGATATCCTGAACGGCATGGGGGGATACGACTCCTCGCTCACGGGCGAGCTGCGGCAATTGCCCTGAGGGCTGCTTCCTCGGGGCTGTCGCAGGCAGTCACCCCCGGGATCTCCCAGCTCCGGAACGAAAAGACAGGTTTTCCCATCTTTAAGGCGAGTGCAATCTCTGACAGAGTGCCGTATGCGCCCCCGACTGCCACTACTGCATCCCCACTCTGGACCACCACCGGGTTCCTGGCGTGGGAGAGTCCCGACCGGATTGTCACCGACAGGAAGGGATTCCCCTCCCCTGCGTGGGGGAGGATCCCGACCGTCAGGCCACCTCCCCTCATTGCTCCCTTGCAGGCGGATTCCATCACACCACCAAGACCCCCGCATACCAGGACCGCCCCCCTGGCAGCGATAATCTCCCCCACCTTTTCTGCCGCAAGTGCCTCATCGCGGGTGCATTCGCCCGGTCCTATCACCGCGATCTGCAGGGGTCATTCCACCCCACACTCACTCCAGCCCACCGGCAGGATTCATCGCAAGCAGCCGGATCTCGGTCATCTCCTCGATGGCATACCTTGGCCCTTCTTTTCCCATCCCGGATCCCTTTACCCCTCCGTAGGGCATATGGTCCGCCCGGAAAGTGGAGATGTCGTTGATCTGGATCCCTCCGACCTCGGCACGGGCGAATGCCCTGAGGATTCGCTGGATATTCTGGGTAAAGATCCCCATCTGCAGGCCGTACTCGCTCGCATTCGCCATGGCGAGCGCCTGGTCGAACTCTTCATAGGGTGTGAGCGTGATCACAGGTGCAAACGCCTCCTGGCAGTTGATCCGCATCTGTGGAATGGACCCGGAGATGACAGTGGGATAGAAAAGGGCGCCTTCTGCCCTGCCCCCCGCAAGGATCTTCGCACCACCACCGACCGCCTCCCGGACTTTTGCCATCGCCAGGTCGGCCACCTCGGAATTGATCATGGGTCCCACGTCTGTCTTCTCCTCGCGTGGGTCCCCCGTCCGAAGTGCAGCTACCCTGTCAAGGATGAGGCGGCATGCGTCCTCGTAGATACCGGAATGGAGAAACACCCTCTGGACCGAGATGCAGACCTGGCCCGCATTGGTAAAACCTCCGGTCACGATCCGGTCGGCTGCATACGGCAGGTTGGCATCGTGGTGGACGATCACGGCAGCGTTCCCCCCGAGCTCCAGCCCTACTCTCTTTCTGCCGGCGATCTCCCTGAGATGCCATCCCACCGCAGGGCTCCCTGTAAACGACAGGTATGCGAACCGGGCGTCCTTCGCCAGACGTTCCGCCCGTTCGCCCGGGCACGGCACCACACTGATCGCTTCCCGGGGAAAGCCTGCATCGAGAAGCATCCGACCGAGGACAATCGCCGACAGGGGTGTTGCGGATGCCGGTTTGAGGACGAGAGAGTTCCCTGATGCGACGGCAGGTCCGAGCTTATGGCAGGCCAGGTTTAAAGGAAAGTTGAAGGGGACAATGCCCAGAACCGGACCAAGGGGAAACCTTCGCGTGATCGCCACCCGGCCGTCGTTTCCGGGTATCCAGTCCAGGGGGATGACTTCTCCCCCGATCCTCCGGGCTTCCTCGGCAGAGATCCGCAGGGTTTCTGCCGCTCTCGTGACTTCGTTCCGGGCAAATGTCCGTGTCTTGCCTCCCTCCCGGACCATGAGGTCGGCGAGCTCGACGCTTCGGCCCTCCACTGACCTCGCCAGATGAGTCAGGATACGGGAACGCTCCCATGAGGATAGGTCCCTGGTTGCCTGGAAGCCCCGGACCGCGCAGGCAACCGCGTCGTCCAGATCGCCCACGGCGGCCTGGTGAACGGTCGCCACCGGTTCTCCCGTGTAAGGGAACCGGACGGTGATGGTATCCCCCGTCCTCCGCTCTTCTCCCCCGATGATGCACCCGAATTCGGGGATTGAGCCTTCCTCTTTCCACTGCATGCGCGAATTCCTCAGAGGAAGCATATGGAATCTCCAAAGTATAATGTCATGTCCATGAACCCGTCCCGGGAAAACCCTCCCTTTTTTATATCATCCTCCCCTATTTGTATGATCGTGGTGGAATATTCCATGACGGATTGCTTTATTCTTTAAGAGGCATCGCGCTCTTTTTCCAGGACGGTCACCCATCACACTGTCCCGGGGCTCCGCATGGAGTGATCCTGTTGACCGGCATGCAGACTATCGCTCATTGGGTGTTCGCGAACCCCTTCGGATAAAAGATCGGCGGGAGTTTCGGGTTGCCGGGAGCAGACGGGAAATCGCCGGGAGAGGGGGAGTCACGTGAAGGAAGTAACCAGCAGTTACCAGTCGCAGGAGATCGAGGAATCGGTTCAACGGTTCTGGAGGGAGGCGGATATCTTCCGGAAAGTCCGGGAGTTGCATAATAAGGGCAAAGACTTCTTTTTCGTGGACGGTCCGCCCTATACGACAGGCAATATCCACCTCGGCACTGCGTGGAACAAGATCTTAAAAGACAGCATTCTCCGGTACCACCGTATGTGCGGGAAGAACGTCATCGCGAGGGCCGGGTACGACATGCACGGACTCCCTATCGAGGTTCGTGTCGAGCAGAAACTGGGATTTTCGTCCAAGAAAGATATCGAGACGTACGGAATCGGCCCCTTCATCGAGCAGTGCCGCGAGTTTGCCGAGACCAACGAGCGCGTGATGAGCGAGCAGTTCCAGCGCCTGGGTGTCTGGATGGACTTTGACGACCCCTACAAGACCATCGACCCAAACTACCTCGAAGCGGCATGGTGGACCCTTTCGCGGGCTGACGAGGAAGGGATGCTCGAGAGGGGATACCGGGTTGTGAACTGGTGTCCCCGGTGCGCCACCGCGATTGCAGATGCGGAGGTGGAATACTGGGACGAAAAGGATCCGTCCATTTACGTGAAATTTCCTCTCGCCGACAGGGAGAATGAATTTCTGGTCATCTGGACGACCACCCCCTGGACCCT
>DAEV01000071.1 GCA_002509495.1 Methanolinea sp. UBA473 | reverse complement strand
TAGAGTGAATCGAGTTTATCGATTCTTGCGACCAGTCCGGGATCCTTTTCTTTCATCAATATTCTCCCTTCCCCGAGCACATCGCGGACCATGGAAAGACCCTGCAGTTGTTTCATGAAGAGATCCTCCCAGCCCTCCACCCTGACCCGGTAGTTCCTGGAACGGGCTCCGGGGAGGAAGAACTCTTCGATCATGCCTGTCTGGGTTAGGAGTCGCATCATGCCGCTTACGGTGCTCTTGGAGACCCCGAGCCGGATCACGAGCTTCCCCGGTGTCTGGTACGGGGGGTCGCATATGAGGAGATACCCGAATATCCGCCCGGCGACCCTTGGGTAGGCGGAATAATTCTCAAAGATAGCCGCAAATTTCTCGATGAATAGGTCCTCTTCCCCGATCGGGTCGCTGGCAGGATTGTTCGGATAGTTCAATATATTATGAACTTTGTGAACAAATTATTTGAACATACCCCTATCTTCCATGCATCCGAAAAAGGTACGGTCCTCTCCCCTCACCAATGCCCCAGCTTGATCAGAAGAACTCCTTCCTCCAGAAGATGAGGATCCCTACCGCGGACAAGGCCAGGGAAATGGCAACTGTGACCAGGAATGCATAGGGAGTATGCTGATAGGGGAGCTCCACGTTCATCCCGTAGATACTGGCAACCAGGGTGGGTATCATAAGAATGATTGTCACTGTGGTCAGGAGCTTCAGTACCACGTTCAGATTATTGGAGATGACAGAGGCGAACGCATCCATCATATCGGAAAGAATGCTGCTGTAGATGTTGGCCATCTCTATAGCCTGCCTGTTCTCGACGATCATCTCATCGAAGATGTCCCTGTCCTCCTCGGTCATTCGGAGGCACCCCGAAGTGTTGAACTTCTCCATCATCAGGGCATTGGATCGGAGCGATGTCACGAAGAAGACCAGGCTCTTTTCCATATTCAGCAGCCGGATGAGGTTCTCGTTCTTCAATGCCCTGTAGAGGGAGCGTTCCACGGCAGTCGTCATCCGGTTGATCTCTTTCAGGTACCTCAGGAACAGGAGCGACGTCCGGAAAAAGAGCAGAAGCACGAAGCGGGTCTGGTCCCTGGTGGAGAAGTGTTTCACCTTCCCGGATAGGAATTCCCGGACGACATCCACCTCGGTAAAGGATACCGTGATCAGCAGGGAATGGGTGATAATGATCCCCACAGGAAGTGTGGCATAAGGGACATCGGTATCGGGCGGCTCTTTTCTCGGCGTGCGGAGGAGAATGAGGGTACTTCCCTCATCCCGCTCGATACGGGCCCGTTCGTCCGCGTCCAGCGGGTCGGTGAGGAAATCTGACGGGATGCCGAACAGCGAGACCAGCTCCTCGATCTCCTGAGGGCTCGGGTTGACCACGTTCACCCAGGCCCCATCCTCGTAGGCAGTGAGCTGCTCCAGTCCTTCCGTGGATCCCTTGTAGATAGTGATCATCCGGTTTCCCCCATAAGCGTTGGCGCATCCCGGGTTCCTGTTCGATTAACCCATGCATTCGGGGTATTTCCAAAAACGCCCCACTCGTTACTTCAAATCTGCCCAGATCTGCTCGTCGTCCCATCCCCCAAATAGCTTTCGATATGATCGCCCGTACGATAGAGCTCATGTCTCCGTTCATTGTCCCTGTTCCACGATTGCGAGTTCGCTCCCCAGGTCTCCGGAAAGATTCACGTCGGTAAAACTACCGGACGTCGGCAATGCCATTACGAACCCCGGGGTCTCGTCCAGTTCCACGGAGACATTCTCCAGGGATAACTCCAGTACATGGCCTCCCCCCGTGCGGTCATCCGTCAGATAATGGAGATGGAAACCAGGTATGTTCAGTCCCCGGGCGAGATCCGGGGTCCAGAATCCCGCCAGGGTCCCCGTGGTATTCCGAAATTCGAAGACCGACTGGTTGGCCGATGCATCAATCAACCTCGGATAGGGCTTTTCCTGGGCGGGAATGCTCCTGGTCTTCACGTACGGGAATAACCCGTGGATCTTCATCGCATAGAAGAGGTTCCTGGACGGGAGTCCTGATTCCACCAGGGCAGAGAATTCACTTAAATTTTCAGTCCTGGAAAGCAGGATCTCCTTGTCGGTGTCAAAATAAGTGACCGATCCGAACGGGACTGTCGCATCGTCTTTAAGAAGAACAATCCTCCCATCCGCTTTCACCTGGTAATAGTTCCCGTCCAAGGCCACCATCTCCCCGTCAAGATTATCCAGGGTGGAGATCCCGAAGTCCCCGAATTGTTTCAATTCCCCGATCGATATGGTTCCCTCATATGCCCCCTGCATCAGGGAGTCGATCGTGGAAACCTGGTAAAGGGATTCCCTGTCCTCATGGTTCACCCTGTCCGGGTCCTGGACCTTTTGGAATCCGCCAAGGACCATTCCTGTTGCCATTCCAACCAGAAAGAGGATCACGCCTGCCATGATCACGAGATGTCGCTCTTTCACCCTGTCACTTCCTGGAATAAGGTCTTACGGCTGAACGCATCAGGGTTTCTTTATTATAATCCGGGGAAAAGGGGAAACTGGTGTCGGTCTCAGGCCTTGCATCGGCGGATGCGGGACACTGCATCCTCCAGCTTATCCATGGATGCCGCGTAGGAGATCCTCTCCCATCCGGGCGTATGGAAGGCTGATCCGGGCGTCACCGCCACGTGAGCCTCCTCCAGCCAGCGGCGTGCGATCTCGAGATCGTCTCCTTCCACCTTCACGTAGGCATAGAATGCCCCTTCCGCGGGTGCCAGGGAGAAGCCCATAAGAGTTAGTTCCTGGATGATGTAGTCGCGGCGCTTCTGGAACTCCCTCCTCATCGCCTCGACGCAGGACTGGTCCCCATTGAGGGCGGCAAGCCCTCCGAACATCGCAAAGGTGGCGGGGTGGCTGACGGAATGCTGCTGTATCTTGGACATCTGGCGGAGGATCGCCAGAGGCGCAACCGCGTATCCCAGGCGCCATCCTGTCATCGCATAGGCCTTTGAAAAACCGTTTACCGTGATGGTCCTTTCCGCCATGTCCCCGATCGACGCGAGCGAGACATGCTTCTTTCCAAAGATAAGCTTCTCGTAGATCTCATCCGAGAGAGCGAAAAGGTCGTAGTCCTGGCAGATATCTGCGAGAAGGTTCATGGACCTTGGATCGAGGATTGCACCTGACGGGTTGGACGGCGAGTTCACTACCACCATCTTTGTCCGAGAGGTTAGCCTTTCAAGCACTGAGTCGTCGAGTTGGAAGGTCTTTTCGTTGAGCTTGTGGTGGACAGGTCTCCCCCCGGCGATTTGGACACACGGTTCATAAGAGACCCAGGCCGGGTCAAGGATCAAGACCTCCTCGCCGGGATTGAGCACCGCCTCCATTGCATCGTAGATCGCGTCCTTCGCCCCGCAGGTTACCATCACCTGTTCGGGGATGCAGGGGAATCCGTTCTCACGGACGATCTTTTTCGCGATGGCGGCCAGGAGTTCGGGAATGCCATTGCTCGGTGCGTAGTGGGTCTCTCCGCGAAGGAGTGCTTCGATACAGGCTTGCTTGATATGCTGCGGGGTATCGAAGTCCGGTTCCCCGATGGAGAGACTGATCACGGGGATCCCTTTCCTCTCCATCTCTTTTGCCCGGTTGGAGATCTCGATGGTGGCTGAGGCTGCGATACCCGCCACCTTTCGTGAGAGCTCCCTCATTTCGATCGCTGGACCATCTTTACTGCGGACTCAACTGCCCTGCGGGCGTAATCGATACGCTCGTTGGCTTCGAGTCTTGTCATTCCCGGGCCTGATATCCCAAGGCTCACGGGCTTGTCGAACTCGAGCGACAGGTCGATGATCTTCCGTGCCGCATGCTGCACCACGATCTCGTCGTGCTGGGTAGCGCCTTCGATGACGCACCCGATGGTCACCACAGCATCGACCTTCCCGCGCTTCAGCATTCTCTTGATGGCAAGAGGCATGTCGTAGGCCCCGGGAACGTACACGCACTCGGTCACATCGGCACCGAGGAATGCGGCATGTTCCCTCCCTTCCACTTCCATCATGTAGGTGATGTCCCGGTTGAACTCCGAGACCACGAATCCCAGTTTTATCGGCATACTCTCCCTCTGTATTGATCTCTTCGCTGATTATTCAT
This sequence comes from Methanolinea sp. UBA473, assembly GCA_002509495.1. Lineage (GTDB taxonomy): Archaea > Halobacteriota > Methanomicrobia > Methanomicrobiales > Methanospirillaceae > Methanolinea_A. Next base: position 3,021 of record DAEV01000071.1, on the reverse strand, counting down.
AAACCCCGGGCCTTCACCGGCGGGCAGGCCCCGCATCCGGAAATCCCTGCCGGAGCCCTGACCCGGCCTCCCTTTCAAGGTCCCTGGGGTGCAGGATCAGTTTCACCGCATTGACCGCATGCTCACGCGCCCGCTGCTCGGCAAGCCACGCAAGCTCCCGGTCGTCCTTTGCCTCGTCTTCGTGGACGAAAACCTCGATGACGTGGGTGTTGGTCATGAGCTGACAGGTGATCAGGCCCATCGAAGCCTCGTGAGCACACATCCTGTCCTTTTCCTGTCCCCCGGGCATCCCGAGAGCCATCACGATGTCGCACCCCCTCTCCTCGATCAGTTTCTTGCAGGCAACCGGCAGGTCCTTGATGCCGGGGACGGTCACCCGTTCAATACTCACGCTGGCATGTTTCTTCAGCTCATCGACGGCAATGCTGCCCATGTTCACCCGGGCAAAGGTGGTGTCGACGACCCCCACCTTCATCCGAGCACCTCTGCGGCCGCCATCACCCCGTCGCCCTTCAACGTATATCCGTGCTTTTTGAGGGCGAACTGGACGGCTGCGACAGTGGCCAGGATCTCCGGGGCCCCAACGGCACCCATGCTCCCGATCCGGAAGATCTTCCCCTTCAGATGGTCCTGACCACCGGCAATCTCAATCCCAATCTTCTTGATCGTCCCGCGAAACTCGGAGTCCGTGATACCTGTCGGAAGGGAGATCGCGGTTGCAGTATTGGAATAGGCATGATCGACGTCCAGACGGGGGAACAGTGTCAGTCCCCATGCCCCGGCCGCCGCCCTGATCGAGTCGGCCATCCGGTGATGCCTCGCGATCCGGCCTGCAAGCCCTTCCTCCTCGAGGATGAGGCATGCCTCACGCAGTGCAAGGAAAAGGGGGACACCCGGGGTATAGGGNNGCCGACGCGCTCTTCCGGTAGGCAGCCAGATCAAGGTAATACGGCCTTGGTTCGGTCATGCGCTCCCATGCACGGCTGCTCACCGAGATGGCGGAGAGCCCGGCGGGTGCGGCCAGGCACTTCTGAGACCCCACCACTGCCACGTCCACTCCCCATTCGTCGGCCCTGACCTCGTCGCCCCCGATGGAAGTGATCCCATCCATTACCAGGAGAGCGTCGTACTTCCTCGCCAGCTTTCCTACCTTCCCGGCCGGGTTCTTGATCCCGGCGGAGGTCTCGTTGTGCACCAGGGTCACCATCTCGGCCCCTTCCTCAAGTTCCCTCTCCAGTGCAGACATGTCGAGAGGTGTGCCCCAGACGGATCCGATCTCTTTTGCAGTGCCGTACCTCTGGGAGATCTTGTAGAGGCGTTCCCCGAACTTGCCGTTCACAAGGCAGGCGATCTTCCTCCCCCTGCCGAAGTTGCCAACGGCCGCTTCCATCGACGCGGTTCCTGACCCGCTGACCACGAAGAGGTCGTTTCCGGTCCCGAATGCGGTTTTCAGGATTCGGACGCAGTCCGCATACACCGTAGAAAATTCTTTCCCGCGATGGTTGATCGCCTGCCGCATCATCGCCGCCCTTACCCGTTCCGGCATGGGTACCGGACCAGGCAGCATCAGGAGAGGTTCTTTTTCCATTAAATCAGCCCATAGTATTTTTATAACTACGGGATATAAGTGTGGATGGCGAATCAGATGGTCGAAGTTGCCATTCTCAGCGGATCGGCCTCCGATGCAGGCATTGTGGAGAGGGTCGCGGCAGTACTGAAGGAGAATGGGGTCAGGTATGACACCAAGGTCATCTCCGCGCACCGCGAACCCGGCCGTCTGGACGAATACGTAAGGAACAGCGATTGCAGGGTGTTCATTGCAATCGCAGGACTTTCCGCAGCGCTACCGGGGATCATNNGCCTCGAAGACCGATAAACCTGTCATCGGGGTGCCGGTGAGCGGCAACCTGATGGGCGGGCTCGATGCTCTCCTCTCCATCGTGCAGATGCCGAAAGGCGTCCCTGTGGCGTGTGTTGGGATGGACAACGGGGAGAACGCAGCCCTTCTCGCGGTAAGGATCCTGGGACTCCTGAAGTAATCCTCCGGCAGTTTTGTTTTTTCCTGTTTATAAGCCGGTTTAAACATTGAACCTCATCGCAAACCTTTTTAGTTTCTCCTGCCACTTTCTCCCTGTTTGTCCTGAAGGAGTTACGCCCAAATGGAACAGTGGTCATCGAAGTTCGGCTTTATTCTCGCGGCGATTGGTTCCGCTGTCGGCATCGGGAATATCTGGAGGTTCTCCGCCGTCCTCGGGCAGAACGGCGGGGGGGCTTACCTGATCCCCTACCTCATCGCCGTGTTCCTCTTCGCCATGCCCCTCATGATCCTGGAACTGGCGATGGGACGCCACTTCCGTGCGGACGTTGTGACCGCATTCCGGAGGGTTGACCCCCGATTTCATCTCATCGGATGGCTNNATCTGCGGCATCGTTTTTCTCATCCTCAGTTACTACCTGGTCATCACTGGATGGACGGTGGGCTACACTCTCTTCTCGGTCGCAGGGATCGGTGTCCCGTTCAGCGCATTCACAGGGGGCTACCTTCCGTTGCTCCTTTTCGTATTCACCGCTCTCGTTACCGGGGGGATCGTCTCACTCGGCCTCCGGAACGGGATCGAACGGATCTCCATCCTTCTGATCCCCGTCTGCGTGGCTATTCTGATCATCATGGCGGTCTACGGGGCGTTCCTCCCGGGGTTTCCCCGCGCGATGGAATTCCTCTTCACCCCCGATTTTTCCGTTCTTACCAACCCGCTTATCTGGAGCGCGGCATTCGGCCAGGCCTTCTTCTCTCTCTCCGTCGGCCAGGGCATCCTCCTCACCTATGGTGCCTATGTCTCGCGGGACCAGAGTCTCCCCTCTTCCGCCGCAATTATCACTATGATCGACCTTNNCCGTTGCAATCCTGGCAGGGGTGGTCATCTTTCCTCTCGTCTTTTCCTTCGGCCTTACCCCTGCTATGGGGGCCGAACTGGCATTCTCCACGCTCCCGAAGGCCTTTGCCGCCATGCCCGCAGGTTC
>DAEV01000070.1:4568-15876 GCA_002509495.1 Methanolinea sp. UBA473 | reverse complement strand
AGGAAATACTTTCGGGACTGTACATCAGGCAATAATTTGTATTCATCAGATAAACCCGGGAGTATCGAACCGGATTGGTCCGTTCACGGGGATTAAGGTATGGTATTGGGAGATATGGAAAGGGAACATTTTTCTTTGATCGCCAGTGATACTCTGCTCGGGAATTACCAGCTATGGCAACATTAAAAATTCGGGGAGGAGATCTCGACCTTGTCGAGTATGAGTTCGATTCCTTCCCACCGGGCGAACGGATCCGGACGCTGGGCCTGGAAGGCCCCTACGAACTCTCTCCCGTTAAGGGGACCGTGATCGTCCGGTCACCAGCACGGATTCACCTCACCGTACTGGACATGAACAGGTTCTCCCCTGCCCGTCCCGGCGGTGGCGGGGTCGGATTTGCCATCCAGCTCTACTGCAGCGTTGAGGTCCGGTGCCTCCCGGAAGGATTGGAGATCGATTACAACCGGCCAACCATCATCCGGCATTTCGTGGAAGTCTTCAGGAAGACCTCAGGATATAAAGGAGGATTTGCAATCAAAGCGCGGGACCACGAGCACCAGCACGTCGGCCTCGGGTCCACGAGCACGATCATGATCTCGCTTGCCCATGCCCTGAACGTTGCAGTGGGAAAGCCGTTCAATCCCGATCAACTGAGGAAAATGATCGGGTATAACTACGTGGAAGAGACCGTGGATGGAAACGTCGCGTTCGGGTTCGAAACGGGGGTGGGACCTGCGGTGAGCATTCACGGAGGGATGGCCATCATGGGGGACGAGCTTTCACTCGTGTACCACCACTCCTTCGCGGAAGGAAAGAACGTCTATATCCTGATCCCCCCGACGGACATCTCGTCTGCCGGTACGCAGGAATTCGACCTCCTCATGAACAAAGCCCGGGTTCTCGACTATCGCGACCGTGAGATCAAAGCCTACATGATCATGATGGATCTCATCCCTGCCCTGGAGCGTGAGGATCTTGAAAAAATAGGAGATACCATCTGGGAGATCGAGTTCCGGGGTTCGAAAAGGGCAGAGGTGGAGCACCACAGTTATTCCATCTACCGCCATATGAGCAGGTTACGGGAGGCAGGCTTTGAATTCGTGGGGATGAGCTCGGTCGGACCTTCCGTTGCAATTATCACGGGGAAGGGGAGGGAGGAGGTGGAGTCGATCCTGAAAGGTCTCGGGCTCGAACTTGCACTGGTTACGGCCGTCGATAATTCCGGACTGGTCATCACTCATCGGAAATAAGGCAGGAACCTGGAGATGGCGGGAAAGCGCTGACCCGGAAAGAAAGGGGATCTTTATTTTTCAGGTTCTTTTTCACATTCTTCCCCGCTTTCCGCGTTCTCTCCCTGGACTGATCGATTCCGACAGACTGATACGAGCCCTTTTACCACCCCTCCCACGATCACGACAATGGTAATGACGGTAATCGCGAGCACGAAGTAGATCAACAGGTTTATGTTCTCCTGGACGACGGGGTGGAATCCAAGCACATAACCCGCGAGAGTAAAACTGATGGACCATGCCACCGCTCCAAGGACATTGAAGAGCAGGAAGCGGCGGTATCTCATGTTCCCCACCCCGGCAAGGAAGGGAGCAAAGGTCCGGATGAGCGGGATAAACCGGGCAATGAAGATCGTCTTTCCGCCGTATTGCTCGAAATAACCGTAGGTACGGTCTATATACTCTTTCTTGACCAGGAACGGGAACCGCTTCATGAAGACTTTCAGGCCCAGATAATTTCCTATCCAGTAGTTGAGGGTATCCCCGACTATCGATGCGGCAATGAAGGAAAGGATCACGAGGAGGAGATCGATCAACCCGACCGAGGCGCAGGCACCTGCCACGAAAAGGAGAGAATCGCCAGGAAGGAACGGGGTGACGACGAGCCCTGTCTCGAGGGTAATGATCACGAACAGAATCAGGTATGTCCAGAGGCCGTAATGGTTGATGATGAGAGGAAGATTCTGGTCGATATGGATAAGAAATTCGATGAGGCCAGGGATCATGCCATTCCAATACTAGTGAGCGGGGCATGTATTTGAACTGAATCGTGACCCTGTTTCCGGATCCGGGTCCCTTGTTCTTTCTGGAGAGGAATGATTTATGCCCCTCTCCAGCGTATAAATTAGTAAATCCCTGTTCATAACGGTGCCCGGGGAGCTCTGGGGCCAAAAGACCGGGAATGGACAAATATTCCGGGGCACTTCTCCCATGCATGAGTTCGGAATTGCCTATGACGTATATGCCACCGCCCGCCGGGCCGCCCTCGAGCATACCGCAAGGGAAGTAAAGAAGGTCTGCGTGGAGATCGGAGAGATGGCGATGGTGAATCCCGAACAGGTGAAGTTCCTGTTCGAGACCCTCATCGAGGAGGATCCCCTGATGAAGGGTGCATCCCTGGAGTGGCGCACAGTACCCCCCTCGACCAGGTGTCCCTGTGGATACGAGGGGAATGAACGGTTCGTCTGCCCACAATGCGGCAGCCTCCCTGAACTGGTCCGGGGAAGGGAGATCATCGTGACCAATATTGAGATCGAGGTGAGCGACGAATGAATGTGAACCTGATGCACGGGGCCGGCGGAGAGGTGATGGGAGAACTGCTCCGGGTCCTGACCCGGCTGGAACACCGCAATGCGGGCGGGATAGGCCTCGAAGCCCTGGACGACGGGGCAGTTGTCCCCATCAACGGAACAAACATCGTTTTCACCACGGATTCGCACGTAGTACGCCCGATTTTCTTCCCGGGCGGGGATATAGGCCGGATCGCCGTCTGCGGCACGGTGAACGACCTGGCGATGATGGGTGGACGGCCGATCGCGCTCTCGTGCGGAATGATCATCGAGGAGGGGTTCCGGATCGCCGACCTGGAACGGATCGTCCTCTCCATGGACGAGGCCCTGGGCGAAAGCGGCGCCTGCCTGGTTACGGGCGATACCAAGGTCATGGAGAAAGGAGCATTGGATGGCATCGTAATCAACACGGCAGGGATCGGTGTGGCAGAGAGAATAGTACGTGATAATGGGCTCGTGCCAGGTGACAGGATCATCGTAAGCGGGACAATGGGCGACCACGGGCTCGCAATCATGGCCGAACGCTCCGGACTTTCCCTTGGGCAGCAGATTCGATCGGATGTGGCGCCCCTCTGGGGACTCGTGGAAAGGGCGATGGCTGCAGGGACCATCCATGCGATGAAGGATCCGACAAGGGGAGGATTTGCGAGTGCGATCAATGACATGGCAAGGAAAAGCGGAGTCTCGGTGCGGATCCGTGAGGAGACTCTTCCCATCAGAAGGAGTGTCCGGAGCGCCGCAGATATGCTGGGGATCGACCCGCTCCAGGTGGCCAACGAGGGGAAAGTTGTGATAGGGGTCCCGGCAGAGGATGCCGATGCAGTGCTGGAGTCGATACGAGGCCATCCTTACGGAAAGGAAGCCGCGATTGTGGGCGTCGTGGTCCCGGGATCGGGAGTGATCATGGAGACCCCCATCGGGGGGGAGCGATTCATCGAGCCACCGGTCGGGGATCCTGTTCCACGGGTCTGCTGAAAAGAAAAACCACTATTTTTCCGCCTTTCCCAGGCAGTGTTCGAGGAGAGACAGGGCTTCCATCTCCCTCTCTCCCCCGCATCTCCGGACAAGGGAGAAATGGTGCCGGATGAGATCCCACAGGACGGGATCGCCATTCAGTACGTACCGTGTGGAATGGACCGTTGCTTCGATCAGGCTATTGAAGCCCCTGTTTACAGGACGGATGGAGGGAGCGAGTATCTTCTCCTCGATAAGGGTGAGGTCGACCGTCAGTGCGGATTCTGTCTCCCCTGACACTTCCGCCGAATATACTTCCCAGGCCTCGACCTCTGCGAGCCGATGTACGGTGAGGGTTCCGACAGTTTCTTCGATGAATGAGCCTTCCGGCAGGTCTCCGAATGCGCATTTCACGAAGAGTACCGGATCGAAGGTATAGTTCGCAACCACCCATCCCTGATCGGCAATCCCCCTGGCCGTATGGCTCCCCTTGAAGACCACCATCCGGACCCGTCCCTGGCGGCGGATGAACCCCATGGGTGCCGCGTTCAGGCGGGTCGTGGCGATGACTTCGTTGATCCCTTCCCTCAGTAGTCCCACGTCCATCCTTCTCCAAGGGCAATGTAGATGGAAGCGATGATAATGTCTGCGATAGAACCGGGATTGATCCCCCTGTCGATGCATTCCTGGTCGAAGGCCGCGAGATCCCGGACACCGTCCCTCACCTCCCTGGCTTTCCGCATTGTGGCCCCGGCAACCTCCGGCCCGTGCTTCTTCTCGATGAACGTATCCGGCTCGCTGGCGAGGAGAGAGAGGAATGCTTCTGCTATCACTCCTTCCCGGATGCCTGCGGCATGGATCAGGTCCGCACCCCTGCGGGTGAGCTGGAAGCCGTTCACCCATTCCCTGGCCACCATGTCACGCGGTGCGGAATAGAGCATGACGTCATAGAGGTTCATGTTCCGGGTCCGCAGTTCCTCGAGCATCCCCGGATCGTCGACGTCCAGTTCATGAGAGGGGATCACACGTACCCTGGACTTTTGAAACGCCCTGTAGAACGCGATTGCATCCTCCACGGTAGTCTGTCCCGCGATACGATTGGCTCCCGGAATATCCCCGCCCATGACAAGGGGGATTAGGAGAAGAAAGGCTCCGAAATGGGTATTTCCGCCTGAGTGGACTGATGCCAGGGAGACAGCCTGGTGAATCAGTTCACCTACCTTTCCTTCGCCACGCTCTGCCCGTTCAAGGGCCGGGCGGGAAAGGATGACGGAAGCAAGAAAATGTTCGAGCCGGGTCCTGGTGTAATCGTGACAACGGTCCACGTTCCCGGGTTTGGGGTAGGCGCAGACCTCCAGCATCATCGCCAGCTGGGCGCGTTCAGCACGTGTCATCCTGTGGCTTCTCCTCGAAGATATACTGCATAATCTTCTCAGAGAGCTGGTGTTTCTGCTGCATATATTCGCGGTTGGTAAGGCCCTGCTGGAGGATGGTCATCTCCCGGAACATGCAGGGCGAAGAGGACTTACAGCACCATGCCAGACTCCCGAAACAGGTCTGTGGACCGCTTTCGAGGGGGGTCCCCTTTACGGCCTCCTGTTTTAAGGAAAGGTACTCTTCTTTTTCCATCCCGATCCTGTCCAGGGTGGGGATGAGGGGGCAGCTCTTCACCGGCATGCAGCAGAATGTAAGGGCACGGATATCTCCCCCGCGGCATAGCTGCTTTGGGGAGTTGTACCACCCCTGTTCGTCCGCATACCTGCTGATCGCCGCGTCGAGGCCGGCCAGGGTGCGGTCATCGGAGTGGCGGGCGAGTGAGACCAGGTCGGCCCCATGGGAATACATCTCCTTCATCCGCTCGAACGTATTGATGGAATTATTCGCAATGATCACGAGGGGGCAGGTATTCCTGATCTGGCGTACTTTCTGGTAACCCGTATCCATGAGATCGATATGGAGGATATCTGCTCCGGCCTTCCAGATTGCCCGGGCCAGGCGAAGATCGTCCGGGCTCACCCCTGCGCGGATCTTCACCGAGACACAGACGTCCTCTCCTTTCAGGGCCTGGATATATTCTCTCAAACGATTTGGATGATGAAGGAGAACTTCACCGCATCCTGCTGCAATCATTGGCTCCTGGCGGCAGTGTGCGTCGATTTCATACACCGCCGCATCGCCGATCTGGGCGGCGATCGCAGAGAATGCCTCCGGGCTGCTACCGCGGAGGTTCAGACCTGTCACCACGTCGGTTTTGGATAGGAGAGCCACCTGGGACGAGAGTTCCTCTACCGGATCCTCGTAGGTAAATTCCCGGCGCCCAATTTCGGACATCTTCCGGCTGGCCTCCATGGTGGGTTCATCGATAGAGTAACCGCCAAGGAATGCAGCTCCTATATGGGCAGCCCGGGGGAGGACATACGCGGCATCCACGATGCCTGCCATCGAAGCGATGGCGATCGGCGTTTTCACCACCTGGTTATTTAAAAGCAAACCGAAACGGTCGTAATATTGCATGGAGGCCATAGATACAACACCAGAAACCCGCGTGGAACGAGGGACCCCGTATCCTTATTAATCTAACTTTATGGGGATATAAACCATTTTGCGGGAGACGTTATGTCATATAGAATCCTACACCACCCGCAGATTGGCATCGGAAATCGGGTATTCCATCAGGCAGGGGGGCATCCGGTGAGATCCGGAATTTCCGGAGGGATATTCATGAGAGAAATTTTCGTTGGTTCATTCTCAAATCCAGTGCGTGATGGTCTCTTTGGCATCCCATCTTTTCACCGTGCAGGGGGGCGCGCGGACAGGAAAAACCGGTAATCATTTTAGTTCAGCCAGTAATACAATTTGTAATATGAGTAAGAAGGGATTGTTACTGGTCGGGCACGGGAGCAAACTCCCCTTTAACAAGGAACTGGTGGAGAGTACCGGGCAGCTCATCGCTGCCAGGTACCCGCAGTTTGTGGTGAAATGCGGGTTTATGAATCTGAACACCCCCACGATCGGTGACTGCCTTACCGAATTTAAGAGGGAGAGCATCGACGTGCTTGTGGTTGTGCCCCTCTTCCTGGCCAAGGGAGTGCATATCCTAAAGGACATCCCGGAGGTCATCGGACTGGAAGAAGGAAAGAATCGCGGGGTATTTTCCATCAACGGCAATACAATCCCCCTTCTCTACGCAGATCCAATCGGGAGCGATCCCCTGCTTGCCGACCTCATGATCAAGAATGCAGAGAGGGCCCTTTCCACCCTCTGATCCTATCCCGTATGAGGATTCTGGTCCTTGATACCATCCACGGCGGAACCGAGCTTGCCCGTTCCCTGAACCAGCAAGGGCATACCGTGGAGATGGTGGATGTGTACAGGGGCAGGGACGGCATATCATCCGCGGACGCTGCAGGCAGGGATTATGATCTTCTCGTTGCACCTGTCCACCTCGATCCGTCGTACCACCTGTTCCGGGAGATCCCCGCGCCTTCCTGTACCCACCACCAGGCGGCGAGGTGGATCCTCGGACGGAACACCCCCTCGCCATTTGTGGAGATCACCGGGGCAAGGGGTAAGACCACGACTGCACATGCCCTGGCATACGTAATGAACGGTCCGGGCATCCTCCATACATCCCGGGGGACGGTACGGTATCCTGATAAAATGCTGATTTCGCGATCGGGGATCACCCCCTCAGCACTGGTCGGACCGGCGAATCTCGCATACGAAACGAACGGCTGGTGCGTCGCAGAAGTATCTCTTGGATTCTGTGGAGCGGGGGACATCGGGATCCTGACATCGGCGGAGGACTACCGGTTTTCTTCCGGGAAGAAGAGTGCGGTCCTCGAGAAACTGCGGTCGGGCGGTCAGATGGAAAAGATCCTGGCCGCACCCGGAATCCCGGAAAGGTGGAATACCCTACCCGTCGAATCCATCGCACGGGTGGAGGACGACACCTGCCGGTACGGGTATGGAGGGATCTCGGGTAAATTCTCCTCCGCCCTGCTCCGCCTCACTCCCTACCGGTTGCCCCTTGCCCTGGCGGCAGCAGCAGCATGCCTGCTCGGGATCGATCCCGCTGGGCTCGCCACGTTCCCTCCCGTGGAGGGAAGACTTGCCCTTCGGTGGGAGAGGGGGATCCCGGTTGTGGATGACTCCAACTCAGGAACGGGTGCGGCCACGGTCCGGGAGGCGGTCAATTATGCCCGCGGCGTGGCAGGCCCGGAACGCCCGGTCACCCTGGTCATTGGAAAAGAGGACGGTGCCATATGCGAGGGATTCCCGGAAAAAGATATCCGGAATGTCATCTCCTATGCCGATCCGGGGAGTATCATCCTCGTAGGGGAGGCGTACCGCGGGATGGATCTCCCCGACAGGGAGGTATCATTCTGCAGGACGCTTGAGGAAGGAAGAAACCTGGCACTGCGGAATGCCGGCAATGGATGCGTGGTGCTGGCGGTGAAGACATGGAGGTGAAAAGAATGAAGTATATGCACCCCCGCCCGAGTTCCATCGTTGCTGCACTGTATACCGCAAGGGACCTGGAGGTGACGGTCGCAGTACTCCACGGTCCTTCGGGTTGTTCGTTCAAGCATGCCCGCCTCCTCGAAGAGGACGGGATGAGGGTGCTGACCACCTCGCTTGCGGACCAGGAGTTCATCTTTGGAGGGCAGAAACCCCTCGAGGCGGTTCTCCGGTATGCGGAGGATACCTTCGAACCAAAACGGATGGCAGTGATCGGGACCTGCGTCTCCATGATCATAGGCGAGGATCTCCATGCAGCAATCCAGGACTCCGGGATCCGCACCCCCACGATCGCGGTGGACATCCATGCGGGATTCCCAGAGAATATCGAGGGAGTGATTGCTACACTGGTGGCCGCAGCCGACGAGGGATGGATCTCCGGAGAAGAACTGGAGCGCCAGAAGTATCTCCTCGGGATGGCAAACGAAGTGGAAAGGCTTCGCGGGGCCGCCTCAAAGTCTTATATCCAGCCTTCGCGGGGGGACTTAAAGCACGTTGCCGCCGCAAGGCTTCTCGAACTTGCACGGAGCGGAAAAAAGGGCGTCGCAATCCTGAACGCCAAGAAAGAGACCGCATATATGTTTGCCGACGAACTATCCGCCCTCTACGAGGTCTGCCCGGATGCCCCGATCTCTTACCTTGTCAACCTCGAAGATCGCGGACTGCCAAAGGTCAGGGAGGATGCCAGGCGTATTTCGGAAGAACTACGGGAGCGGGGAGTCCCCCTCCGGTTCTGCGGGGCTCTCGACGAGTACGGAGCCAATGGCAACGCACTCGGAGGGGTGATCACAGAAATCGCGCCGGAGTTCGCCCTGATCGCCGGCGTACCGCATGCAATTCCCCCGGAAAGCCTGGAGGGGATCGAATGTATCTCCATCACCAACGGCCCCCGCCAGGTGGAGCCGCTGCGGGAGCAGGGGCACCGCTACGTGGTTGTGGAAGTGGATCTCCATCCCCGGACACTGGGGGTGTCCAGGATCGTCGAGAGCGAATTCGGAGCGGTATTACGGAGCATGGCATGAGGGGAATCCTCATTGCAGGGGACCGTTCCGGGAGCGGGAAGACCAGCATCTCCCTCGCCCTGGCAGCCCTCCTCTCCCGGGAAATGACGGTCCAGACCTTCAAGGTGGGGATGGATTACATCGATCCATCCTACCTGACAGGCGTCACGGCCCGGCCTTGCAGAAACCTCGATACCTTCGTGATGGAGGAACCCGAGATCCGGGCAATATTCGATCACGGCTGCCGCGGTGCGGACCTGGCACTCGTGGAAGGTGTGAGGGGGCTTTACGAGGGTGCGGAGGCCCTTTCGGAGATCGGGAGCAGCGCATCCGTGGCAAAGATCCTGGACCTTCCGGTGGTCCTGGTCGTAAACGCCAGGAGTATTACGAGGAGCGCCGCCGCACTCGTGAAGGGTTTCCAGGCCTTCGACCCGGACGTCCGGATCTGCGGAGTGATCTTAAACAACGTTTCCGGGAGAAAACATATAGAAAAGACCGTCTCTGCCGTGGAACATTATTGCGGGATTCCGGTCGTCGGCTCGATCCCGCGGATGGAGGAGATGGAACTCGCCATGAGGCACCTGGGCCTGGTCCCCTTCCGGGAAGGCCAGGAGCACGAGGGATTCCGGCAACGGATCGATCGGGTCACCGGATTGATCGGCGAACACGTGGACAGGGAACATTTTCTCGCCCTGGCAAAGCACTTCGATCCCGGCACATCGGATCGGCACTTGTTCGGGGCAGGGAAGGCCCCGGATCTGCGTATCGGTGTGGCGTACGACGAAGCGTTCAACTTTTACTATGCCGACCTGTTCGATCTCCTCTCCGCATGGGGGGTCCGGGTCAGGCTGTTTTCTCCTCTCCGCGATCCCCTTCCGGATGCGGACGGGTACATACTGGGGGGGGGCTATCCCGAACTTTTCCTGCCTCAACTGTCGGATAATTCCAGTTTGCGGGAGGAGATCCTGGAGACTGCCCTCAGGGGAGTCCCTATCTATGCGGAATGCGGGGGACTCATGTATCTCACCGATGAGATGGTGATCAGGGCGGGGTGGAAGGAACACCCGGAAGCCGCATCGTATCCCATGTGCGGTGTCTTTCCGGGAAGCACCACGATGCCCGCCCGGAGAGTTGTCAGTTACGTGGAAGGGACCTCCGGAGCCGCATCCCCCATGGGCGCTGCAGGATTCAGGGGTCACGAGTTCCATTATTCCGAGGTGACCCTCCCCTCATCCACTACCTATGCCTACACACTTTCCAGGGGTGTGGGAATCTCCGATTCGGGAGACGGGGCCGTGGTAAAAAAGACCCTCGGGAGCTATACGCATCTTCACCCGGTCAGCTCGAGGGGGATGTTCCGGCATTTCCTCGACTGTTGCCGGAAGGGCGCATGATCGATTCAGCAGGTTGCAAATACTAGGAGCACTCACCATTTTTCATGTATATCTACATCGACGGGAAATTCTACCCCAAGGAGGAGGCGAAGATCTCGGTTTTCGATCACGGTCTCCTCTACGGGGACGGGGTTTTTGAGGGGATCCGCATGTATTCCGGGCGGATCTTCCGGCTTCCCGAGCACCTGGACCGGCTCTACGACTCTGCAAAGACCATAGACCTCTGCATCCCCTTATCCAAGGAAGAAATGACCGGGGCAATCATCGAGACCTGCCGTAAAAACGGCCTGAAGAATGCCTACATCCGGCCGATCGTCACCAGGGGTGTGGGAGACCTCGGACTCTGCCCGACCAAGTGCCCGAAGGCAACGGTGATCGTGATCGCAACAGAGTGGGGAGCCATGTACGGGGACCTGTACGAGAAGGGCTTGAAAGCAGTCACCGTTTCGGTTCGGCGCAATCCCGCCTGCGCCCTGCCTCCCAACGTCAAGTCCCTCAACTATCTGAACAACATCCTTGCAAAGATCGAGGCCAACTGCAAGGGAGGGGACGAAGCCATCATCTTCGACATGCAGGGGCACATCTCCGAAGGATCCGGCGATAACATCTACATCGTCAAGAACGGAACGATCCTCACCCCTCCGACCCTCAACAATCTGAGGGGAATCACCCGGATGGTAGTTCTTGAGCTTGCCGGCCAACTCGGCATCCCTGTCCAGGAGACCGACCTGGGATACTTCGATCTGTACACCGCGGACGAGGTCTTTGTAACCGGCACTGCCGCCGAGGTGGCGCCGATCGTGTACATCGACGGCAGGACTATCGGATCAGGCCGCCCCGGCCCCATCACCCGGCAGTTG
>DAEV01000070.1:0-4461 GCA_002509495.1 Methanolinea sp. UBA473 | reverse complement strand
CGCGACTGGGGTTCGAATCCCCATAGCAGCATTTTTCACTGCTGATTCTATTCCTGTTTAAGATAGGATATCCGCAAATGGAATCCGGACCATCCAATAATTATTTATCGTGATAGTATACATTCAGTCCAATAAACTGACGAGTATAGTCATCGAAACCCCATGAGATGATGCAAATGACTCCCCTGAAAAAACTCATTCTTTTCCTTATTGTCGTCCTTCTTGTTTGTACTCCTGCGGTTTCTGCGTTGAGGCTGGACTTTACCAAGATTGGGTACCCCCATCCCCGGCCGACAGTAAGTCCCTCCAACCCTTATCAGCAGATAGAAGTGCCTAACCTCACTACGTTCATGGAGAGGTTCCACCAGAGCCGGAAAGTAGTTGACCTTACTTACACGGAACTTACGACCGCGATGAAGCCGAACATTTACCTTTACAGCGACCAGGACATCAACGCCAGGATTCGTCTGACACCGGAAACTGCTATCACTGTATCCGACCCTGTCTACCTGCCCGGTGAAGGCTGGCAGGCGGAAATCCGGCACGGGAGCCTGAATGGGAAGGAGGATTTCCTCTTCTATGAGGCGCTCGTACCCGATCGCGGCTGGCAGAAGGAAGAAGGTTACCTGATCCGGGCGGAATCCCGTGAGCAGGACATGGCCTTCATGATGGGAAGGTATGGGTTTTCCGAGAAAGAGACCACAGACTTTGTCGACTTCTGGGCAAGTTACCTGACTCCTGGGGCGGATTATGTCCTCTACCCCCAGGAAACCGATGCCGTGGATCAGGGGATATCGCTCTCCATCAGCCCGAAACCGGAGGAGGTCAGCCGCATCTGGTTCTACGCAGAACCGCTGGCGTCCGCCCCCGAACCGGTGAAATGCCCGGAAAAAATCGTCCGTGATGGGTTCCATGTCGTGGAATGGGGCGTCTTGATCAAGGATGAATAGAACTATTCAGGTTCAAATGCAAGATCCATCAATACGCCTGAGTGAGTGTGACCGGAGTGGCTGTCAGAACGGTTGGTATTCGATCTCATCTTGTCTGAGAGAGTGTCCCCTCTTTTGCCATCAATGCCGAGAGTTCATTTACCCCGGTTCTGGGTGACTTTCGTATAGGAGCCAGGGCAGATACCAGCGAAAAAGAAGTTCAACCGGAAGCCTTGATCGGGAAACCCTTCCGTCGGGGAGTGCTTCCCTATGGCGGAGACGTCAGCGGGAAATTCGGGAAAATTTGTATTTAAGTCAGTGAGGAAGGGCACAGCGAGGCTATGAAACGACTCAAAAATGCAATCTCCTCATGAACCAGTCGCTATTTCTCGACACTCCTATTTTCTTTTCAATGCATTGAGCAACCATCATACAAGACATTGTTCAAACATGCACTTAATGCTGGGTACCGATATCTGCCTCTGTTTCTGTTCCTGGTGAAGCGGTCCTCATATGTATGAGAAAACAGGTTCTGCCGGGTATATCAAATCGTTGAATCCACTGATTCAGAAAAACGAGCTATTTTCAGAAACGCTTGTATCGTTTGTGCGCTTCTTCAATGGTAGTGACTTCAAAGATACCGATGGTATCGTCTGGCAGAATATCAAAAAAAATAGTATACCTGCGGGCAACATGTACCCGACAATGTCCGCCCTCAAGCACCTCAACATCCCGTGCGGTCCGGGGATTGACGAGTGCGACGATGTATTCTTTCACGAGCCTGCGGTCTGATTCCTGCAGACCGTTCACGTACTTCAGGGCTTTTTTGTCGATGACAACCTTCACGGTGATCCCGAGTCCCGCATCATATGGGCCATCTCAGGGTCTGATTCAATCGGAACGTATTGTGCTTCCCGTGCCCGCTTGTCGAGATACTCGATGAACTCATCGCGTTTGCGGTCCATGATGATACGTTCGATCACATCTCCGACCCGTTCGCCGGGTCTCTTAAGACCAAACAGTGTCTGTTTAATCTCCGGAGAGACCATGACCCTCTCGGTTAATGCTGGTTTTTCCATGAGTGACCACTTTCACATACTCTTTGACATTTAGGATAATAATCCTTTTTGTCCACTTTGTCCTTTTTCACAACCCGGGGATTCCTGATTCTGCAAGTCCTGCCAGATCGGCGTTTCGATGCTATAATCACCTATTACGGAGTCCCTCCGTCGTCACTGCTTCCCCCGTGATAGGTGAAGTGTCCCGGATCTGCCGTTCTGATGCCAGTAGTTTTATTTTATCGGAACTCCGTCACAAGCGAAGATTCACGGAACCTCATCACCGATCCCTTTTTTTCCACCTAAAAGAAACCCGATACGGGCTCCATTTCCCTTCATTCCTGTTGTCAGAATCTGTTCCATAGGAAGTGATGTTTACCCGTCAGGAAAAATCTTCTAAAAACCTTTATTTTCACGTAATAAACCTTAATATTGCTCCAAATAAATGCTCTTTAGTGCGCTTCCAGAGGCCGTTTTCCAGAGCAGGTATATTTCATCGATCAAACCCGGGAAACGCTGCTGAATGCATTCTGTGAAGGTCCATAAAAAACAATTAAAATACGTATTTTTAAAATATATGCTCAAAAGCTCCTTATTATATTACCGACAAGTGTCGACCCATATCATTTTTAAAGGGGTATAACCGGACCTATCGGGCGGATGGATTGTGGTTCTTTCATGGGTTTTTCAAAGGGGTGTAAGCGGTGCGGCATATAGTCACATCCGCGATCACATCCTCTACGTGGCGGCTGCCGGAGTGGTCACCGCCGTCCCGAATAGGCCAGGACGATCACGGTGGCAACGATCCACGCCAGGGGAATCAGAAGACCCACCCCGACAGATGCTGGGGGGACCAGTATCCCGCATGATTTCAATCCTATTTTAGTCCGTTTGGAACCACTCCGATACCTTGCGGTGATGCGTAGCCATTGATATTTCAATCCTATTTTGGTCCGTTTCGAACTTGCTTGAGCCTGAATGGGTAAGAGCCGACCAGTTATTATTTCAATCCTATTTTAGTCCGTTTGGAACACGAACTCCATCCCGATACACCTTTAATCCTCCAATGATTTCAATCCTATTTTAGTCCGTTTGGAACACTACGACGTTATTTACTTGAAGCACCACCTCGATAATTTCAATCCTATTTTAGTCCGTTTGGAACCCGCCCGGGAAAGCATCTGGTCCTGCGCCGATCGGCTATTTCAATCCTATTTTAGTCCGTTTGGAACTCCCTCAGAACGTGTACGACGAGATCAAGGCTGCGGATTTCAATCCTATTTTAGTCCGTTTGGAACGATTCCTGTTGTCCCTGATGTTCGCTATCTTTTCAATTTCAATCCTATTTTAGTCCGTTTGGAACCCGGTGTGCCTTCTCAAATGTCGCGCCGATTGTGAAAATTTCAATCCTATTTTAGTCCGTTTGGAACGCATGTTGTTTTTCGTTCCTTCCTCATTCTTTTCCAATTTCAATCCTATTTTAGTCCGTTTGGAACCGCTGGTCCGGCACGCGAAGCGAATCTTGAAACCCTCATTTCAATCCTATTTTAGTCCGTTTGGAACAATCCAATATGCCCCGCAAACCGGGTATTCCTACACATTTCAATCCTATTTTAGTCCGTTTGGAACGCCCGAAAAGAAGCGATATCTAGCCCGGGACCGGGAGATTTCAATCCTATTTTAGTCCGTTTGGAACCGCTCCGGGAACATCACCGAGTTTCAGGACCAATAATTTCAATCCTATTTTAGTCCGTTTGGAACTTTTTAAGCTCGATGTGCTGGTGCCCGCGCAACGCAATTTCAATCCTATTTTAGTCCGTTTGGAACCGACCACGGGCGAAAAAAGCTGAACGTCATATACGGATTTCAATCCTATTTTAGTCCGTTTGGAACTGTGCCGTCGAATTCAAACGTGCCGTTTTCCGGTGATTTCAATCCTATTTTAGTCCGTTTGGAACCTACCTTGTCGATGTGCTCCCGACAATACTGTGATATTTCAATCCTATTTTAGTCCGTTTGGAACAGGGCTATCGCCACGGTAAAAGACCTTGCCCATAAATTTCAATCCTATTTTAGTCCGTTTGGAACCGGAGGCGCAGACCGATGAATAACAATGAGATTCTCATATTTCAATCCTATTTTAGTCCGTTTGGAACGATTACGATCGGTTTCACTGACATCTCCCATTCATATTTCAATCCTATTTTAGTCCGTTTGGAACGCTTTCCAGATAGAAACTTCGGATTCTCTATTTCGATTTCAATCCTATTTTAGTCCGTTTGGAACCAGGTGCTCGGCGGCGGACAGGCAGCGGACAACAACATTTCAATCCTATTTTAGTCCGTTTGGAACAGCGTGTCCTGTATGCGGCACAAAGCTTTTGCAATCATTTCAATCCTATTTTAGTCCGTTTGGAACGCAAATCGTTGTATATCAAACGTGACGGGGACGAAATTTCAATCCTATTTTAGTCC
>DAEV01000067.1:5193-13178 GCA_002509495.1 Methanolinea sp. UBA473 | reverse complement strand
AGCGGGAACTCGTACGCGATCATGGTCACCATCTCACGCTGGGCTCCCACGGTCGCATAGGGCGACCCGGATGCAAACCCGCCCGCCACCATGGCAAGGGCCGGGACGGTGAGAAGGTACATCACCAGCACCAGGTCCCCGTACATACCGAACGGCGGGAGGATGCTCCCTGCCGGCAGGTAGAGGAGGACGACAAGGCTCGAGGCCAGGGCGAGCACCGGGGCCGCATGGAAGAGCCAGGGGATCGCATTGGCCGGGACGATGTTCTCCTTCTGGAGGAGTTTTGCCACGTCGAGGAACGGCTGGCGGAGGGGAGGCCCGATCCGGGCCTGCATGTGGGCCGCAAGTTTCCGGTCCACTCCCAGCAGGAAGAGTCCTGCCAGGATGCCGAAGATGCAGAAGGCGGCACTCCACACGACGAGATAAGCGATCTGTTCGGGGCTCATCGCTGCATCCTCCTTGTCTTTTCAACCGAGAGACGGGTTAAATCTTCCTTGGTAAGAATGCTTCGCGACCCGTTTCGCACCACCGCGACCCTGTCCGTGCAGGAGAGGCAGGGGTCGATCGAGGCCACGATGATGGGGATATCCGCGATCTGTTCACCTTTGAGCATGGGGATCCAGGACATCAGGTTNNCTGCCGATCGCTTCGCCGGTGGCCTTCTTGCAGATCATCAGGAGTTTTGCCAGTTTCTCTTCGGCGGTGATCGGTCCGGCCGGCATCTCGGAGAGGCACTGCCGGATGATCTGGCAGGACTGCCCCACTTCGATCAGCCTGACCACGATCCGGTCGTAGACGTCGCCCCTTGTCTCGCCAAGGTGCTGGTCCGGGAGGACGGCCCGCACGTCCAGGTCTCCATACGCGGCATACGGGTAGTCCTGCCGGAGGTCCACGTTCACCCCGGAAGCCCGGGCGGTCGGCCCCACCGTGCAGAGCTCGATGGCGTCCTTACGGGTGAGCACGCCGGTGTCCCGGCACCGCATCGCGATTGTCCTGTCATCCAGGAAGAGGTTCAGGAGCTTTGCAAGGAGCCCTTCGTAGGTGGAGAGGCAATCCTCGATGATCTTATGTTGTTCGGGCACGATGTCCCGGCGCACTCCTCCCACCTGGACGATCCCGTAGTTGACCCGGTTGCCGGTGAGGTTCTCGATCACATCCATGGACTGCTCCCGGACTCTCCAGGTGAGGTGGAGGAGTGAGTCAAAGCCGAGCTCGTGAGCGGCGACGCCGGCCCAGAGGAGGTGAGACTGGATCCTCTCGAACTCGTGGAGGATGGCCCGGATGTAGTCGGCCCGTTCCGGGACCTGGATCTCTGCGATCTGCTCCACTGCAAGTGAGAACGAGAGGGTGTGGACGACCCCGCAGATCCCGCAGATCCGGTCGGTGAGGTGGACGATCTGCACGGGGTTCCGCCGCATCCCCATCCATTCGATCCCCCTGTGGGCCTGGCCCGGAGAGAAGTCCACGGATTGCACCTGTTCCCCCTCCATCTCGAGGGTGAACATGACAGGCTCCTTCAGGGCAGGGTGGATGGGCCCGATCTGCACGGTATAGGGTGCTTTCTTTCCATCGGCAGCCATTTAAGACCCCTCCGTTTTGGGTTTGTCCTTATCATCCGGAACTTCCGGCTCGATCTCGCACATCTCTTTTATCTCCACGACGGGCGCCGGCCGGTCGGTGGGTCTCTTCGAGGCCCAGAGGTCTTTGACCATCCCCTCGGGGATCCCTGTCTCGTCTTTTCTCCAGGGGTAGACGCCCACCGGGAAATCCTCGGGCAGGAAGAGGCGTCGGCCGTCCGGGATGCCGATCACCTTCACTCCAAGGAACTCCTGCTTCTCGCGTTCCCCGAAGACCGCACCCGGGATCAGGTCCGAGATGGTGGGGATCGTGAGATCAGTCTTCGGCAGGTTCACCGCGAAGGTGACCATGTACTCGCTCTTCACCTCTCCGTACTGGATGGAGAAAATGTACACGAGCCGGATGGAATCGCCGAGATCGTTTGCCCCGATCACCGAGAGGTGGGGGAAACGGATCCCGATCAGGGTCTCGATCGCAGGCCGCAGCAGTTCCCGGTCCAGGTCGAACCAGAGGGTGTAATGAGGGTTCTTCTTCTTCCCCTCTCTCCGCTCCTGGATCCGGGCTGCTTTGATCCCCGTTCCGAATTTGGAGGTGAACCGTTCCATTATCTGTTCGGGAGAGAGGACCGGTTCCGTCATGCCTTCACCCCCTGGAGCCGTTCGAGTTTTGCGAGGGCGGCGACCACCCCGTGGATGATCGCCTCGGGCCGCGGGGGGCATCCCGGGACGTAGACGTCGACCGGGATGACCTCGTCGATGGGGCCCTCGAGGTTGTAGGAGTCATAGAAGACCCCTCCGGAGGTCCCGCAGGTGCCGATGCACATCACAAGCTTCGGGTCGGGGATCTGGGCGTAGACCCGGAGCAGACGGTCCTTCATCTTGTGGACCACCGGGCCTGTTACGAGCATCACGTCGGCATGCCGGGGGCTCCCCACCAGTTTGATACCGAATCTCTCGGGATCGTAACGGGGGGTGATCGCGGCCACGATCTCGATCTCGCAGCCGTTGCAGGAGCCCGAATTGAAATGGTAGACCCAGAGGGAGCGGTTGAACGAGGTATTCAGTTTCATGCGTAGATCACCACCAGAACCAGGATGACCACCATGACCGACAGGTACCACAGGAGGTAGTCGGTGAGGTCGCCTGTGTGCAGGGGAACAATTCGGTCATAATATCCTTTCAGGGCTTCGAGGTACCCCCAGTAGAGGTTCCCGGCCCGGATGTGAACCTCGTCCTTGCCGGGTTCCTTGTTGCCTGATAGGAAGGGTTCGGTCTGGGGAGTCCCCTTCTTCCACCCTTCCTCGCCCCTCGTCCAGAGGAGATACGCGATGATCAGGGCGACGACAATCCCGAGGAGCCATGCAAGTGGATTCCAGAATCCGGCCCCGGTGACAAGCGTCTGGAAAAGGTTCGCCATCTCACGCACCTCCCAGGACCGATGCGATATAGGCCGCCTGGTCCGTCAGGGCATGCACGGCAGGGCTCACGAGGGTCGTCACCACGATGTCGGGGAAGAGCCCGAAGATCACCGCGAGCGAGGCGAGGATCCCCATGCCAAGGAGCATCGGCAGGGGGGCCTCCTTCACCTCCGCGTACTCGGGTAGCTTTGGCCCCATGAAGATGGAGTGGAAGACCTTCACGAAGGAGGCCAGGGTCAGGATGCTGACCACCATTGCGATGATCGCGAGGATCGGGTTGAAGATGAACACGGACTCGTAGATCATCAGTTTGGATGCAAAACCGTTCAGCGGAGGGATACCGGCAATGGCCAGGGCGCCGATGATGAAGAAAACCATCGTCCACTTCATGTTGTGCCCGAGACCCCCCATCTTGTTGAGGTTCCGGGTCCCGATCCGGTAGAAGATCGCACCGGCCGTCAGGAAGAGCAGGCCCTTGTAGAGCGCATGGTTCAGGATGTGGAAGACTCCCCCGTTCATGGCCATGTACCCGAAGGACTCCATAAGGGGCTGGTTGCCGAGGACGGCAAGCCCGACACCGATCCCGAGAAGCATATACCCTGTCTGGGACACGGCGTGGTATGCCATCAGCCGTTTCACATCCTTCTGCGGAATGGCCATAGTCACACCCACCACCATGGAAAGAATCCCGAGGATGATGATGATCCAGCCCACCGTGACAGCATTCAGGGTCAGGTTGTAGAACGTGAATAATACCCGGAACAGGCCGTACAGGCTTGCCTGGCTGGCCACCACCAGAAAGGCGGTTGCCGAGGAAGGGGCCATGGAATAGGCATCAGGGGTCCAGAAGTGCATGGGCACGGCCCCGCATTTCATGGCCAGGGCGGCGACCAGCATAACCAGGGCGATCATGTCAAGGGAAGATCCCTGCATGCGGTAGGCGATCATCGCCATGTTCAGGGCATCGTACTGGCCGTAATAGATCCCAATCGCAAAAAGGACGAATATTGCACCTACTGAAGAGAGGACGAAGTACTTGATGGCCGCTTCAACGGCAACTCCGCCATCGACACGGTAGGCGATGATCCCGGCCGAGGCCATGGAGAGGATCTCCAGGAAGACGAAGAAGTTGAAGAAGTCCCCGGTGGAGACCATCCCGAAGACACCTGCCACCATCAGGAGGAAGAGGGTGTAGTACATTTCCAGCCCGCTGTTCCGCGATTCGGATGCCAGCGAATACAGGATGGCAGAGAACCCGACGATTGCGCAGATGATATCCATGAAGGCGCTCATCGCATCGACGGTGAAGATGATGCGGATCGGAATCCCACCCGAATCCAGGGGAATGGACAGGCCTGGAACCGCAGCCCCAAAGGTGTAGAGCACTGTACCATCGGTGAATACGCGATAGGCCAGGATTAAGGCCACGATCGCGGTGACCAGCATGATCCCGCCCACCCAGACGTTTCTTGCCCTTGGAGAGATTTTGCCGATGATGGGGCAGAGGAATGCACCAAGGAGCGGTATTGCGACGAGCAGAGCCGGAGCGTTTGTCCAGATAAAGTCGGGGATCATCCTTGCAGCCTCCGGATCTTGTCGAGATCAACGGTCCCGTACTTCTTGTGGATGATGACGGCGAACGACAGCATGAGCGCGCTCGTGGCAAGCCCGATCACGATCGAGGTCAGGCAGAGGGCCTGAGGAGTGGGCAATACCATATGGGTGGAGGGAGCCAGGGTGAAGATGGGCGCGATCCCCCCTTCCCGGTACCCAAGGGAGATGAGGAACAGGTTTGCCGCGGACTGAAGGATGTTGATCCCGAGCATGACCTTGATCAGGTTTTTCTTGAGCAGGATCGTCACGAGGCCGATCATGGTGATGACCACCACTGCGATAAAGGGAAGGTTCCAGAGCATCAGGATCCCTCCTCTTCCTGATCCTTCTTTTCTATCAGCCCGGACAGGAGGTACAGAATCACGAGGGAGAGCCCGCCCCATACCTCGATACCCACTGCAAAGTTCATCAGGGGAACGGTTCCGCCCGTGTTCAGTTCACCGGGATTCGGCCCGAAGGCAACCGGTACCCCGAAGAGCCCTCCCTGTCCGGCAAGGTAGTTGTAGAAGAAGGGCATCCCGAAGAGGAACGCGAAAAGGGCGACCCCGATGAAACCCATCAGTCCGATGACCTCCCGGGCCATGAGCCCGCCCTTCCCTATCCATCCAATGACCTCCTTGTAACTGTACGCAACGATGACAAGGGCGACGCCGGTTGCAATCACCGCGCCTCCCTGGAATCCCCCGCCGGGAGTGATATGGCCATGTGCCACGATGTAGAGGCCGAAGATGAGTACGACGGGGTAAAGGATATCGGCTGCGAACCTGACGAGTTTACTCATCCTCAACTTCTTCACCTCCGAAAAGCCTGCGGAACATGAGGCCGGTCCCGATGACAGCAGTGAAGAGGACCGTCGATTCCCCGATCGTATCGAAACCACGATAATCAAAGACGACTGCGGTGCATTCGTTGTTGTTCCCTGTCTGCTCCTGTCCGAACCGGATGAAGTAGTCGTCCATGTCGCTCATGAGCGGCGAACCGAAGGTCAGGGGCAGGATCATGGCCACGAGAGTAATCAGGAGTGCGATCAAGACGATCGCGGTAACCGCCTTTCTCATGGGGCACCCCCTTCAAAGCGGCCGGTTGCCCGGATAGCGATGATGAAGATGGCCGTCGAGAGGCCTGCCCCGATGGCCGCCTGGGAGATGGCCACGTCAGGTGCCTGGAGGATGTAGAACTCCAGGGATATGAGGAAGGAGAAGAACGCTGCCGCAAGGACTGCCGCCAAGAGGTCCCGGAACCAGAAGGTCAGTGCTGCGGCGATGACCAGTCCGGCCAGGATCAGGATATGGAAGATCTCGTAGATCATAGTTTCGCCTCCGCCAGCCGGTCGCACACTGCGGGGGTCGGGAACTGGCCGCTTTTATGCGCTGCCCTGGCAAGAGCGTGGGCGCTCACGGCATTGGTAAACGCTAGCATGGCCATCGCCAGGAATGCATGGATTGCGAGTGTCAGGTACTGGGAGTCGTTATTTCCGATAAAGAGGCCTAGGCCGTACACGATCACCGCAAGAGAGGTGAAGATCGATCCGAACGTGGTGGCCTTGGTGGTTGCATGCATACGGGTGTAGAGATCAGGGAAGCGGAGGAGCCCGATGATACCCAGGGCATTGAAGAGGATGCCGATACCTAGCAGGACGTAGGTCACGAGGTCGAGAATGCCGGGCATTTCAGAGTTCACCCCCGATATACTTGGCGACGTAGAGGGTCGCCACAAAGGAGAGGAGCCCGTATACGATGGCCACGTCCACGAAGATGACCTCCTGGTAGACTACCCCCAGGAGGATCATGGCTGCAATGGTAAGAGTATTCACGGCGTCCACGGCGATAACCCTGTCCGGCCCGGTCGGGCCAAGGAAGAGCCTTACCGATGCCAGGATCATGAGAAAAGCCAGGCAGAGGACCGCGATGAGCCACTGGTCCATCATGGGGCCTCCTTATCGTGTTCTGCTATCTTCCTGATCCAGGCAGGCAGGTTGATCAGGGAGAAGAGTTCAGTGCTCTCGAAGTATTCCTTCTTTTCTTCCCCTTCCCCCAGGTTGATGTTGTGGATGAAGAGGTCGTGGGTCTTCTCATCGATCCCGACGGTAAGAGTTCCCGGGGTCAGGGTGATAGAGTTTGCCAGCATGAAGATCCCCAGATCGGTCCTGAGATTCGATCGGACACGGATGATTCCCGGACGGATCCTGCCGGTAATAACCCTGTAGGCCACATCCAGGTTGGCCCTGGTGAGCTCGATGAAGAATGGTACGGGTACGTATACCAGGAGCCGCAGGAAGCGTGCAGGGTTGAGCATGCGATAATCACGGGAACGGCACAGGAAGTTCCTTGTCAACGCCCCCGTAACAACCGCCAGGATCGCGCCCATGATCAGCTCAGTAACCGACCAGAGGCCGATGTTCCCGGTACCTGCCGTGAGGATGAGGTAACCGAGAAACGCGAGGAATGTCGTGATGAGAAAAGGGATCATCCCGACCACCCTGGATCCAGGCATTCAAAGCAAGAGAACGAAACGTTAGTCGAATACATCACAGTACACACAACTCCGCATTGTTTCCATACAGAAATAAAAACGGCAAAATGGTCCTCAAGTTGATAACTGTCATGATTAATTATGCAAATTATCAGCCATAAACCATGCGATCCGACCTCATGGAAAATGAACAGATATCCAGGGTTGTTTTTATATAGGAAGTTGATTATTCGTTTTTCGGGTAACCGGACCACCATACGGATTTTTACCGCACGCACTCGGAAGTCCGTTACCTGTGGATATTTATGGAAATATACCAAAAAGTACAGTGAATGCGCCCGTCGTTCCTGGGAAACACGCTCCTCCACTGGTGTGACGCCTGCCACACACCGGTCCTGGATGGAATATGCGGGTGCGGGGCCAGGACACGCCCGGTGCCTGTTACCCCTCCAGGCGATGCCAGGCCGGCGTTTCCGTCGGACGTGGAGATGGTCAACCGGATCTACAAATCGCATTTCGGGAATCCCCTCATACCATTCGGGCACCTTGCCCTCCTGAACAAGGTCCCCGATACGGACCGCATGGAGGAAGTGATCGTGGGGGGAGCGGTGGTCGGTTCGATTCGGTTCTTGGCGGGAATCGGCGAATGGGAGCCGATTCCAAGGCCGGAAGCATCTGTACTCATGAAACCGAAAACGCGCTACGTCGTGGCCGACATCGGTGCGATCCCATCGATCAGGGACGAGGGGGCAAGTCTCCTCGCTCCGGGACTGGTGGAGATCGAGGAATCCGTCCGAAAGGGGGACGAGGTCTTCATTCTCGATCCGGAGGGGGGCTGTGCCGGGGTGGGGAGGTCCAAGGTCAATGCAAAAGTGGCAAGGACGATGGAAAGGGGATCGATCGT
>DAEV01000067.1:0-5145 GCA_002509495.1 Methanolinea sp. UBA473 | reverse complement strand
GTCTCCTATTCAGGGGGCAAGGACAGCCTGGCCACACTGCTTCTCGTGATAAAGGCAATCGGGGAGGTCCCCCTGCTCTTTGCGGATACAGGCCTCGAATTTCCCGAAACCTACAGGAACGTACGGGAAGTATCTGAACGTTACGGGCTCCGGGTGGTCCGCGCTCATGGAGAACAGGAGTTCTGGGACACCTTCGATCGAGAGGGTCCCCCGGCAGTGAATTTCCGCTGGTGCTGCCGGACCGCCAAGCTGAACCCTGTGAAGGCGGCCATCCGGAAGGAATGGGGTGAGTGCCTCTCCTTTATCGGACAGAGGAAGTACGAGTCGACCCGACGGATGATGAGCAGGAGGATCTGGCGGAATCCCAATGTTACCAATCAGCTCTCTGCGGCCCCGATCCAGCACTGGACCGCGCTGCATGTATGGCTCTATCTGTTCCGGGAAAAGGCGCCCTATAACGTTCTGTACTCTGAGGGACTGGACAGGATTGGATGCTATATGTGTCCTTCGAGCGATATTGCGGTTCTGCGAAGGATCCAGGAGACTCATCCGCTCCTGTGGGAACAGTGGTCCGGAAAGCTCCTGGAATGGCAGAGAAGAAAGGCCCTTCCCGATGAATGGCTTTCAGGAGAGAAGTGGCGGATGAGAGGAGCAAGTCCGGATGAAGAAAATCATAATTGTTGATTATGGACTCGGGAACCTGAGGAGCGTTCTCAGGGGGATCGAGAAAGCCGGAGCCATACCCGGGATCAGCACGGATGTCGAGGAGATCGCCTCGGCCGAGGGGATTATTCTGCCGGGTGTCGGTGCATTCCGCGATGGGATGGAACAGCTCGGTGAACTGCGGAGCGTCTTTTGCGAGGCCTCCCGTTCCGTACCCGTCCTCGGTATCTGCCTCGGGATGCAGATGCTGATGGAATGGAGCGAAGAGCACGGCCTCCACCAGGGACTCTCCCTGGTCCCTGGCAGGGTGCGGCGGTTTCCCAGGAAGGAAGGGTTTAAAGTCCCTCATATGGGCTGGAATTCCCTCGCTCCTCTAATCCCTGACCACCCGCTCTTCGAGGAGATAAAGAGCGGGGAGTACATGTACTTCGTCCACTCCTACTATGCCGATACACCCGGGGAGTATACGCTCGCGGAGACAGAATACATCTGCGAATTCTCATCGGTGATCTGGAACAGGGACCAGGTCTTTGGCGTGCAGTTTCACCCTGAGAAGAGCGGATCATCGGGTCTCCGGCTGATCCGGAATTTCATCGGGATGATATAGACCGGACGGCGTATCCGCCGATCCGGCCCGGGGCACCATCCTTATCAGAAACATATTATCCCGGTCTCCCCAGATTAAATCATATGAAATATACGGTTTTTTTCCTCCTATTAGTGCTCAGCCTGGCAGGATCCGCCCAGGCGTACGTTCTCACCATCGAAGCACCCCCCACGATCCAGGCCGGGGTTCCCCTGGTAGTGACAGGAACTACCACATTTTCCGTGGGGACCCAGTTTGACCTGATCGTGTACAAAGTTCAGACGACTACCCCCCATGAGGTCGACCGAAAGATCATCATCGTCGACGAGACCAAGCAGTTCCAGGCGTCGTTCCCCACAACAGGCATGGAAGCCGGGGAGTACAAGGTGGAGGCCCAGTTCCTCACGGATCCCGGTTCCAAGCTCGGTTCAGATTCGGTAACACTCCGTATCTTCACTGTGGTGGATCGGTCACGGGAGATCATTCTTACCGTTTCGAAAGATCAGGCACTCGGAAAGGCTCTCCTGATTGAAGGTTACATACCAAAACTGGGAGTCTCCACGATTACGATCAAGGTTACAGGACCCCAGGGCGCAGTCGTGCCCCCACAGGATATCCGGACAACAACCAAACCCGGGACGGATGACGGATTCTTCACCAGGAGCATCACAGTTGATGAGCCGGGCAACTATTATGTCGACTTCTTTGATACAAAGGGATTCATGGCCACCATCAAGTTCATGGTCGTCAGGCCGCCATCCGGCACCGCGGTACCATCCGAACAGACCACCGCACCGGCAACAACGACTCCTGCGACCTCGGCCCCTGTACCTCTCGCGGGTGTGCTGGGCGGGATCGGAGTGGCAGCCGGAATTGCAGGAATAAGGAAACGGAGAGAATAAACCGCATCCTTCTATTTTGTTGCGATTCCGCCCGGGGAAGGCCAATACTTTTTAAAAAATCTATCTTGCAGTTATCCTGGTATAGTATCGACTTTTAGACTCTCTGCGTAATCCTGTCTTCCCATGCGTTTTCAGATCGGGACTCTGCAGGTGGATAAGAGATCATAACCCTTCCATTATTGAACCGGATTTTCGGAAAAAGCACGCTCCCTGCATCCGGGTTATGAATTATGCCAAATATTTTAATCATCGTGCCCCACTTGGATATGAGATGGTATTTCTGCATCCAATGGGCGTGCAGACAGCGGTCGGATGGGGTAAGAGGGGGTAACAATCGTAAAACGGCAGCCTTTCTGGTACCGGCTGATGACAGTGATCCTGATCGTCATCATCATCGTGGTGATCGCGGCGGTTGCCATCAACTACACCACCATGGCACGGTCGTACCAGGATAACGAGCGGACGCTTCGGAATATGACCGAAGCCTACATTTCCTCGTCGTTTCATCGCATCGACACCGGCCTTAAAATGTATGACAATACTTTCAACGACCAGATGCGGGAAAAGTCAGGTCTTGTCATGGATGCGTATAACCGATCCGGCGGGGACCCTTCCTCTATCGACCTTGCAGCCCTTTCGAAGGAGAGCGGGATGTCGATCTATTTCATCAATCCTTCCGGGGTAGTCGAGTACTCGTCGGTATCGCGGGATATAGGACTGGATTTCAGTGTCATCTACCCGGATTTTTACCGGTACCTCAAGGAGATCTGGTATGCTCCGGGATTCTATCCTGACCGGGTGGTCACCGAGTGGGTGGAAGGCGCCCTGACCAAGTTCGCCTACATGCCAACTCCAGACCACAGGTATGTAATTGAGATTGGCCTTGCATCGCCGAAGTTCGGCACGGATCGAAAAGGCCTCAAGTACGGGGACGTCAGGCGCGAGGCCGAGGACTTCAATCCCTACATTGAAGAGATGCGTATCTGGCAGAAGCAGAAACGTGTGGTAGGGAACAGCAGTTATCAGCCCAGCCAGGAACAGTCCGGGACCCTGGATATCCTCCTGCGCGACAGGACCAGCCTGGAACACCAGGGCCCGGGACCGGGCAGGAGCAGCAAATGGTTCTTCGTGGACATGAAGGATCCGGTCTATGCCGCAGATATGAGCCTTATTGTGGAAATTGTCTATAACGAAGCCAAGATCTCGGGCGATCTGAACTGGCTTCTCATGGTTCATAGTTTGGTAGCCCTGGTGGCGCTCGGATTTGGAGGACTGGTGGCGTTCACCCTCTCCCGGAGACTGGCCCGCCCGATCCAGGGAATCGTGGACGACGTGGATATCATTGCCCGCGGAGACCTCGAGCACACCATCGCTCCTCCCGGTACCTGGGAATTCGAGAGCATGGGCCGGAGCATCAATGCAATGGTGGAGAAACTCAAGAGCACCATCGATCAACTCCAAAAAAGCCAGGCTGACCTGAAGCAGAGCGAAGAACGCTACCGCAATGTGGTGGAGACCCAGACTGAGATGATCGCCCGTTTCCGGCCGGACGGCACACACGTCTTTGTGAACGATGCCTACTGCGCGTACTTCGGACTGCCGTGCAACCGGATCATCGGCACGAAGTGGAAACCTTTCATCCCGGAAGCAGATCGGAA
This sequence comes from Methanolinea sp. UBA473, assembly GCA_002509495.1. GTDB lineage: Archaea > Halobacteriota > Methanomicrobia > Methanomicrobiales > Methanospirillaceae > Methanolinea_A. The sequence continues at coordinate 1,336 of DAEV01000067.1, read as the reverse complement.
CAGGCTTTCCCGGCATTTTGCAAATCTTTCTCCAGGATCTCCCCAGGGTACCATCGAACACCGCATCGTCCTCCCCAGTGGCGAAGTAAGGTGGCAGCAGTGGAACGATAAGGCGCTTTTCAATGATGCGGGCAGGATAGTCGAGTATCAATCGGTGGGAAGGGACATCACCGGGATGAAGTGCATCGAAGATGCACTAAGGCGGAGCGAGGAGGATTACCGAACGCTCGTGCAGAGTGCAAACAGTATCATCCTGCGGTTCACTCCCGATGGAATTCTGACATTCATCAACCAGTTCGGCCAGGATTTCTTCGGGTATTCCTGGGACGAGATCTACGGCAGGAATATTATTGGAACCATCGTGCCTGAATGGGACAGCAAAGGAACGAATCTTCGGGAAAAGATCCTTGATCTCTCCATCCACCCGGATCTTTACCGGATTGCAGAGAACGAGAACATCACCAAGTTCGGGCGGAGGGTCTGGATCGCCTGGACGAATAAACCGCTCTATGATACGAAAGGACGTGTGATGGAGATCCTCTCCATCGGAAACGACATCACCCTGTTAAAAACTGTGGAGGACGAGTTGCGGAGGCTCAACGAGGTCCTGGAGCAGCGGGTCGTGGAGCGCACCAGGGACCTCGCCGAAGCGAACAGGGAACTGGAAGCCTTCAGTTACTCGGTCTCGCATGATCTCCGGGCTCCCTTAAGGGCTATCGACGGGTTTGCCGCCATGCTCCTCACGGGATATGGAGATCGAATCCCTCCGGAAGGCAGGGAGTACCTGGAGCGGATCCGCCAGAATATCCAGGTCATGAGCCAGTTGATCAATGCCATCCTGAACTTCTCCCGCATGTCCCGTCAGCCCCTCGATACACAACGGGTTTACCCGATGCAACTGGTTAAGGAGGCATTGACCGAACTCTCCGATCCTCAGCAGGGGAGATCCATAGAGATCGTGACAGGCGAACTTCCGCCAATTGAGGGAGATCCAGCCCTGCTGCGCCAGGTATACGTCAACCTCCTTTCCAATGCCATCAAGTTCACCAGGGAGAAGGAGAAGGCCAGGATCGAGATAGGATCCCTGCAGAGCCATGGCAGGACTTTGTTTTTTGTGAAAGACAATGGAGTGGGATTCGATATGCGGTATGTCGACAAGATATTCGGAGTGTTCCAGCGTCTTCATAACCCTGCCGAGTACGAGGGGACCGGAATCGGTCTCGCAATCGCGCAGCGGATCATTGAACGCCACGGGGGGAAGATCTGGGTGGATTCCAAGATGGGAGAGGGGACGACGTTTTATTTCACAATCGGGCCGGTGCGTGAGGAAGAACAT
>DAEV01000107.1 GCA_002509495.1 Methanolinea sp. UBA473 | reverse complement strand
CCTAAACCTGTGCGGAGTTAAGGTTAGTAAATGACGAGGATCCTGATTGTCGACGATATCGCCTCCAATATCTACGTTCTGGAAGCGATGCTGAAGGGATACGGATTTGTTGTGACCCCCGCAAGGAATGGCGCAGAGGCGCTGGACATGGCAAAAAAGAATCCTCCCGACCTGATCATCACGGATATCCTTATGCCGGTAATGGACGGATTCGAGCTCTGCCGCCAGTGGAAAGCCGACGAACGGCTCAATCCCGTCCCGTTCATCTTTTATACCGCCACCTATACCGATCCCCGGGACGAACAGTTCGCCCGGAACCTTGGTGCCGAACGGTTCCTTGTCAAGCCGCAAAAGCCTGAAATTCTCGCCCAGATTGTGAGTGAAGTCCTGGAAGAATCAAAGGCGGGAACATCAACATCCACTGTGAAATCCACCGGAAACGAGAGTGAGGTCCTGCGGCAATATAACGAGGTGTTGTTCCGCAAGCTGGAGAAGAAAGTTTTGCAGCTTGAGGCCGACATCGCAGAAAGGATGCGGGTGGAAGAAGCATTATCGGAGAATGAGAAGTTCCTTGACAGAATCGTGGAGAATATCCCGGATATGCTTTTTGTCAAGGACGCCTCGGATCTCCGGTTCGTCCGGATCAACAAGGCAGGGGAAGAGCTGCTGGGGTATCCCCGTGAGGAGATGTACGGGAAGAATGACAGCGATTTTTTCCCGGAAGATCAGGCCGGGTTTTTCATGGAAATGGACCGGAAAGTGATCGGGGAAGGCAAAATCCTGAATATCCCGAGGGAGACGATCCGGACAAAATCCAGGGGTGAACGGATCCTTCACACCAAAAAAATACCCATCTATGACAGAGAGGGAAATCCGAAATACCTGCTTGGAATTTCCGAGGATATCACCGAACGGGTGACCGTGGAAGAGGCATTGAACAGGGCGACGAAGAAGCTGAGTCTCTTGAACGGCATCACCTTTGATGATATCCAGAATGCGGTATTTTCCCTGTCCGGGTACCTTGAACTCGAGAAGAAGATTCCTGTTGACGGGCGATTTTCCCAATACCTGGAAAAACAGGTCGCCATTATGCAGACGATACGGGATCTGCTCCTCTTTGCAAAGAATTACCAGGACCTGGGACAAAGACCCCCTGCCTGGCAGAATGTCCTGCATACGTTCCTTTTTGCAGCTTCCCACGTGAATATTCTGAACTTTTCGCGGCATTTAAGGGTTGAGGGGCTGGCTGTCTATGCCGATCCGCTCCTTGAAAAGGTTTTTCTGAATATGATCGAGAACGTGCTCGAGCATGGAAGATCCGCAACGGAAATCAGCCTGTACTATCGCGAAACCGATCAGGGATTGACTTTGTTCTTCGAGGACAACGGGGAAGGGATTCCCGTACACATGAAAGAGAAGATATTTGAAAGGAGATTTGAAGGAAAGAAAGGGCTCGGGCTCTTCCTTGCCCGTGAGATCCTGTCGATCACCAACATAGTCTTCCTTGAAACCGGTGAATACGGGAAAGGAGCACGGTTCGAGATGCGGATCCCCAAAGGGTCGTACCGATTCGAGAAGGGGTGATCCCCCGTCGGATCCGCAGGATGAATTTTTCCCGTTTTCCAGGCCTTACCCACAACTATATCTCCCGAATTCTGCCATGAATATAGGAACAGGACATGGCCGGGCTGGAAGACCAGATAAAGGAACTGGAGGATGAACTTCAGCGGACGCCCTACAATAAGGCTACTTCCAAGCATATCGGCCGGGTCAAAGCAAAGATCGCAAAGCTGAGGGACGAGGCGGTCACCCGGGCGATGAAGGCCGGGGGAGGGGGAGAAGGGTACTCCGTCAAAAAGTCAGGGGACGCGACCGTAGTCCTTGTGGGATTCCCGTCAACGGGGAAGAGCACGCTTTTGAATACCCTGACAGGGACAAAAAGCGAAGTCGCCGCGTATGCGTTCACCACCCTCACCGTCGTCCCGGGAGCCATGGAGCATAAGGGGGCCAAGATCCAGATCCTGGACATCCCGGGACTTATTGCGGGTGCAGCGATGGGAAAGGGCAAGGGGAAGGAGGTGATCGGAGTGGTCCGGGGCGCGGACATGATCGTGATCCTCGTGGATGTCTTCAACTCCAGGCATGTGGACGTCCTGATGAAGGAGCTCTACGATGCCGGGATCAGGATCAACCGGAGGAAACCCGACATCACCATCAAGAAAACCGCCTACGGCGGGGTCCGGATGAACCACGTGGGTGTGCTGGACCTGGACCTGGAGGAGGTGCGGTCGATCCTCTCCGAGAACAAGATGATGAATGCGGAGGTCCTCATCCGGGGTAACGCCACCCAGGACGATCTCATCGACGCAATGCTCGGGAACCGGGTTTATGTCCCGGCCTTCATTGCGGTGAACAAGGTGGACCTTGTGGACGAGGCGGCAAAGAACGCCATCGTGGAGGATCTCACCCGGAGATTCTCGGAGATCCCTCTCCTGATCTCAGCACATACCGGATATCATATGGAGGAGATGAAGGATGAGATCTACAATCAGCTCGGATTCATGCGTATCTTTTTAAAACCCCAGAGCGGGGCAGCAGACCTCGAGGAACCCTTAATAATCCGGTCCGGGAGTACCGTCGAGGAAGTGTGCCGGAAGCTGCACAGGGATTTTGTGAACAAATTCCGGTTCGCAAGGGTATGGGGGCACTCGGTGAAGCATCCCGGGCAGAGGGTCGGGCTCCCCCACAAGTTAAAAGAGGGGGACCTCCTGTCCATCATCATCGAGCACGGCGGATAGCGGTGCGATCTGGTGGACCGGGGATCCGGGAGACCTGCGGGGTTCGTCCCGGATCGAAGTCTGGCGGATATTCCTGGTATCCCTGCAGAAGATGTGTAGTTATACGCCGGGGCCTTTCACCTTCCAGATCAATAACTATTAAACTCTCAAAAATAATTCTCACCCATAGGAGTGTTTCGGATCCATGCTTGAAATATTCAAATGCGCAACCTGCGGTCAGATCGTGATGGTCGTCGACGAGGGAGAAGGGCAGCTTGTCTGTTGCGGTAAGCCCATGGATAAGCAGATAGAAAATACCGTCGATGCAAGCACCGAGAAACATGTCCCGGTGGTGGAATCCCGCGGCCAGGGAATCCTCGCAAAAGTCGGGGCTGCTCCCCATCCCATGGAGGCGGCTCATTATATCCAGTGGATCGAAGTGATCTCAGGCCCTTCGCTTTATGTAAAGGGATTGAAGCCCGGTGAGAAACCCGAGGCCTCCTTCCCGGTTCCTTCGAAGGATGTCAAAGTTCGGGCCTACTGCAATCTGCATGGATTGTGGTCCAACAGGCCCCACCGTGCATAAGAGCCGACCTCATACTCTCCCCTTTTTTTTCTCCCGCTCGATCGCATGGATTTTTTTTAGTTTTTCTGCAGATTCTGCAGTTTTCAGGAAATTTCGCTCCTTTGGAGAAAGATCCGCGGTGGAGCGCCCTGTCATGCCATGATGGGTGTCATATCAGGACAATCCGATGATCCTCAATGGCCGAGGAGTGCACTGTAAATCACACCAAGCGGGGCACGACTTTTAAACGATGTCCCTGAATAGTGCGTTCGTGTGGCGGGAAAACCTTCGTCCCGGATATAATTGAGCATCGTTTCCATCGGAGGAGGAGAGACCCTGCAGAATTTCGCAAGAATATGATAATCGTAGTGGGACGAGGTGTCCATCTCCTGCCTGCAGATGGAGAGGAGTTTCCCGATTTCCGCTGCGGTCCCAAGTGTTTTTTCAGGAATCCGTGCCTCCATCGCTGCGAGGGTGCCGGGGTCACTGATCGATCCCCTCCAGAGCGGACCGACCGGTTTCAACTCCGATCCGCATTCAGGGCACCGGCCCGGATTGGGAAGGATCCCGGACTGCTCCGTGCGGAAGGGGCAGGAAGGGCACTGGAGGATAAACCCGATGTGGGAAAGGGTTCGATCGGCTGCACGGGCCCCGTGGGTGAGCCTCAGGTGGAGCCGGATGAAGTGCTCGTGCGAGAAACAAAAGAGCGGTTCGATCCCCAAGTCGTACTTCACCGCCTCGCGGACCGCGAACGAAAGGAGGATGCGGAGCCCCGTCTCTGAATGGTACTCATTGTTCGACGCAATGGAAAAATACCGCCGGATACCGGCGGCCTGGTGGGCGCCGCAAAGCGGTGCCGTATCAGTAGCAGTCAGGAACAGATACCTGCCGGTACCCCGGATGGCGGAGTCCAGGAATGGGGCGGGGGTGCCGAAGGGGTCCAGGTCCACAGTATCGAACCTCCTGCCCGAAAGGAGCACGTTCACATCCGAGGAAATTACTTCGATGGGAAGGCCGCAGTGGTCCGCGTTCCTCCGGATGAGTTCGTATGCATGGGGATCACGGTCATTGATGGTCACCGGAATCCCGCATTCCTGTGCGATTCGGAGCCCGCGTGCACCGGTCGCCCCCATTGCGTCCAGGTACCGGGTCGGGCGTAGCTGTGAGACCAGGAGGACAGTGGTATCCCGTGATAGCTCCATTCTCTTATTGAAAAATACCGGGGCAGATCCGGGCGGGAAGGGAAGAGCAGGGTCCTGTACAGGCACCAGAAACCGTGTAGTTCCCTCTTTTACCTCGGTAAAATCCATATCCGGAGGAACTAGGTTCTGCAGGGAGATATAGAATTCCCCGATCCTGAAGGATCCCTCATGCGACCCTCCTGTGGGCAGGGAAGTAGATGGCATCCGTGGTCTCGTCATAGTGAACATTCTCGGTGAGTATCTCGTTGTGCAGGGGATCATCCCGGTATGCGTAAGTCACCAGGTAATGATCCCGTGACACTCTCTCCCACGTCCCGGAAAAATTTGAACCGAGCGCAACTGCGGAGAAGGAAGAATCTTCCCCGAAGGTATACTGCTCGGTATACCCTTTTCCATCCGACCATTCCCACGTTCCTATCACCGGATCTTCCCCGGACCCGGTACAGCATGAGAACGCCGTAAAAGCCACGGTGACCAGGATCAGGATTGCGATTATTCTCATCACAGTTCTGTATGTCGCAGAAGGTAATGAGAATGGAACCTGGGTTTGAGGTATAAGAAACCTGGCCGGTTCGGTAACCTTTTACCTTTCCTTCGGTAATGGATATAGGCAGGGGCGTGTGGCCTAGTCAGGACAGGGCGGCAGCCTCCTAAGCTGTAGGTCGGGGGTTCAAATCCCCCCACGCCCGTAGCTCCTCTTTTGATGGACCCGGGGTGCAGGTTCATCAGGGTTGAAAGGAAATGTCAATAGAAACCCAGATGCCGGGGGCATGGTAGATCCTGCGGGTATTTTCCTATGTTCGGTTAATGCGTCCTGCGAACGCGCTGGTTGCCGGAATCGCCGCAATAGTAGGGTACCTCATGGCGACGGGGACGGTTGTTCCCGGGACCCTCCTCCTGCTCGCCATCGTTTTCCTGGTCACCGGGGCTGGCAATGCAATCAACGATTACTATGATGCGGAGATTGACCGGGTCAACCGCCCCGAGAGGCCGATCCCCTCGGGATCTGTGACAGAGCCGCAGGCCCTTTCCCTCTCTGCTGTCCTCTTCATTGCCGGGATACTCCTCTCTCTCTTCACAAATCCGCTCTGTGCCGAGATTGCAGTCGCAAACTCCATTCTTCTCGTTCTCTATGCGGCCTGGCTGAAACGAACGCCGGGTCTGGGAAATGCTGCCATCTCCTACCTAACCGCCTCGATCTTTCTCTTCGGGGGTGCATTTTCTGGGATGGACGGTCTTGTCAGGGTGATCCCGATCGCCCTGATCACCTTCCTGGCCATGCTTGCCAGGGAGCTCTGGAAGGACGCCGAGGATCTGGAGGGCGATGCCTCCGGCGGTGCCGACACCGTCCCCATTCGTATAGGAGTCCAGAAGACCGTTCAAATTGGATTTTTTTTCCTGATGGCGGCAATTCTTGCGAGCCTTGTACCGGGGCTCTGGTGGGGCGCATGGTACCTTGGCGGGATTGGAATCGTCGATCTGCTGATCCTGGCAGCGGCAGGTAAAGCATTCCCATGCCGTACTGCAGAGTGCCTGAGAAGATCGGGAGCGACGACTCTCGTGAAGTATGCGATGTTCGCTTCGCTTGTTGTCTTCACCCTTGCAGCGGTGTTCCTGTAACCGGAGCGAGGGGGCCTGTCCCTTCGAACCCCAGGCCACCTTCGGCAGGCACCATTTGTTCCAACACCTCCGGTATTTTTTTTCAATAAGCTGCGTATGTGGGGCCTGTCGCCCCCTCGCCCCCACGCGATAAACCGCCGCCCCCGAAATCACCGCGAAGGGCTCCGCCCCTCGCACCCTGGGGCGACCTACGGTCGCCTAACATCCACACGATAAACACCGCCGCCCCCGACGGGGCGCCACCGCGGCGGGTTCAGTGACTGACACCTAACCATGAGGATGAATAATTTTATCTAACTCGAAGGAAATCATCAGTCAATTATCATTCAAGAAATCTTATGCTACTAACAATTGCTCTGAATAAGGTGATTTAGATGGATAAAGTGGATAGAATTATCAGTATTTGCCTGCTATCGGGGGTCCTTTTTATATTTGTGTTCGCGGTACCTGGGACGGCAGGGAATGTGATGCCAGGCGATATTCCTCTAACGAAACAGTGGTCGTTTGTGCCGTTCGGGGAAAATATCAAAGATTTTCATCCTAAAACGAATGGTCTTTATAGTGATCTTTGTGGTGAACCTATTCCAATAATTGAACAATCTTCCAGTGCGGATCCTCCATCCCATAAAATTGGATTGCATCTTTCAGAATTACTCAATAAAAAGAAGGGGTGTTGGTACTAAATCGAGGGGATCGGCCTGATTCCCGGGACAATATGGCTGGCTTTATTTTTCATTATTTAAAGGATGCAATCGGGATAGACTTGTGTCCAGCACATGGCTTATCGCGATAGGGGGATGCCCCCGCGGCGGGGCCTGTCGCCCCCTGTAGGGCTATCGCCCCCATACTACCGACACGATACACCCCGCCGCACCCGAAGGGCGCCCGGCGGCGGATCCGGTGACTGATACGTGACCGTGTGAATTACCACTAAGAAACGACTTCACTCCGTCGGAGTGTAACTGGTCCCGTTCGGCCGATCGGCAAGTTCACCGGGAATGCGGGCGGGATCGATACCGAGGAGTGCGGTCTCCAAAATGTCGTCCCAGTTCACGAGTGTCTCCACGCACCCCTCTTTCAAGGTCACTACGCCCATGGATACGAGCCCGATCTTATCCGATATCTCCAGGCCTTCCTTCACTTCGTTCAGGCAACCCACGCCGAGGATCGCCTTAGGGTGATATTTTTTCACCATCCGCTTGATGAAGGAGGATCCGGGTACCACGAAGACCCGGTAGCCCATCTTCTCAAGGACGATCCTCCACCATCCGACGGTGCACTGGCCGCAGCTCCGGCATTTCAGCCCCTCAGGGGAGAGGTGTGCGGGGCATCTGGCGGAGCGGAGGCACTGAGGGAGGAAGACGGCTCTCTCTTCCACAGGAACTTCAGAGAAGGCCTTCTTATTCATGCTGTTATGGAGGTTGATGAAGAACGTCAGTACTTCGGAGTCCTCGAGTCCGAAGAGCCGGAACAACGCCTTGGAAAGTCCCTCGAGAAGGACCATGCCGGCCTTTAGAAACCGGGGAAAGTACAGTTTTCCCCTCCCTATGGAGTAGATGGAGAGGGCAACCAGCAGCAGGGCGCAGAGGAAACTCCCGATCACCACGACCAGCGTGATCTGGCCAATCAGGAAAATGAATTGTTCGAAGAGGGCGAGATCGAAGTTCATACTGGTGCACAGGTCAAGTGCCCGGCCCTCCGGTTGAAAGGAGATCCCATTCCAGCGGAGGACGGAATGCTCCCGCATCGGTAAAAAATGCAGTCACGAGTTCGTGGGGGGTTGCATCGAATGCGGGGTTGCGAACAGGAACTCCATCGGGCACGGTGGGAACCCTGCAAAACGAGGCAACCTCCTCCCTCCCCCGCTCCTCGATGGTGATCTCCGCTGCCCTGTGCATGGGATCGAACGTGGAAAGAGGTGCGGCCACGTAGAAAGGAATGCAGTGGTGCCTGGCGCAGAGGGCATGCATGTAGGTGCCGACCTTGTTGAAGACCGCATCCCTGGTGACCCGGTCCGCACCCACGATCACGACATCAATCTCCTTTTGCATCATCAGGAGGGCGGCAGATGAGTCGGGAATGACCGTTACCGGGATCCCGTCGCGAAAAAGCTCCCAGGCTGTCAGCCGCGCTCCCTGGAGAAGCGGCCTTGTCTCGCAGGCGAGGACCCGCACCTCCTTTCCCTGTTCCACCGCCGATCGGACGACTCCAAGGGCGGTGCCCCACTCACGGCAGGCAAGGGCACCGGCATTGCAGTGAGTGAGCACCGTGCAGGGATCCGGAAGCAGAATTGCCCCGTATTCACCAAGGGCATGGCAACTTCGGGCATCGTCCTCGGCTACCCGTAAAGCAGCTTCGAGAGCACGGATCCGGATATCGGAAATAGAGGTCCCCTGCATAGCTGCGTCCAGCGCCTGCCGGACTCCCCACGAGAGGTTTACCGCTGTGGGCCTGGACTGTGCGATCCTTTCCGCCTCCGTCCGGAGCATGTCCAGGTACTTTGAATCATCCCTCTCGCGGATGGTCCGTGAGGCAAGTGCAACGCCCAGGGCACCTGCAATTCCCAGGGCGGGCGCACCCCTGATCTCGAGACGCCGGATCGCCATGATGAGCCGCTCCACGGACCTGCACCGGACTATCCGGAAAGAATTCGGGAGCTGGGTCTGGTCGATGAAGGAGATTGTCCCTCCCTCCTCCCAGTTGATGGTCTGGAGCGGTTTCATTCCGCCGATCCTTCCCTGGTCGCATCAAGGAAGGCCCTCATGGCGGCAGCCCCTGCATGGGCAACGCAGTCCGGGATATCCCGGGGGGCGGTTACGGTCCCGGCCAGGTAGATCCCTGGCTTGACTGTTGCGATTGTATTAATCTTGTCGTCAAGGGGTTTGAGAAACCCGGTCTGCTCCCTTGGGATCGAGAACTTCTCCGCAAGTTTCTCCGCATCAAGGCAGGGTTCGAGGCCAACCGATAATACCACCATCCCGGGTTCCAGGACCTTCATCTCACCTGTCTCGGTATTTTCCACACGGATGATCATGTGCCCTCCCTGTTCGAGGATCTCTGCGGGCATTCCACGAAGGAACCGGATCCCTGCATCCTCTGCTCTCCTGTAATATTCTTCGTATCCTTTCCCATATGCCCGGATATCCATGTACAGGATGGTTACCTCGATATCCGGGTACTTCTCCCGGAGCAGCAGGGAATTCTTGATGGCAGCCATGCAGCATATGCCGGAGCAGTAAGGCCGGCCCTCAGGGATGTCCCGGGAACCGACACACTGGACGAAGACGATGGAGCCCGGGGTAGTTCCATCCGACAGACGCCGGATCTTCCCTCCGGTCGGTCCGCTGGCGTTCATCATCCGTTCGAACTCTAGGCTCGTGATCACGTCCGGGTAACGGAGGTACTGGAACTGCTCCTTCCTTCCTGCATCGAAGACCTCGTACCCGCAGGCGATGATGATGCTCGCTGCCGGGATCTCGATAATCCGTTCCGTATCCTCCTTCCGGATCGCGCGGGGTCCACACACGTCGTAACAGAGACCACACTCGATACAGTGCTCCGGGTCCTTTGTCACGATATCCGGCACTACCTGCTGGTGGGGCTTGTAGATGGCCTTGCGCACTCCGATCCCGGCATCGAAACGGTTGTAGACCTCGATCGGGCAGATCTCGATGCAGTCCCCGCACCCGTTGCAGAGATCTTCATCCACATATCGCGGCAATTTCCGGATTGTGACCAGAAATCTGCCTGCCTCCCCGGTAATGCCGGTTACTTCGGCACAGGTGTGGGTATGGATGAGGGGGTGACGGTAGATGTCCATCATCTTTGGGGAGAGAATGCACATCGAGCAGTCGTTGGTGGGAAAGGTCTTGTCGAGCATGGCCATATGGCCCCCGATGGAGGGCTCGCGCTCGATGATATGCACGTCAATGCCATGGTTTGCGAGATCAAGCGCTGCCTGGATCCCTGATATTCCTCCTCCGATGACCACAACGTTAGCCAAGCATGTACCTCCCGGCAAGTTCCCAGTAGTTCGAGGCGTTCTGGACTATGTGGCGTTTCTGGTCTTCGGTAACCTGCTTGATCACTTTTCCCGGAACACCTACCACTACGGATCCGGGCGGGATGACAGATCCCTCGGTGACCACCGCGCCAGCCCCGATAAGGCAGTCTGCGCCCACCACTGCCCCATTGAGCACGATAGCCCCCATGCCAACCAGCACACGATCGGAGATGGTGCACCCGTGAAGAATTGCCGCGTGCCCGATGGAAACCTCGCTGCCTATGAGCGCAGGGAATCCTTTCGAAGTGTGGATCACCGCGTTGTCCTGAACGTTGGAGCGATCCCGGAGGACAATCCTGTCCTTGTCTGCCCGAAGGACTGCTCCATACCAGACACTTGTTTCCCTGCCGAGGGTCACATCCCCGAGGACCGTGGCATTCCCTGCAATGAAGACGTTTGCCGCGCGCGCGCTACCAACAGCCATAATAGCATAGAAAATTAAGTATCTGGCACCATGAAGGTTATGGTTGGGGGCACTTTCGACCCGCTCCACGATGGACACCGGCGCCTTATCGCCCGTTCCTTCGAGCTCGCGGGGAAAGGAGGGATCGTCACCATAGGCCTGACCACAGATTCGTTCGCTTCAAGGAAAGTTCACCCGGTTCGCGGATACGATGAACGGAAGGCGGCTCTCGAGCGGTTCATTCAGGGGGAGGAGTATGGGGCATCCTGGCGGATCGAGCCCCTCTCCGACCGGTACGGATCGGCCTTGGATGCGGAGTTCGATGCACTTGTCGTGAGTGAAGAGACCCTCCCGATTGCCCACGAGATCAATCTCCTCCGCAAGCAAAAGGGGTATACAAAGGTGGACATTCACCACATCACCTGTGTCCTCGCCGACGATGGCAGGTGGATCTCGAGCACACGGATCTACCGGGGTGAGATCGACGCCCACGGAAAGATCCTCTCGGGAGTCAATTCCGGCATTGATGGGAAGGGGGGAAGCCGGGAGTGCTGATCGGCGGGGATAAAGGATTGAACCGCGAGGATCAAGTCAATTCATAAAGAGTTCCGACAGAGGAAGATGCGATACTCACAGCATCACTTTTTTTCTGGAGAAAAATCCCTGATTCCTTCCGCTATCCGGCCATCACCCGGGGTGGATCAGCGCCAAATGAATGATCCGGTTTTTCATCATATCGTGGAGCAATTGAAGGGATCTCGTGTGTTCCCTATCTTCGATAAAAACCTGGAAAAAGGATTGTTTTTCAAGCGGCAGATACTGCCGTTTATCGTTTTATCCTTGCGAGCCAGGCTGCCCCTCCAAGCGCCGCGAGTCCGGCGACCCAGGGAAGCGGGGATTTCGTTGGGCTTGGAGCCGGAGTCGTAGTGGTAGCAGGGGGCTCGGTGAGGAACCTGACCATCTGCAGGGCTTCATTGGCTTCCTCCGTCCGGTTCAGATTTGAAAGGGCGGTCGCCCTGTCGATCCATGCCTCAGAAAGACGCGGATCGATCTCGATCGCTCTATCCGCAGATTCGAGGGCTTCGGTGTTCCTGTCCAGCTGGATCAGGGCGGAGGCCCGGTTTGTCCATGCTTCCGACTGGTTCGGGTTTAGGGCAACGGCACGGTCGGATGCTTCCAGAGCTTCTGTGAAATTGCCTGTTGCGGTCAGGATCCCCGCTCTCGTCACCCATGCAAGAGTGAAATTGGGGTCCATGGCCAATGCCTGGTCAACAGCGGAAAGGGCTTCTGAAAACTTACCCTCCTCTGCAAGGTCCACACCCTGGTTGTAGGCATCGATGGCCTGAAGGGATATCGCAGCCGCACAAACTACCCCTGCAGTGAGGAGAAGGAAGGTGAGGGCGATGACAGTTGTCGATTTCATGAATACCACACTCCTGTGGATAATGGTCCGGCCATCTCCACGGGTTTCTAAATGCATGTTGTGAATTGTTGAAATGAGTTAGAAGAGATCTCGTCAGCCAAGAGGAAAATGTTTCCGAAAAGAGGAAGAAGGGATCAGATGATGTGGCTCGTGATATCCTTGGTGATAAGCCAGTCGCAGTAGAGGCAACGGAGGCCTTTAGGCTGGACCTGGAACTTTGAAGGGATCGGTTCGCTGGTATTGGAGATGCACCCCGGGTTTGGGCAGCGGACGATTCCTACTACAAACGGAGGGGTTTCCACCCCTTTCTTATCGTAGACGCAGTAATTGCGGATGATATTGATCGAGGCATGAGGGGCGATCAGCGCGATCCGGTCAACCTCCTCCTTGCGAAGCTCCCTGTTCACAATCTTCACGATGTCCTTCTTCCCCCGTTTTCCGCTTTTTACGTTCGTGGCAACGGAGATCGACTCCTGCGTCGTACCTGTGATACCGATGATTCGCAACACGTTCAATGCTTCCCCGGCAGCGATATGATCGATTACGGTGCCGTTTTCGATGGGGCTGATCAGAAGCCCTTTCCGGGCGTCATCCCCATTCACGACATCACCTTCTGGAGCATTGCCATCCTGACGGGGACACCGTTCCAGGACTGCTCGAAGTACCGGGCGTAAGGGAGCTGGTCCACCCTTGGATCGATCTCGTCGAGCCGGGGGAGTGGGTGCAGGACGACCAGGTGGTCCCGGACGGATCTGAAAAGATCCGGGGTAACCCGGTAACTCGAGGCCACTGCAAAGTAGGATGCAGAGTCAGGGAACCTTTCCTTCTGGATCCGCGTGACATACAGGACATCGAGCTCCGAGATCACCTCGCTCACATCTTCGTGTCCGATGACGCAAATACCCGCTTCCCTGAGTTCTTCGGCAATCCCGCCAGGGAGCTCGAGGCCTTTTGGAGTGATTGTGTGGAGGGTAGCTCCATAGAGTGAGAGGGCATGGGCGAGGGAATGGGCCGTCCTTCCATAACGGAGATCCCCGAGCAGGCCCACGTGGATCTTTTCGAGAGGCATCGACTGCCGGATCGTGTAAAGGTCGAGGAGGGTCTGGGAAGGGTGCTGCCCTGCCCCGTCGCCCGCATTGATCACAGGCACCGAAGCGAATTCGCTGGCAAGCCGGGCTGCGCCTTCTTTCGGATGCCGGAGGACGATGGTGTCGACATATCCGCTCACCACCCGGATTGTGTCGGCCAGGGTTTCCCCTTTGGCGATTGAGCTGGCTTCCACGCTATCCACGGAAATGGAGGTCCCACCCAGGCGGGCGATCGCCGACTGGAACGACATTCGTGTACGGGTGCTGGGTTCAAAAAAGAGAAGACCAAGGATCTTGCCTTTCAAGGCGTGCTCATTATACTGGTGAGAATGGATCCTCCGGGCCTGGTCAAGAAGCCCGTCAATCTCACCCCGGTCGAGGTCCCGGATGGAGATTATGTGCTTCATCGTCCCGATCCCCCTGTCCCGGGAGGGCGGTCTCCGGTACTGCCCCGCGGGTCCTGGTTGTACATTCATTTGAATCCACGGGATATAGCAATATCCATCCGGATGTGAGGATTCAGGCACCGGAAAAGTCTCTCCCTTCGTCCCGATCAAACATGGAAGAGATGACATGGCCCTCCAACCCCTGTTCTGCCAGGATCCTGGGGAGAGGAAAACCGGGAGGAATCCAATCCTGGAAGGACCGACTCCCCATGTTCAGAGGTCTGAAATCCTGCTCTCCCTTGTCACGAGCAGGTTATACGAATCAAACCGGGGGTTGTGCCGTACAAGAACCGAACAGAACCTGGCCGCTGCGCCATTGGGCAGGGAGAGCAGTCTTTCATTATTAGGGGTTTTGTGGTACTCGTGAAGGATGGCGTAGACAGGTTTTTTCGAGGTGCCATCGCAGACAAGGAAGACGCTCGTCCTGGAGTCGCCGAGGTTCCCCGACATCACGGTTGCCGCAACGTTCACCCTCCTGTTGAGGTGCCGTTGAAGTGTGGAGAGCCGGGCGAAGCGCCGGGATGAGGGACTTGCAGAGGGAGGAGGTGGCGGGACCTTCCTGAGCAGGGCATAGCTGAACTTGATGTCGGTATTTCGGTACCTGTATCCTTCAAGCCCCGTAGCCAGGGCCTCCATGAGCCTCGTAGGGCGGATGGGGGCTTTCTCCACGAAACTCCAGCAGTGATCCGGCCGGCAGCGTTCTCCTCCCCAGAGGAAACGGCATGGCGCATGCAGGAATAGACCTGCTTTTTCGACGGCGGCAACTACCTTCCGCAGCTCCGTGGAGTTCGAGAGGTCGGCAGGCTCTATAAGGAGGATACTGCCAGTAAGAGCAAGAGACTTTGCGAAGCCCGCAACAAGGTCTCCTTTCTCAACAGGGGAAAGTCCGGAGAGTTCGTTGAGCACGTTCTGGAAGACGATGAGATCCAGGGAAGGAGGAATGTCCCGGATTGCGATATTCCGGAGATCCCGCTCAAGGGGAGCGTGTACCAGAACCCGACCCCGCCTTCCTGCAACTGTATCCGTAAGGAACCGGAATGCCTCGAGGAATTCTCCTGACTGCTCGACGGAAAAGAGATCCGCGCCGCATCCTCCGATCCGCTCAAGAAAGTCATCAATAGCGATTGGTACCACTCCGGGGCCGGTCCCGGCGTCAAGCACTCTCATGTGCGGGAAGAGCAGTCCCTTCCCTGCAAGAAGGTACAGGAGATGCTCGAACTGCACCATATATCCGGGGGCCTGGTATGCGAGGTAGCCGAGCACACCGTAACCCTTCCTGTAAGAGATCCGCCTCTTCTCCCGCTCTTTCCAGTATTCGTCCTTCTGCAGGACAACCGCTTTCCGGATGCGTTCCAGGACAATAGGGTCGTTCCATGACTTCCCGGTCTTTTTTTCAATATACTGTTCCACTGCTTCCTGGAACGTTTGCGGAACTGCAGGATTTCTTAAAAATTTTTCAATCCCGGCCTGTTCCGCCTGGTCCAGGCAACGGGGTTCCTGTGGGGTCTTCCGGGTGAGCAGGAGATCCCTGCCGCGTGGTTCTGTTACAATCGACATCCCGGTCAGGAATGGCCATACCGTACTCGCGACCGCTTCCGGGTCCGAATCCGTGGCTGCCTCTCTCACGAACTCCGAGAGGAGGAAACGGGGATGTACGAGGAGGAATCGCTCGAGCGCCTCAATCAGATTCTCCCCTGGCATGGGAAGTAATCGGGTGTCTCTCGGATTAATCCTTTTCCGGGAGGCTCTGATCCTTCTCCGATACGCTCATCATCCTCTCAACCCAATGGGAGAAGTATAGGGTCCGGTTCCTGGGATTCCGTGACCGTCAACAAGAAAGGAGGAATAATTCTGCAGGAGAGAACCAGAACCCGGGGAGCAGATCCCCGTCTTCTCCCGGAAGCGGAGGCGTTCAGCCTCCTTGCCGGGGAAGGTGTGACGGTCCCGAATCATGAGGTTGTCTCATCGCCGGAGGATGCCGCACAGGCGGCAGAGAGACTTGGATTTCCCCTCGTTGCCAAGGTGATCTCCCCCCGTGTCGTACACAAGACCGATGCCGGAGGTGTGGTCAGAGGGATCCGATCGGCAGCAGAGGCTTCCGTGGCCTATTCGACCATCGTTTCACGAGTAAGCGAATCGGTCCCCGGAGCAGAGATCCGGGGGGTTATTCTCGAGGAGGAATGCGCTCCAGGACTTGAGCTCCTCGTGGGCGGCCGGACCGATCCGGCCTTTGGAAAAGTTCTCACCTTCGGGATGGGGGGGACTCTCGTGGAACTCATCCGGGACGTTGCCATCCGGGTCCTTCCCCTCGACCGGCAGGCACTGCAACGGATGGTCCGGGAGATACAGGGATACCCTTTGATCAGGGGTTATCGGGACCGACCCCCGCTCGATGAAGAGGCTCTCGTCGATCTTCTGGCGGGGATCTCGCGGATGTTCGAGGGAAATCCCGGGATAAGGGAGTTCGATTTAAATCCACTCATCCTGTACGAGCATGGATGCGTTGTCGTGGATGCCCGGGTATATTTCAGTCCCGAAAGTGCGATCGAAGAGGACACACCCGGCCTCCCGATCGATTCTTCCCTCTTTTATCCGCGGTCCATTGCAGTGATCGGGGCATCCGCGGATCCGAAGAAGATTGGTTATGCAGTCCTCCGGAACCTTCTCACATTTCCCGGTACACTGTACCCTGTCAACCCCCATCAGACGGAGATACTCGGGAAGACTGCGTATAAAAACGTCATGGACATCCCCGGCGATGTCGATGTCGCAGTGATTGCGATCCCGGCCCCTTCAATCCCTGTCATTATGGAGGATCTCGTGCAGAAGGGAGTCGGCCTCGCCATTATCCTGTCTTCGGGATTCCGCGAGAGCGGAGCGGCAGGGGCGGAACTCGAAACGAAAATTCTTGCGATCGCCCGGAGATCCGGGATCCGGATCGTAGGCCCCAACTGCCTGGGAATCATTCTCCCCCCTCATCGCATCAACAGCACGTTCGACCCGATATCCCCGCTTCCCGGGGATATTGGATTTATCTCGCAGAGCGGTGCAGTGATCACCACCATCGTAGACTGGAGCCTGCTCGAGCAAATCGGATTTTCGGTCGTGATCAGCGTCGGCAACCAGCTGGACCTGGGATTCATCGACTACCTCAGGGTGGTTGCAGCGGATCCGCATACCAAAGCGATCATCCTCTATATCGAGGAGATCAAGAAGGGCAGGGAGTTCCTGGCAACAGTCCGTGACATCGCCCGGACCAAACCGGTAATCGCTCTGAAGTCGGGAGTATCCGTGGTAGGGCAGAAGGCCGCATCTTCCCATACCGGATCTCTTGCCGGGAGTTACGAGGTCTACCAGGCTGCGTTCCGCCAGGCGGGAGTGATTCCGGTGATGTCGATCCAGGAAGCCTTCGATGTCGCCCAGCTGCTGGCATCAGAGGGATATCCCCGGGGGAACCGTGCAGTCGTGATCACGGCGGCCGGAGGTTTTGCGGTCCTGGCATCGGATTATGCGGAGCGGTACGGGATTGCCTTACATCCCCCCTCCCCTGAATTGATAGCGGCCCTCGATGAGGTCCTTCCCCCGATATGGAACCGGAGCAATCCGTTCGATCTCATCGGAGACGGTGGATCGGACCGGTATGCAAAGGTCTTTGATATCATGACCCGCTTCCAGGACGAATGGGATATCGCGGTCGTAATTGCGGTCCCTTCCGCCATGCTTGATGCAAACCATCTCGGGCAGGAAATCGCCCGGTTCTCCCGCATCACACACAAGATGATCGTCGGATGCCTTCTCGGCGGGGATTCCATGAAGAGCGGGGTACGGGTCCTGCAGAACCGCTACATCCCGAATTACTCCGAAGTCGAGATGGCGTTCCGGTCGATCGGAAGAAGTCTCCAGGCACTCCGCAGGGAGTAATAATCCCTTGTTCAGGTATCCCTGTTATTCGGAGGCTACCTGCCGTCCAACGATGAGGAAAAAATCCTCCGCCCCAGAAGGTCCGGGAAGGAGATCGATAACCGCATGGTAGTGGGAAGTGACTTCCGACCCTGTCCCGACTTCCAGCAGGAGCGGGGGTCCTGCACTTCCCGGCCGTGGATTCCGTGCGGTTTCTCCCATTGGGTGGTTGAGTGCTCTCCCCAGCCGGGCAGAGGACTCCGGGGTCAGGAACTGGGAAACCTGCTTGAGGGAGAGACCCTCCAAGGCTCGCCCGAAGGTCCGCTCAGCGGCGGGATTGGCGATTACGATCCGAAACTGCCGGTCCAGCACCAGAACCAGGTCGCTCATCGATCCAAGGATGAGTACCCCCATGGGATCCAGATCTCTCCGGGAAGAGCCAGGCCGTGACTTTTCCGCCGTCTTCATGACCTTCTCACGGAGAGTCCTGAACACCTCCTGGGGGGGACCGGATTTCGTCATGTAGTAATCCGCTCCGGCATTACAGGCTTCCATGGCCACCCGTTCGTTGCCCTTCCCGGTAAAGAGGATAAATGGGATCGGATGGCCCGATTCCCGCAGGCTCCGGAGAAAAGAGATACCATCCTCACCCGGCATGTCATAGTCCGAGACAATGACGTCATACTTCTTCCGTTCCAGGTTCTCACGTGCCTCGCGTGCGGAGTCGCAGATATCCACTACGATCTTGCCGTCTTTCTCGAGCAGGAGTTTTGTGATGTTGAATAGTGCCGGATTATCGTCTACGAGAAGAACGCGGATCATAGAGGTGCCATCAATTCTAAAACAGATATTCTCTCTTTGAATTTCAATTTTAGGTAGATGGGGGGATGCCGCATAATTGCCGTACCCTGAACCGGCAGGTTCAATCAATGAAATCCAAGGGAAGGAGAAAAAACCTTCCGTATTCTTTTAATTTATCATCGGGGGGAAGGCATGTGTGTCTGGTGAGGCATGAAATGAGGCCGCATGATGGATCCCCCCCGCCGGGGAAATCAATGACCGGATTAGGAGTGGCGGTGAAAGGAATCATGTTCATTCCGGTCTATTCAGCACAAACCCGTCCCCGTGCATTTTCCGGCCGGGTGGGAAGTCTGCGGCACCAGGTTCTCCGTCCTTTGGTGGAGGACTCACATGCACACCATCCCAAGGGCAACTGGAATCATGTATCGACATTCGACCAGATCTATCCTTCATGCACCATTCCATCCGACAATCCTTCCTCACACGTGCATTCCAGATCCGGATATGCACGCAAGTGCAGCGACCATCCTCCAGGTCCGCATCGACCGGGAGGCGATCCGCACTCACCTTTCCATACTATGCCTGGTTCAGGCACACCACCTCATTTTTTCCGTGAAGACAACATCCGAGGTTTTCATGGATTTTTTGAAACGGGGCTCGTTTCGGAATAAATCAGCCACCACAAAGAGCCCGGGATTCGAGGGGCAGGGCCCCTCGTAATTCACGCGAGAACTTAGTCTTCGAAGATATTGTACTCGTCCCTGGATTCCCAGACCAGGTACGCTTCAAGATCGTTGATCAGACCTGCAGCAGTCTGGTAGCGGTCGAAAGGCTTCTTCTCAAGGCATTTCATGATGATGGAGTCGAGCCGTCCCACTCCCGGCTGTAATTCCACTGGCGGCCGGGGCCTTTCCGTGGCGATCCTCGAACGTATTTCGAAGAAGTCGCCTCCCGGAAACGGTACGTTCCCTGTCACCAGTTCGTATAGGACCACACCCAGCTGATAGAGATCCGTGCGCGGATCCGTATTGCCGAAGATTCCTGGATCGATCTGTTCAGGTGCGGCATAACCAAGGGAAAACCCGGTGACCGTGGGCATACGGCTGATCCCCATCACCTTGCTCATCCCCCAATCCGAGATTTTAGGAGTTCCCTCGCCTGTGATGAGGATATTCTGGGGTTTGATATCCCTGTGGATGATCCCCCGTTCATGGGCAAAGGAAAGCCCCCTGGCCACGCCGAGGGCTATGCGTGCAGCATCTCCCGGGTGCATGGGGCGGGGAAGGTCGAATAGCGTGCGGCCGATGTACTCCATTTCGACGTAGGGGACGGGAAGGATGTTCACCTCAGAGACCCGGACGATGTTCGGATGCTGGAGGGCTTCCCAACCCATGATCTCCTTCATGAAGCACCTGCCCGTGGCCTCGTCGGCCTGGATGGGGATCTTCAATGCCACGTCGGTCCCGGTAAGGATATTCCTGGCCCGGAAGACTCTGGCCAGCCCCCCTGCCCCCACAACGCGGATATCCTCGTATCTCTCCAGGAGATCTCCCGGGAATATCTCCGGTCCGGCGGGGGGGAGTACGCGGGTCTCCTCCGGGGGGACATGCAGGGGTTGGAGCGAACTATCCGCCGGTCGTCCGAGGGAGGCTTGATGAAGCTGCTCGAATGAAGCATCCTGCCATCTCGCAGCCAGGGCAGAGAGAAGACCTGCCAGGACTGCCACGATCAGGAGGTATCTTCGGGAGGGATCGGCACTGATCAGGGCGAACAGTCCCAGGAATATCAGGAGGAGGCAGACAACGGTATGAGCCTTCAGTGTCCCGCGGAGGGGCCAGGAGATCAGCGATCCCCCCATCAATGCAAACGAGGAAAGGATGAGGTAGAACACGAGAGGCATCATCGCGACAAAAGCTTCCGGATAATTGCCCCCCGGGGCCAGGAATGCAGCCTCCGAGACGAGGAACAGTCTGAGGACCACTCCCAGTGCAACGCAGGGAATGGCATACAGGAAGAATAATAGACCCCTCCTTTTTACAGGGATTCCCGCGATTCTTCCCGAGCTCATCACGTCGCGCGATAGGATGATCGTGGTGATCGCCCCGGCAAGGAGGATGATTACCATGCCGGGATTCTGTATTCCGACCGGCACTCCACCCGGGGGTTCCTGGCCGTTCCCTGGAGGGGTTGTATTGTGTTGCCCTTCTTGGGGTGGCGTCCCTTGTCCGCCTGGGGAGGAGGTGCCAGTAACAGGAACCGTGGTGGGAGCAGTAGTTGGGGTGGCGGTAACAGAAGTCGTTGGAGCAGTGGTGGGAGCGGTAGTGGGAGCAGTAGTTGGGGTGGCGGTA
>DAEV01000129.1 GCA_002509495.1 Methanolinea sp. UBA473 | reverse complement strand
ATGGGACGACCGGGCGGGCCATCGTAGGGAACTTGCGGGAGAAAGGAGCCTTGGGATAACGTCCCAACCCTCCCACCCTCTCAAGAAGTCGATTCGATCAGTACCGATTTCAGGCTGGCAGATGGCACCCGCTCCGATACCCGGAGGATCTCGACCCCGATGAAAATCCGCATTGGGAAGATCATCGTACCCGGATTGCTATTGATTGCACGTACAGAGTGAACAGGAAAAGTGAGGTCCTATCGCCCAATCCTGCCGGAGTTTATCCCGTGGAATCCATCCGCAGTCTCTTGTATGTAGATCTCTAAAATATTTAAATAATGATAAGATCTACGTATATGTATGGCAACCATCACCATCAGTGTGGATGACGAGGTGGAAAAAAATTTCCGGGAAGCGGCAAAAAGGGTGATTGGCGACCGGAAAGGATTCCTTGGCCGGGCGGTTACCGAGGCCATGAGACTCTGGATGAAGGAGAAGTCCCAGGCAGAGATTGCCCGTGCAGCCCTGGAACTCATGGAAACGGAGTACCATTTCGGGGAGCGCCGTTACTCCGGCCGGAAGGATCTTTATGACCGCTCCTGAGGCCCTGATCGATACCAACATCCTGGGGTACCTCTTTGATGCGGACGTCCCGATGAAACGGGCCGCGTCCAGGAATCTCCTGGAACGTTGCTGGAGAGGGGAGGTGCGCTACGCGGTCTCGGTCCAGAACCTTGCCGAGTTTGCGGTGGTGGTGACAGAAAAAGTCGCATCCCCGATGCCGGAATCCGTGGTGAAGAAATTTATCGGAGCCATCCTCGGTTTCGACGGCTGGAGCGTGATCTCCTACGAGGGAACCACGATTCCCGGCGCCCTGGAAATAAAAGAACGATACGGCCTGCATTTCTGGGACGCCCTCCTCGTCGCCACGATGCAGGAGCACGGGATATCCCGGATCTATACAGAAGATAAAGGATTTACGAAAGTACCGGACTGTATCCCCCTCAACCCGTATGAACAAAGTACCTGATCTGTGGATCCCCGAGATCACGGCCTCCTGCGACCGGGAGATCTCCGATCTCCGTGGCATCCCGATCGCAGGAGGAGCCGGCCGCGAACTCTGGGTCCGCCATCCTGTGGACTACCATTCAGGAGGATCTTCCTTCTCTCTCCCTTTCAATGCACCGTCTCCTTGATGATAACCTTCCCGAAAGAGAATGATCCGGACCGGATCGAAACGGTGACAGGCGACCGTCCGGTCAGCAGACGCTTCCGGCCGGGTGAAGACAGGGGAGGAGATCACTCCCTACACTTCCCTCCGGATTCCCACATCGAACAGGTGGGAGAGACACTAGGAATCGTAATTCTTCTTTTTCCCGACAGCCACTACGCAAATGACCATCTGGTCCTGGATGATCCGGAACGTCGCCCGGTATTCACCAATCCTGATCCGGTACCGTGGCGTATCGGGCGGGCAACCCCTGATTTTCTTCCCATCCCGGCGGTGAAACGGGTCCGCGGCGTACTTCTCGAGCGCGATCGCAATTCTGATCCGTGCCACCTGGGGCAACGCGGTAAATGATTTCTCAGCCGTGCGGGTGAATCGTACCCGGTAGGTCATTATTCCCCCAGGGACCGGATCACCTGGTCATCACCAAGATCCTTCATGATATCCCGGAGACTTCGGACGCGCCCTGCTCTGATCTCGTCTTCACTCGCCCTGAGATCTTCAATCTCTTCCAGAGAGAGCAATTCATCGTCGTATGCCGCATCTGCCAGCCGGTCGATGAGCTCGTCATACGTCTCCCTGGGATGAAGCTTCAGGTCGTTCAGTTTCTGCTTCGTCTCCGGTCGGAGTTGGACTGTCGTCATCGCCATAATTAGTTATAGTGCGCTATAGTAGATTATAGTTATTCCCCGCGACCATCCGGAAAAGAGGGAACATTCAGGCGGTCGTGGCCGGGCCCGGAAAGAACCCCAGCAGGCGAGGAGGTGCCTTCCGGATCACGGCATCCCGCTATGCGCAAACAGGAGCGAAACGCCCCCCCTCACCAGCAGACTCCCTCGTACACGCCGGCCTCCACCCTTGCCTTCCCGATCCTGCGGCCGTCGATCACGGTCCGGCCCCGGTAGTCCAGGTCCTCGAACTCCTTCCACTCCGTCACGATCAGGACGGCGTCTGCGTCGAGGACATCCCGGGCGGACTTCGCGTAGGCGATCCCGGGGAAACGCGCCCGGAACCTGTCCATCGCAACCGGATCGAACGCGACGACGTGCGCCCCGCCCGCAAGGAGCGCTTCCACGACCGGGATCGCCCTGCTCTCCCGGATATCGTCGCTGTCCGGCTTGAAGGCAAGGCCGAGGACGCCGATCGTCTTCCCGGCGATGTCCACGTGCCGCTTCAGCAACCCGATCATCCTGCCGGGTTGATCCTCGTTGGTCCCGATCACGGCATCCAGGATCCGCGGCTCGATGCCGAGCGCCCGTGCATGGGCCACGAGCGCCCGTACGTCCTTCGGGAAACAGGACCCGCCGAACCCTATGCCGGACCGGAAGAACTGCGGGCCGATCCTCGAGTCCATCCCGACCCCCTGGAACACCTCGTAGCTGTCGATCCCCATCTCCTTGCAGAGGTTCCCGATCTCGTTCGCGAAACTGATCTTGGTGGCCAGGAACGCATTGCTCGTATACTTGATCATCTCGGAGGTGCGGATCGTCGTGACGTAAAGGGGGACGTGCAGCGGGGAATAGACCTGTTCCAGCAGATCCCTCGTGGCCCGGTCGTTGACCCCGAGTACGACCCTGTCGGTGTGGAAAAAATCCTCGACCGCAGTTCCCTCCTTGAGGAATTCGGGGTTCGAAGCCACCCCAAACTCGACAAATGCCTTTTTTCCGGATTCTCTCTCCAGGATCGGGATCACCACGTTCTCCGTCGTCCCCGGAAGCACCGTACTTTTCACGATCACGGTATGGCGCCTCTCGTCGCCCCCAAGACTTCTCCCGATGGACAGCGATACCTCCCTGATCTGCTGCAGGTCGATCGATCCGTCTTCCTGGGAGGGCGTACCTACGCAGATAAAGGTCAGGTCGGTGCTCCTGACCGCATCGGAAAGATCGGTTGTCGTCGTGATTCTCCCCTTGTTGCTGGCCAGCAACTGGTCAAGACCGCACTCGAAGATGGGGCTTTTCCCAAAAGAGATGAGATCGAGTTTCCTCTGATCGCGGCCGACGAACACGACCGGGTGCCCGAGCTCCGCAAGACACGCACCCGTGACAGCCCCGACATACCCGGTCCCCACCACAGAAATAGTCAACAAATTCACGAACTCACACCGTCCGGACAGGTCCCGGATCCCGTGCAACAGCGCTTCACTCCAGGCCCCCTATGTCCCATTTTTTCACGTTATTTCCCTTTTCCATGTAGTATTCTTATATTTTTAATTGTTTTTCCGCATCGGGAAACCGGAAGTCACTGGATGCCGTCTGGCAGGGATCGTTCCCCCGCGATCCTCCTGCCCGATAAAAAAATCAACCGCGGTTCATCCCTTTCAGCCATGCAACGTACTGTTCCAGCCCCTTCCCGATCCCGACTTTTGCATGCCAGTGAAGGATCTCTTTTGCCTTTCGTGCATCGGACAGGGTGTCCAACACATCGCCTTTCTGCTGCTCCGCGTGGGTGATCTTCGCATCGGTTCCCGTGATCGACTCGATGCCCGCAATCAGGTCGTTGACACTGATCCGGTTTCCGCCCCCGATATTGAAGACTTCTCCCGAATGGTCGCCCATCGTTGCCAGGACATTCGCCTCCACGATATCGTCGACGTAGGTGAAATCGCGGGTCTGGTTGCCGTCCCCGTAGACGAGCACCTCGTCTCCGTTCAGGATCGCCCTGAGGAACTTGTGGATCGCCATGTCGGGCCGCTGGCGGGGGCCGTACACGGTGAAATACCGGAGCGCCACCGCAGGGACGCCGTAATTCTTCCAGTAAAGGTAGCAGAGATGCTCCGCGGCAAGCTTCGTGACCCCGTACGGTGAGATGGGCTGCAGCATCTGGTCTTCCCGGAGCGGCAACCTCGCATCGCCGTACACGGACGACGAGGACGAGTATACGAATGTTCTTATCGTCCTGTCCTTGTAGAACTCCAGGAGCCGCTGGGTCGCCAGGATGTTGTCGCGGGTATACACATCAAAACTGCTGCCCCAGGAAGCGCGGACCCCTGCCTGGGCTGCCAGGTGAAAGACACGGTCGACATCGGGGAACGTCCTCATCTCGACGATATCCTCCTCGATAAAGGAAAAACGCGGGTGTGCCTTCGCACCGGACAGGTTCCTCTCCTTAATCTCCCGTGGATAGTACTCGGCGAACCTGTCGATCCCGATCACCTCGTACCCTTCCCGGATCAGCCGGTCGGTCAGCGTACTCCCGATAAACCCTGCACAGCCTGTTACGAGCGCCCTCATGATATCACACAACAACGAGATGCCGCCCCTCCCGGAACGTTTCCCTTGCTGGTTAAGTCAGCATGCATCCAGAACTTCCCGGAGGAACCGGTGACGCGTCCGTCCGTAGGATCCCACTGCCGGTCCCCGGAATACTCCCGGATTGGAGCCTGGAGAATCGTGCCGGGGAGCCCCCGTGTCCCTCCCGATCGTCACACTACTGGATGGCACATGCGAATGTATCGACCTTTCGCTTACGAAGGGATGGGGCTCCCTCACACCTCCGGCCCGTACACTCCGGATCCCACGAGCCAGGTCCCGTCCACCGGAAGTACGTAACATAGTTTCAAGGATTCCCTCCCGGTATCAGGGTTGAAGTACACGACGTACACGAATCCCCCGCCCTGGTTTGCGATCTCAACCTCCCAGCGGACCCCTGCCACGCCATACTTATCCTTGTACCCGAGCCTGTTGGTGCCGACGAGTTCCGGCTGGAACGGGAGGGCAAGGGTGGTGCCGTCCGCGTCGTAGGCAAAGATATAATCCTCCCCCGCAGCCCATTCACCGAGCGATCGTTGAACGCGGCGACGGCCTGCTCCCGGCCGACCGCCTGCGCAAATTCCCGTGCCATCCTGACCCGCTGCACGAGACCATCCCGTTCTTCCGGAGAGAACGAGGTCTGGAGGTGGGAGATGTAGAGGCCCGACCCTGCGAACCATTCGCCGTCCACGGGAAGGACCGCGGAGATCTTGAGTTTCTCCTCGAAGTTTGCGACAGGGTCCGGGTACACGTAGTAGAGATGGCCGCCGCCTGCGGAGGCCGCCATGATCAGTCCGTCGATGAACGCAACGCCGTTCGGATCCGTGATCCCACGGCGGTCCCCGCCGAGGACCCCCTGCTGGAACGGGAGGGCAAGGGTGGTGCCGTTCATGTCGTACGCGAAGATGTACCGGTCGGCGGTGGTGAACTGCCCCTGCGGGTCGTTGAACACCGCGAGGGCTTCTTCCCTGCCGTGTTCGCGGGCGTAGGCAACGGCGGACGAGACGTATGCATCAAGGGATGCGATGTCGGATCCGGAGATCGCACTCCGGCCTGCGGAGACCGCGGGCAGAGCCCCTGACTCCGAACCGGTGAGGACCACCCTCCACACGGCCCCGTCGATCCCTGCCGTGTCCCACACGGCCTCCTTGGTCACCTGCCGTTCCCAGTCACGGTCCCAGTACCTGTACACACCCGTCCCGGAGGGTTCGGACACGACCCTCGAAAAGAACTCCTTAAGGCCGGGGTCCTGGTAGAGGGGATCCGAGAGGAGGTTGCGGCCTATCTCCTCCCCGTGGACGTCGTAGAGGATCCGTCCGTCCGCCTGCACCACCCAGGCATCGTATCCGGTCCCCGATACTTCCCGGCTTACCACACGATCGATCAGAACCTCCGGGCGGTAGGTGATATCCACGTACCCCAGGTATGTCCCGTTGGAAACAATCGGTGCGCTCTGCATGACCCCGTAGAACCCTTCCCCCAACAGGAACACATTGCTCGTGAAGGGGGCCTGCAACCGGTTCACCTCGTTCGCCGGGTAAAGGGATCCATAGTCGACCCCCACGATCCCGCGGTAGTTGTCGGGGGCGATCGTCCTCACGATGCCGTCACGATCGACCACGAGCGAGGAGACCGTCCAGGAATGTTCCCGCAGCGCCTCCCCGAGGATCTGCTTCGTTTCGTTGCCGCCAAGCCCGGACTCCCGGATCCTGGCGGCGTTCGCGAGGTTCGTCTCCCGGAGGGCGAGCTGTTCCGAGTCGATCGCCTCCACGATCCGGGAGAGGGTCGCGCCGGCACCCGCGGGCTGCTCCGTCTTCGTGACGCACCCCGCACAGGCAAGTACCAGGCCAACGGCGATGAGGGAAAGAAGGATCCGGGATTGCATACCCTGGGATTAGGAGGGAAATCGCATAAGGGTTCCGAACACCAGGGTCTGCAGTCCTTCCGCGGGGGGAATTTGCATCGGTGACCGCGATTGGGACCCCGGTGGCGATGGATACGACCCCCGGAGGGTGTCCGTCAGGTTTTTCTCCCCCGTGCCCTATCCCCTGATCACAGGAACATAATGAACCGCCGCCCGCTCCTGCTCCTGCTTGTGCTCGCACTGGCCCTCCCCGCAACGGCCGTGACCATCACCGAGCGCCCCGACGTCGTCTCCGACGGCCAGGTGATCTGGGTCTCCATCCGGGACCTGCCCGAGAACGCGACCTTCTCTCTTTTGGTCGAGGCATCCTTTGCGGTCCAGCCCAACTCGGACTTCCGGTTCCAGATGTCCCAGTTCCAGCTCCCCTTCGGGCTGCGGAACAGCACCGTTACGGCCACGCTCACCGGGACTTCCACCAACCGCCTGGAGGTGATGAAGGACGACACCATCGTGGCGATCACGGGAAAGTCCGCAGACGGCCGGTACACGACTACGCGGTCCCTCGACCTCCCGAACGGCACCTATGACTACTTCCGGCTCTCCGGCACTTCGCTTCCCACCGGAACGGATGTAGCCGCCAGCCTGCAGGTGACAGGTTCCAAGCAGGGCCCGGACACCTCCGAGATCTCCTTTGTCTCCGATGGCGTGCCCGCAGGGACCATCACCCTCGCAGCCCTCGTAAACGGGCGACAGGTTCTCTACAAGACCGTGACCGTCGCCGGGCCGACGGCTGCCCCCCCATCCTCCGGCTCTGCGGGCACGGTCCCGGAGGCCGCAACCCCGGCACCCGGGACCTGGAAGAACTTCACCTCTGCCGACGGCGAAGTCCGGGTCCGGGTCGCAAACACCGGTTACGTGGGTATTTTGAAGACCGCCGCAGGGGACATTCCCGCATCATGGAGGTTGGCGGCCGGCCCCTACAGCCTCGTACCCCAGAACACGACGTTCCTTCCTCCGGGCAGGATCTCGTTTGCAGTCCCGGCAGGCGAGTCGCAGTCCGGGCTTGCGATCATGGAATACGTGAACGGTTCCTGGACAGGGCTCTCCTCCGCCTCCGCGGCCGGATGGGTGAACGCCCCGGTCACCGGGACCGGGACCTATGCCCTGATGTCTCCCGTCCTCACGCCCCCGGTTCCCGCCGCTCCCGTCCCATCCGCGCCTGCCACGATCCCGGCAGCGACTCCCGTACCCACGAAAGCAGGGGTGGGAATCCTTTCGGGGATTGTATCGCTGGGGATCGGTGCAATCGTGGCGGCGAGGAGAACCTGCCCGGGGGATAATCGGTGATTCCCGGCACAGGGCTGATCGCAACCGGGGGGGGCATCGCCCACAAAGGTGTCGAATACAGTGTGCGGAATGGTTCATTCAGAGGACTGCAAATGTAGGGGCTGTCGCCCCCATCCCTCACGCACGATAACCCCCGCCGCTCCCGAAATCGCCGCGAAGGGCTCCGCCCCTCGCACCCTGGGGCCACCTGCGGTGGCCTGACATTCTGCCCTTGGGCATGAGGGTTCCCATAGGCGCCCCCGCGGCGGTTGGGTGCCTGGACGAATGGTTTCTCCATTCGTTGGAACACTACAATGGAACAATGCCCGGCACACGGGCTCATCGCATTGCCGGGATGCCACAGCCGGCGGGGCCGTATTGCCCCAAGAGCGCCTGATACGATGTGCGGTAAGATCGGAGAAGGATCTTATGATCTTCTCACTGAGCAATGTTCGAATTCATGCCCTACGGAACCAACACGCTCCGGGCGCTCGTCTCATTCCCGAGCTCGATTAAACCTTCCTTCAACCCATATTCCGGCCGGTAGCCGAAGGCCTCTTTCGCCTTCGTGATGTCCGCCACGGAACGCTTCACCTCGCCGGGACGTTCCGGCTCGTGGATCGGCTCACCGCGGACGCCGAAGAGCTCCAGGAGCGTCGCAGCCAGGGTGTTCACGCTCGTCTCTTTTCCGCTGCCGATATTGAACACCCCTTCCGCCTGGCTCTCCATGGCCAGGATGTTCGCCTGGACGGCGTCTTTTACGTATACGAAGTCCCTCGTCTGCTCCCCGTCGCCGTAGATGACCGGGAGACTCCCGTTTGCGATCTGGTAGATGAACCGGGTGACGGCGGCAGCGTACTGGGACCTCGGGTCCTGCCGGGACCCGTATACATTGAAGTACCGGAGCGAGACGGTGGAGAGCCCATAGTTCAATGAGAATACCCGGGCGTAGTGCTCCCCGGCCAGCTTGGCCACGGCATACGGGGAGAGGGGGTCGACCGGCATCTCCTCCTTCTTCGGGAGGCCCGGGAGGTTCCCGTACACTGCGGCCGACGAGGCGCAGACAACTTTTTTTACACCCGTATCCCGGGCCGCGAGGAGGACGTTTAGGGTCCCTGTCAGGGTGATGTCGTGGCTTGACATGGGGTGCTCGATGGACCGGGGCACCGAGACCATCGCCGCCAGGTGGAACACCCCGTCAGCCCCCTCGAAATAGGTGGTGAGATCCTCGTAGTCCATGACGGTGTCCCGGGTGAAGGTAACCCGGGACCCGTCCAGGATCGCCTGGATGTTCTCTTCGTGCCCGGTCGAGAGATCGTCGACGATCAGGACCTCGTGACCTCGATCGGCCAGGACCCCTGACAGGTGGGAACCGATGAATCCGGCCCCCCCGGTGACCACGTAGCGCATGAATACACTCTCGGAGCACGAGTTGAAAAAACTGCAGGATCCCCTCCCTGGAAAGGGAGAAATGCGTACCGGAACCCTACCCGACACCGTAGCGTCCGAGGTCCGCCCGGACCATCAGCCTGACAAGCTCCGAAAATGAGACCCGGGGCTTCCAGCCGAGCCGTTCCCACGCCTTCCGCGAGTCCCCGATGAGCACCCGGGGATCCGCCGGGCGGAGGAGGTCTTCGTCGATGACGACGTGGTCCTTCCAGTCCAGTCCCGCCTCATGGAAGGCCAGCTCCACGAATTCACGCACCGAATGCGCCTCCCCTGTGGCAATGACGTAATCGTCGGCTTCTTCCTGGGCGAGCATGAGCCGCATCGCCTCTACGTAGTCACCGGCAAACCCCCAGTCGCGGACGGCGTCGAGGTTGCCAAGGCGGAGAGACGTGGCCTGGCCGGCCGCGATCCGGGCCGCCCCGTCACTGACCTTGCGGGTGACGTAATCGATCCGCCTTCTCGGGGATTCGTGGTTGAAGAGGATCCCGTTCCCGCAAAAGAGCCGGTGGCTCTCCCGGTACATCACCGTCGCCCAGTACGCGTGGAGCTTGGCTGCCCCGTAGGGGGAATGGGGGCGGAACGGGGTCTGCTCGTTCTGCGGGGCGGGGGCCGCCCGGTCGAAGATCTCGGCCGAGGATGCCTGGAACAGGCGGGCATCCTTCCGGTGGCGGCGGACCGCCTCGAGGAGGCGGATCGCACCCATCGCGTCGACCTCCCCGGTCAGGACCGGCTGCTGCCAGGAGAGCGCGACGTCCGGCTGGGCCGCAAGGTTGTACACCTCGTCAGGCCTGGATTCCCGAAGCGCCCGATCCAGCGATTCCTGGTCGGAGAGGTCCCCATTCACAAGGTGGATCTCCGCCAGTACAGGCTCCAGGTGGCTCCCGGAAAGATCCTTTCCCCTCCGGACAATCCCCCACACCTCGTAGCCCTTCGAGACCAGGAGCTCCGCGAGGTAGCTCCCGTCCTGCCCGGTGATCCC